>DATNBD010000151.1:0-10506 GCA_035572155.1 Rhodoferax sp.
GTCACCGCCCATGATGCCAGCCAGCGACTCGGGCTGCAGGTCATCGGCGATCACGCCGACCTTGTCATCGACGGTCACGGTGGTGCCGTTGAGCAGCTTGAGCTGCTCGCCGGGCCGGCCCCAGCGCACATCGAGCCCGCCATGAATCTTGTCCAGGTCGAAGATGTGGGTCGGGCGGCTGAACTCGAACAGCACGTAATTGGAAATGTCGACCAGCGCCGTCACGCTGCGCTGGCCGCAGCGTGCCAGACGGTCCACCATCCACTGAGGGGTGGCGGCTTTGGTATTGACGTTGCGCACGATGCGGCCCGAGAAGCGGCCGCACAAATCGGGCGCGCTGATCTTCACGGGCAGCTTGCCTTGATGACGCACCGGCACGGGCGGGAACGTCGGAACCTTGAGCGGCGCGCCCGTCAGCGCCGACACCTCGCGCGCCACGCCGTAGACACTTAAGGCATGCGCCAGATTGGGTGTGAGCTTGAGCGTGAACAGCGTGTCGTCGAGGTCGAGATGCTGACGGATGTCCTGGCCCACGATGGCGCTCGCGGCCAGTTCCAGCAGACCGCCATGGTCCTCCGACAGCTTGAGTTCACGCGCCGAGCACAGCATGCCCTGGCTTTCCACGCCGCGCAGCTTGCTGGCCCGGATCACGAAGGGTTTGCCGTCTTCGCCGGGCGGCAACTCGGCCCCGACCAGCGCGCACGGCACCTTGATGCCGACACGCGCATTCGGCGCACCACAGACGATATTGAGCAGACTGCCCTGCCCCACATCGACCTGGCACACGCGCAGGCGATCGGCATCCGGGTGCTGTACCGCTTCCTTGATTTCGCCCACCACGATTTTGGTGAAGGGCGGCGCAACGAGCCTGAGTTCCTCCACCTCGAGCCCGGCCATGGTCAGGGTTTCGGCCAGTTGCTGCGTGGTGAGTGGCGGGTTGCAGAACTCGCGCAGCCAGGATTCCGGGAATTGCATCTTTGGGTTCCCTTGTTGTTATTGAAATTGCGACAGGAAACGAATGTCGCCGTCAAAGAACAGGCGCAGGTCGTTCACGCCATAGCGCAGCATGGTCAGGCGGTCCGGGCCCATGCCGAAGGCAAAGCCGATGTACTGCTCGGGATCCAGCCCCATGTTGCGCACCACGTTCGGGTGCACCTGGCCGGAGCCCGAGACTTCGAGCCAGCGCCCGGCCAGAGGCCCGGTCTGGAACTGGATGTCGATTTCGGCGCTGGGTTCGGTGAACGGAAAAAAGCTCGGCCGGAACCGCAGCACCAGGTCGTCACTCTCGAAGAAGGTGCGGCAAAAATCCGTGAACACGACCTTGAGGTCCTTGAAGCTCACGTTCTCGCCAATCCACAGTCCTTCGCACTGGTGGAACATCGGCGAGTGCGTGGCGTCAGAGTCCACGCGGTAGGTGCGGCCCGGCGCGATCACGCGGATTTCCGGCATACCCTGGCCCGAATCAATACGGGCACGGTGCTTTTTGACATGCTGCACCGCGTAGCGGATCTGCATCGGGCTGGTGTGCGTGCGCAGCAGGTTGGGCGCCGCTTCGGTGCCGCCTTCGACATAAAAGGTGTCGTGCATGGAGCGCGCCGGATGGTCCTCGGGCGTGTTCAGCGCGGTGAAGTTGAACCAGTCGGATTCGATTTCGGGGCCTTGCGCCACGTCGAAGCCCATGGAGCCGAAGATCGCCTCGATGCGCTCCAAGGTCAGCGACACCGGATGCAGACCGCCCTGGCCGCGCTGGCGCCCCGGCAGGGTCACGTCCAGCGCCTCGGCCTTGAGCTGCGCCTGCAGATCTTCGTTGGCTAGCGCCTGGCGCCGCTCGCTCAAGGCCGCCTCGATCGCCTGCTTGGCCAGGTTGATGGCCGCGCCGCGCGACTTTTTCTCGTCCACGCCGAGCGCCGCCATGCCCTTCATCAGCTCGGTGATGCGCCCGGACTTGCCCAGAAACCGGGCCTTGGCGTTTTCCAGATCGGCAGGGGTGGCGGCCTGCGCGAAGCCGGCCCTGGCGCTCTCGACTAATGCATCCAACTCGTTCATAAACCCTCTTGTCAATGAAAAAGGGCCAGTGCCTTTTCAAGCTCCAGCCCTTGTTTCTGTTGGCGTGAACTCAAGCAGCCAGCTTGGCCTTGACCTGCTCCACGATGTTGGCAAAAGCGGCCTTGTCATGCACCGCGATGTCAGCCAGCATTTTGCGGTCGACTTCGATCGCGGCCTTCTTCAGGCCGTTGGCGAACTGGCTGTAGGTCAGGCCGCATTCACGCGCAGCGGCGTTGATACGGGCGATCCAGAGCTGACGGAACACCCGCTTGCGGGTACGGCGATCCCGGTAGGCATATTGCCCGGCCTTCATCACCGCTTCTTTGGCGATGCGGAAGACATTGCCGCGGCGGCCGCGGAAACCCTTGGCAAGGGTCAGAACTTTTTTGTGGCGGGCTCTGGCCGTGACACCACGTTTGACGCGAGGCATGTGTGTACTCCTTGTTCGTCGTGTGAATTAAATGCCAGCGCCTGGCAGCATCTGTGCCATGTGACCCATGTTGGTCTCATGCACTGCTGTTGCACCCCGCAGATGGCGTTTGTTCTTGGTGGTCTTCTTGGTCAGGATATGACGCTTGAAGGCTTGGCCGCGCTTGACGGTGCCACCGGGACGAACACGGAAACGCTTTTTCGCGCCGCTCTTGGTCTTCATTTTGGGCATGTGAATGCTCCTTCTTCGTTGTGCTCGCGAGGCGTCTGCGAACCGACGCAGACTTGTTGGCCCCGAGCCACTTGTTGTGGCGAGTGTCAAGTCGCCACTGCAACCTGCCGGTGACCAAACCGGCAAGCCGCGAATTGCTTATGTTGACGACGCCGTCTGCTGCACCGCCACCGGCTGCCTGGGCGCAGCCGCGGGTTGCGCCGGCGCTTCCGCCACCGGCTTCGCAGCCGCCTTTCTCTTTGCCGGCGCGATCATCATGATCATCTGGCGCCCTTCGAGCTTGGGGAACTGCTCGACCACGATCTGATCCACCAACTCGTCGCGGATACGCTGCAACAGTGCCATGCCCAGATCCTGATGCGTGATCTCGCGGCCGCGAAAGCGCAGCGTGATCTTGCATTTGTCACCTTCCGCCAGGAAGCGCCGGATGTTGCGCATCTTGATGTTGTAGTCGCCCTCATCGGTCCCGGGCCGGAATTTGATTTCCTTGATCTCGATGACGGTCTGCTTGGCCTTCGCGTCCGCTGCTTTCTTCTGTTCCTGGTACTTGAACTTGCCGTAATCCATCAAACGACAGACCGGCGGATTCGCCGTGGCCACGATTTCAACCAGGTCCACATCCAGTTCGCCCGCCATACGCAGCGCTTCCATCAGACTGACGATGCCCAAAGGCTCGTTCTCGGGACCGGACAGACGAACCTCCGGGGCCATGATTTCACGGTTCAGGCGGTGCTTGCGCTCTTCACGATGGCGGCGATCACGAAATTCGGTAGCGATAGTTCAAATCCTTCAAATCATTTGCTACAACTCGTGTAGCTAACACCGCACAATCCGCACCGACAAGCGGCTGTTTTCATCAAAAACAGCGATTGCAAACCTGCCAATCAACGCTTGTTGACAATGTCATCTGCGATTTTTTGCGCGAACGCATCGAGGGACATTGCTCCGAGGTCAGCATTGCCCCGGGCGCGCACTGCGACGGCACCTGCTGCCTTCTCCTTGTCGCCCACGACCAGGATGTAGGGCAGCTTTTGCATCGAATGCTCCCGTATTTTATACGTAATTTTCTCATTGCGCAGATCCAGGCTCACCCTAAGCCCTTGATTTTTCAGCGTTTTGACCACGCTTTGCGCGTAATCAGCCTGGGCATCGGTGATATTGAGCACCGAAACCTGCACTGGCGCCAGCCAGGCGGGCAACGCGCCGGCATGGTGTTCGATCAGCATGCCGATGAAGCGCTCCAGGCTGCCAACGATCGCGCGGTGCAGCATGATCGGGCGATGCCGTGCGCCATCCTCGCCGACGTATTCGGCGTCCAGCCGCTCAGGCATGTTCGGGTCGACCTGCATCGTGCCGCACTGCCATTCGCGGCCGATTGCGTCCTTCAGCGTGTACTCGACCTTCGGGCCGTAGAACGCGCCCTCGCCCGGTGAGATCGTGAACTCGCAGCCGGACGCGCGCAGGCCTTCGGCGAGCGCCTTTTCGGCCTTGTCCCAACTCTCGTCCGAGCCAATGCGCTGTTCCGGCCGGGTCGCGAGCTTGTAGATGATCTCGGTGAAGCCGAAATCCTTGTAGACCTTCTGCAGCAGTGTGGTGTAGGCCACGCATTCGGACTGGATCTGGTCTTCCGTGCAGAAGATGTGGCCGTCGTCCTGCGTGAAGGCGCGCACCCGCATGATGCCGTGCAGGCCGCCGGTGGGTTCGTTGCGGTGACAGGCACCGAACTCGCCATAGCGCAGCGGCAGATCGCGGTAGCTCTTGATGCCCTGCTTGTAGATCAGGATATGGCCCGGGCAATTCATCGGCTTCAAGGCGTAGTCGCGCTTTTCCGACTCGGTCGTGAACATGTTCTCGCGGTACTTGTCCCAGTGGCCGGTCTTCTCCCACAGGCCGGCATCCAGCAGCTGCGGGCCCTTGACCTCCTGGTAGCCGTTGTCGCGGTACACGCGGCGCATGTACTGCTCCACCTCCTGCCAGACGGCCCAGCCCTTGGGATGCCAGAACACCGTGCCGGGCGAATGTTCATCGAGGTGGAACAGGTCGAGTTCACGGCCCAGCTTGCGGTGGTCGCGCTTCTCCGCCTCCTCCAGCATGTGCAGGTACTGCTGCAGCTCGTCCTTGGTGGCCCACGCCGTGCCGTAGATGCGCTGCAGCATTTCGTTGCGGTGGTCGCCGCGCCAGTAGGCGCCGGCCACCTTCATGAGCTTGAAGAACTTGAGCTTGCCCGTGTTGGGCACGTGCGGGCCGCGGCACAGGTCCTCGAAGCCGCCTTCGCGGTACAGCGACACGTCCTCGCCGGCCGGAATGCCGGCGATGATTTCGGCCTTGTAGTGCTCGCCCAGGCTCTTGAAATACGCCACCGCCTCGTCGCGCGGCAGCACACGGCGAGTCACCGACTCGTCCTTGGCGGCGAGCTCGGCCATGCGGCGTTCGATCGCCGCGAGGTCCTCGGGCGTGAATGGGCGTTTGTAGGCGAAGTCGTAGTAAAAACCGTTTTCGATCACCGGACCGATCGTGACCTGCGCCTCGGGAAACAGCTCCTTCACGGCATAGGCCAGCAGGTGCGCGGTCGAGTGACGCAGCACCTCCAGCCCATCGGCGTCCTTGGCGGTGACGATGGAGAGCCGGCTGTCCTGTTCAATCTTGAAGCCGGTATCGACCACCTTGCCATCGACCTTGCCGGCCAGCGCGGCCTTGGCCAGACCGGCGCCGATCGACGCCGCCACGTCGGCCACGGTGACCGGGCCGGGGAAGTCGCGTTGCGAGCCATCGGGGAGCGTGATGTGAATCATGGTGTTTGAATTTGCAAAAAACAAAGCGCGGTCGATGCCGCGCCTTACTATGAGTTTTATAGCTGCATGCGCCCAGGGCGCGCGGACTAGCGACCCTTTTGGCTTGTAAACCTCGTCGGTGTAGTTCGCGGTGTCATAACCGGGGTGCCTTTCTCGCTCTTGTGGGTTGGCAGGTTCGCCTGCGTATTCGGTTGCAATTTTAACCGGTTGTCAGTCGGCGGGCTACGGACGGCTGTTACCATCGCCCGCTATGCGTAAATCCGCCCTCCCCGTTCTTGCGATGCTGACGCTGGCCCTGGCCGGCTGCAGCAGCGCACCGCCGAGGCCCGACGTCGCACAAGCTCCCGTCGCGGCGCCCTCGTCCCCGACGATAAAGGCAGCGAAGGCACCGGCCGCAGCCCTGCCGGCCGCGGGCAACGAAAGTTCCGATGCCGTCGTAGCGACTGACGCGCCGGTGGTGGCCCCGACCGCGCAGCGTGGCCTGGCAAGCTGGTACGGCCCTCGCTTCCAGGGCCGGCGCACCGCTTCGGGCGAACGCTTCGACATGCATGCGCTGACCGCCGCCCATCTCAAACTCCCGCTGGGCAGCTACGCCCGTGTGACGCTGCTCAGCACTGGCAAAAGCGTGGTGGTGCGCATCACCGACCGGGGCCCGCACATGGCACACCGCGTCATCGATCTGAGCCGGGCTGCCGCAGTTCAGCTCGGACTGCTCAAGCGCGGCGTGGGCGAAGTCGCGGTGCAACAGGTCGCCCCGCCCGATCAGGTCGCCTCGGCTCAGTAGGCGAGCCACAAAAAAGCCCGGGTCCTGCGACACCGGGCTTGATCGGCCCGCCGGCGAATCGGCGGGCGATGCGTCAAAGACGCTCAGTGGAACTGCTCTTCTTCGGTCGAGCCGGTCAGCGCCGTCACGCTGGACTTGCCGCCCTGGATCGTGGTGGTGACGTCGTCGAAGTAACCGGTCCCTACTTCCTATTGATGCGACACGAAGGTGTAGCCGCGCTCGCGCGCCGCGAATTCGGGCTCCTGCACCTTGTCGACATAGGCCGACATGCCGCGCGCCACGTAGTCCTGCGCCAGATCGAACATGTTGAACCACATGTTGTGGATGCCGGCGAGCGTGATGAACTGGTACTTGTAGCCCATCGCGCCGAGTTCCTTCTGGAATTTGGCGATGGTCGCGTCGTCCAGGTTTTTCTTCCAGTTGAACGACGGCGAGCAGTTGTACGCCAGCATCTTGCCGGGATGCACCTTGTGCACGGCATCGGCAAACTTCTTCGCGAAGACCAGGTCGGGCGTGCCGGTTTCGCACCACACGAGATCGGCGTAGTGCGCATAGGCGACGGCGCGCGAGATGGCCTGGTCGATGCCCTTGCGGGTTCTGTAGAAGCCTTCCGCGGTGCGCTCGCCGGTGAGGAAGGGCTTGTCGTTCTCGTCGTAGTCGCTGGTCAGCAGATCGGCCGCTTCGGCGTCGGTGCGCGCGATCACCAGGGTCGGCACGCCGCTCACGTCGGCCGCCATGCGCGCGGCGATCAGCTTTTGCACCGCCTCGGCGGTCGGCACCAGCACTTTGCCGCCCATGTGGCCGCATTTCTTCACGGAAGCGAGTTGGTCCTCGAAGTGCACGCCGGCGGCGCCCGCCTTGATCATCGCCTTCATCAACTCGAACGCGTTCAGCACGCCGCCGAAACCGGCCTCGGCATCGGCCACGATGGGTGCGAAGTTGTCGATGTAGCCCTTGTCAGTGGCATCGATGCCCTTGGAATGCTGGATCTCATCGGCGCGGCGGAAGGTGTTGTTGATGCGCTCGACCACGGTCGGCACCGAGTCCACCGGATACAGCGACTGGTCCGGGTACATGGCGGCGTAGGAGTTGTTGTCGGCCGCCACCTGCCAGCCCGACAGGTAGATCGCCTTGATGCCGGCCTTGACCTGCTGCATGGCCTGGCCGCCAGTGAGCGCACCCAGGCAATTCACGTAGGCTTCGGTGTGCAGCAGATCCCACAGCTTTTCGGCACCGCGGCGGGCCAGCGTGTGCTCGATCGGGAACGAGCCGCGCAGGCGCACCACTTCGGCGGCGCTGTAGCCGCGCTTGATGCCCTTCCAGCGCGGATTCGTGGCCCAGTCTTTCTCCAGGGCGGCAGCTTGCTGTTCACGGCTCAGTTGTTCGGTCAGGGATTGCGGCATGGATCTCTCCGTTGGTTGATTGAAAAAGGGCGCCATCGATACCGGGGCAGGGTCGATGTCGGCACCTGGATTCTAACTCTTATACAAGACTTGTTTTACTCTTATGTCTTATAGAAGATATTTTTTATTATCAATAAAATCAACACATTACAAATTTTCATTCACGATACAAAATTCAAATTCTCATATTGAGAAATTATTTTGCGACGCAACATCTTTCGATGCGCATTGTGAAATGACGCAGGCAATATATGAAACCGTGTTTCGGCCGGCGCGCTGGGCCCACAGGCATTCATGGTTCACACCAGTGCGCCGGCGCATTCGGGCATGATGGCGGGCTTGTCCACCTCTGGCCGTGTCACTGCCTTGCGTTCGTCCCATCATGCCCCGCACCGTTTCTTCGCCTACGGTTGCCTCGCCCTCAGCATGTCGCTGGTGGGCAGCTATGTCGCGCTGTCCAAGCCGCTGGTCGCCGCCCTGCCCGTGTTCCTGCTCGGCTGGATACGCTTCGGAATCGGCGCCGTGGCGATGCCGCACTGGCTGAAGAAACCGCCCGACGAGCCGCGGTTCACCCCGCAAACCCGGATACTGGTTTTCCTGGAATCGTTCCTGGGAAATTTCATGTTCACCATCTGCATGTTGTATGGCGTGAGCATGACCAGCGCCGTCTCGGCCGGCGTCATCATGGCCTCGATTCCGGCCGCCATCGCGCTCATGAGCTGGGTATTCCTGCGCGAGCGCATCGGCCCGCGCGTATGGGCCGCCGTGGCCTGCGCCGCGCTCGGCATTGGCTTGCTCGCACTATCAAAGACGGAGCATATTGGCGATACTGCACAAGGGCTAGGCGTCAATTTGATGCATAACAAGGCGTGGCTCGGGAATCTGCTGGTGGTCGGCGCCGTGCTGTGCGAAGCCTCCTACGCCGTGATCGGCAAGAAGCTCACCGGAGCGCTTGGGCCCAAGCGCATCACCGCGCTGATCAACCTGTGGGGGTTCGTGCTGATGATGCCGATTGGCCTGTACCAGGCGCTGCATTTCGACTTTGGCGCGGTCCACCCGGGCATCTGGGGGCTGCTGGTGTTCTACGCGCTGGCCGCCAGCGTCTGGACGGTCTGGCTGTGGATGACGGGCCTCAAGGGCGTGCCCGCCGCACTGGGCGGCGTGTTCACCGTGATGCTGCCGATCTCGGCCGCGCTGGTCGGGGTGTTTGTGCTGGGCGAAGCCTTGAGCGGCGCGCAGGTGCTGGCGTTCTCGATTGCGCTGGTCGGCGTATTGCTGGCAACGCTGCCCACGAGGCAGCAGCTCAAATTGACCAACCCGGCGAAACGCCGCGCCGGGAAGATTTAGCGCCCCTGCAGGCGACGGCGTCCACGCAACGCCGGCACGCGCAATGCGCGGGCATTACGCCGGGATCAGCGCCCCGGCGCTGACGACAATGCCATCCTCATCGGCATAAAGCCAGTCGCCCGGTCGCACCCAAACGCCCTGAATCTGCACCGGCACATCGCGCTGGCCCTCGCCGCGCTTTTCGGGCGGCATGGGGATGGCCTCGAGCGCCCGGATGCCGATCTGGAGCACCGCAAGTTCGGCCACATCGCGCACGCAGCCGTTGATCACCACGCCGGCCCAGCCGTTGCGCGCGGCCGCATTGCCCAGGTTGCCACCGAGCAGGGCCCGGCGCAGCGAGCCGCCCCCATCGACCACCAGCACCCGGCCGGCGCCGGCGCTGTCCACCGCGGCCTTGACCAGCGAGTTGTCTTCAAAGCATCTGATCGTGACCACCGGGCCAGCAAAACGGGTGCCGCCGCCGTAGCTGCGGAACACGGGTGGCAGCACCCGGAACTGGCCCGACGCATCGCTCTTGTGAGCGTCGCACAGATCGCAGGTGGCAATGGAATGGGTCATTGGGATGCGCCTTTTCAACGATGGATGAAGCTTGTTTGGGCGATGCATCGGACGCTCTAGGCCGGCTCGCATCGCCAAGGATACGAAATTTCGCCTTCCACAGAGGGAAAACAGGCCGAAAGCCTGCATGGAAAAAACAACACGCCCTATGGGAAAAACCCGTTTTCCCCTAGGAAACTGGCTTTTTCTCCAGTAGCATTCGATTTGCCAGTGGAGAAGCGGTTTTTCGCTGGTGATTAATCAACTTCAAGAAGGAAATTCAATCATGGCAACTGCGAAAAAAGCGCCGGCTAAAAAAGCACCGGCAAAGAAAGCCGCTCCGGCCAAAAAGGCGGCGGCGAAGAAGCCCGCGGCCAAGAAGGCCGCCCCGGCCAAAAAGGTAGCGGCCAAGAAGGCTGCTCCCGCTAAGAAGCCCGCGGCCAAAAAAGCGCCCGCCAAAAAGCGCACGCCCAACCCTTCGTTCATGAAGGCCTTGACCCCGAGCGCCGCCTTGGCAGCCGTGGTCGGCGCAGCGCCGCTGCCCCGCACCGAGGTAGTGAGCAAGCTGTGGGTTTACATCAAGAAGAACAAGCTGCAGGACGCGGTCAACAAGCGCATGATCAACGCCGACGCCAAGCTGAAGGAGATTTTCGGCAAGATGCAGGTGTCGATGTTCGAGATGGCCGGCCTGATCGGCAAGCACCTGAAGTGACATCCGCGTGCCGGGCCTGGCCCGCACTGCGCGAAAGGCCGGCTGATGCCGGCCTTTCTTCATGCGGCGTCGCCGCGGCATCGACCGTTGCAACGCTCGTGCCCGCGGCGCTGCTGCGGCCGTGGAGGCTGCAGGCGACGACCATACCGTTCGTGCTGACGACCTGGCTCTTCCCGCTTGCGCGGCGCCCTGCACCTGGTTGAGAAAGAAATCACGCCGAAACC
>DATNBD010000152.1:0-2448 GCA_035572155.1 Rhodoferax sp.
TGCTGCAGCGCGAGGCCGACGCCATCGGCTACCCAGTGCTGATCAAGGCCAGCGCGGGCGGCGGCGGCAAGGGCATGCGCGCGGTGGAAAAGGCGAAAGACTTCGCTGAAGCCCTGGCTTCCTGCAAGCGCGAAGCCACCAGCAGCTTTGGCGACGATGCGGTGCTCATCGAGAAGTATGTGCAGCGCCCGCGCCACATCGAAATTCAGGTGTTCGGCGACACGCACGGCAACTACGTCTACCTGTTCGAGCGCGACTGCTCGGTGCAGCGGCGCCACCAGAAGGTGCTGGAGGAGGCGCCAGCCCCTAACTTGCCGGCGGCCATGCGCCGGCAGATGGGCGAGGCGGCCGTGGCAGCCGCGCGCGCCGTGAACTATGTGGGGGCCGGCACGGTGGAGTTCATCGTCGAGCAAAAACCCGATGGGGCCATGGAGTTTTTCTTCATGGAAATGAACACGCGGCTGCAGGTGGAGCATCCCGTGACCGAGGCCATTACCGGCCTCGATCTGGTGGAGTGGCAATTGCGTGTGGCGTCGGGCGAAAAACTGCTGCTCAGGCAAGAGGATCTGCGCATCCATGGCCACGCCATTGAAGCGCGCATCTGCGCCGAAAACCCCGACAACAACTTCCTGCCCGCCACCGGCACGCTGCACGTGTATGACCTGCCTGCGTACGTGAGCTTCGAGCGCGCGGACATGAGCGGCGTGGGCACGCCGGTGCGGGTGGACTCCGGCGTGCGCCAGGGCGACGCCATCTCGCCGTTCTACGATCCCATGGTGGCCAAGCTGATCGTGCATGGCGACACCCGCGAGCAGGCGCTGGCGCGCATGGACGAGGCCCTGTCGCAAACCCATATCGTCGGGCTCAACACCAACGTGCAGTTTCTGCGGTATGTGGTGGGCACCCCCTCATTTGCCGAGGCGAATCTGGACACGGGGCTGATCCCGCGTGAAGAAGCCAAGCTGTTCAAGCAGGAAAAAGTCGGCCTGCCACTGGCGGCGGCCGCGGCCATTGCGCGCACGCTGGTGGAGGAGAAAGGCCTGGAGACTCAGGCGTCCACCGGCGCCTGGATCGACCCCTGGGCCCGGCGCGACGGCTGGCGCGCGCACGGCCTGGCCACGCGCCGCTTCGAGTTCGAGTTTCATGGCGAGGCGGTCACGGCCGTGCTGACGCGCCTGCACGACGGCGCACTGCAACTGCAGGTCGGCAGTGCCGCCGGGCCACTCACCTTCGTGCCCGTGGCGGATGGCATCGGGGTCGACTTTGCGGGCCAGCGCCAGACCGCCAAGGTGTGGCTGAATCAGGCTGTAGCCCATGTGTTCTGTGCGCTGGGTGCTACACAAATCGTAGTGATAGATGCACTGGCGCATGCCAGCGTGGGCCAGGCCGATGGGGGCCGGTTGACCGCGCCGATGCCCGGCAAGGTCGTGTCGTTTGCGGTCAAGCCCGGTGACAAGATCAGCAAGGGCCAGGCGTTGGCGGTGATGGAAGCCATGAAGATGGAACACACCATCGCCGCGCCGGCCGACGGCACGGTGGAAGAGTTGCTGTATGCGCCGGGCGATCAGGTCACGGAAGGCGCGGAGCTGTTGCGCATCAAGGCTTGATTAAACTGGTGCCGATGCGAATCGCCGTTTGCCTGACCGACAACAATCCCGAACCTTGGGTGGAAGGCTTGCGCCGCGAACTGCCGCAAGCTGAAGTCACGGTCTGGTCGCCCGGCGCCGCGCCGGCCGACCACGCGGTGGTCTGGGCGCCGCCGCAGCAATTCCTGGACGAACAGCAGCAGTTGCGCGGCCTGTTCAACATCGGCGCGGGCGTCGATGCGTTGCTCCATCTGCGATTGCCGCCGCACACGCGCATCGTGCGGCTGGACGACGCGGGCATGTCGGTGCAGATGGCGGAGTACGTCTGCCATGCGCTGATCCGCCACTTCCGCGAGTTCGATGCCTACGAGGCCGACGCGCGCGAAGGCGTCTGGAGCTATCGCCGCCCGCGTGCGCGCGCCGATTTTCCGGTCGGCATCATGGGCCTGGGTGTGCTCGGCGAGCGTGTCGGCAAGGCCATTGCGCAGTTCGAATTTCCGGTGCTCGGCTGGAGCCGCTCGCCCAAGCAGATCGACGGCATCCAGTGTTTCGACGGCGCGCTCGGGCTTGACGCATTTCTCGCGGCCAGCCGCGTGCTGGTGTGCCTGCTGCCGCTGACCACCGAGACGCGCGGCATCCTGCGCCGTGACACGCTGGGCCGGCTGAATGGGGGCCGACCCGGTGGCTATCTCATCAACGTGGCGCGCGGCGCGCATCTGGTCGAAGACGACCTGATTCCGCTGCTCGATGCGGGCCAACTCGCGGGCGCAACGCTCGACGTGTTTGCGTCGGAGCCGCTCGCGTCCGCGCATCCGTTCTGGCGGCATCCGAAGATCACGGTGACGCCGCATGCCTCGGCGCG
>DATNBD010000153.1:0-10571 GCA_035572155.1 Rhodoferax sp.
CAGGTTCGTTGCCGCATCGAGACCCGCCCACTGTCGAAGGTCAATGAGGTCTTCGACGCCATGCGCAGGGGTGTCATTCAAGGGCGCGTCGTGCTCGACCCCAACGCTTGAGAATACGCTGTCATTACTGCGAAAAGCCGCGCAAGGCCGTGCCGATGGATACACCCATATGCAAGGAACTGCGCGCATGGATTTCGATGCTGCGTTTGGGCAGGAAGATGCGCTGGTGCTGCCGGTCGTGGTCGGCCATCAGCAGGTTGTCGTAGAACAGGCCGGCAATGGTGTTGCGGTGCGCGTACTGGAAGTGATAGGTTTCCAGGTTGCCTTCGAATGGAATCTTCCAGTTGGCGGCGTTGGCAAACTCGCGCTGGTGGAACGGCGCCCAGCCGTCGTAGCCCCAGTGGCGCAGGTCGGCGCCAAAGCGGCCGAGCCAGGCCTGGTGGCTGCAGCCGTGTGCCGCGATGCCGGCAGGCGTTGACGAAGCCGTTGATCTGCCCGCCCTCCCCGCGCACCAGCAGCAGCGGCAGGCCCGCCACGTCGATGGCCAGCGAATCACCGGGCTGGGCCAGCGATGCGGAGGGGCACAGCGCCAGCGGGTGCTGGCGAAAGACGTGTTCCACCTCACGCGCAAACCGTGCCGGGTCCAGGTAGCGCTCCACCGCGCTCACGGCCGGCTCGCCGCGCTCGCTGCTGCGGGAGTCGATCAACGCCAGTGCGCGCCGGATCAGGGTGACCTGTTCGTCTTGCTGCATCGGGTCTCCGTGGTGCCACTGTTGCCGATCCCACTATAGACCGGGTTGCAGGGCCCGCGTGCAGCGTACTGTATGCTTTATTTTTTGTAGCTACCTATGTAATCCTGATAAGGGTTACAGCCTCTTTTTCCTTAAATTCCTGGGCGACTCGGGAGGCAGCGCGCCGAACGCCGAAGCGCCCTTGCAGCGCATCTTCAGGACGCTTCGGCACGAGGGACCCCGCCCTGCCCCGACGAACCGGGCTCCGTGCGCTCGTGTCGCGAGGCGACCCAGAAGCCGACTTGCCCCAGCGCGGCGGCCGCGGTCAATACTGCAGCAGAAGCCAACGCCGGGCTGGAGCCAATGCCTACCAGTGAGGTGCACAGCGCGCCCACCGCCATCTGCGTGCATCCATACAGGCCGGCGGCCGACCCGACCAGCCTCGCGTTGACGGTCAATGCCTTCGTCAGCGCCGCCGGACTGGCTGCGCCCGCGCCGACGGCGAACAAAAACATCAATCCGATCGCATCGGTCACTGTGAGGTCGCCCAGCAGGACCACCACGAGTAGTGCAAGGGCACTCAGAACACTCACTGCGCTGGCGGTGACCAGCAGCCGCGCGAGGGCAACCCAGGGGGCCAGTTGGCGCGTGATCGCATTGCCCAGCGCCATGCCCAGCATCAGCAAGCCCAGATCCAGCCCCACTTCCGGCAACGGACGATGCAACTGGGTTGCGATGATGAAAGGCGCGGCCGCAATGAAGGCGTAAATGGAGGTGGTCGTGCAACCACCCCCCACGGCAAAACCCACGAACGACGGCGAGCGCAACAGCAATCGGTAGTCGCGCAGCAACGTGCCCGCGTTCAGGCGATGGGTCGGCCGCCCGGTTTCCGGCAACAGGCGCCAGCTGAAGAGGAAGGTGGCCGCGCCGAGTGCGGCCAGCAGCACGAAGATGGAACGCCAGCCAAGGCCCACCACCAGCAGGGAGCCCAGCAGCGGCGCCAGGCCCGGCCCGATCATCATGACGAGGTTGAGCAGTGCCAGGTCCCGCACGGCCTCGCCCGCAGGCGCCGTGTCGCGCACGATGGCGCGCCCCAGCACCAGCCCCGCGCAGCCACCCAGCGCCTGGAACAGCCGGGCCGCGACCAGCGTGTGCACGTTCGTCGCGACCGCGGCCGCCAACCCCGCCACCACGTAAAGGGCCAGCCCCACGATCAGCAGCGGCCGGCGCCCGAAGGCGTCGGACAGCGGGCCATACACCAGTTGCCCGCCCGCGAGCCCCAGGATGTACACGCTGATCGTCAGCTGCATCGCGGCAACGCTGGCGCCAAAGTCGCGCCCCGCGGCCGGCAGAGCGGGAATGAACATGTGCATGGCCAGCGTGCCGCTGATGGTGATCAGCACCAGCAGCCACAGCGGCGCCTTTTGGCCGGCGCGTAACAGCGGCTTCATGCCAAGCGTTCCTCCTCCAACGAAGACACTGCCTCGGCAAGCTGCTCCAGAACACGAAACGTCTGTTCCAGCTCGCGGGCCGGCACGCAGGCGAGGATGCCGTCGCGGCATGCACCGACGACTTCCTCGACGTGCTTCACCGTCGTTTGCCCCAAAGGGGTCAGGTGAATGGTTTTGGCGCGCCGGTCCGCCCCCTCGCGGCGTTCGACCAGTCCGCCGGCTTCCAGCCCGTCCAGCAAACGCACCACCGAGGAGCCGTCCAGCGACAGCGACGCCGCCAGATCCTTCTGGCGCATCGGTTGTACCGCGCGGGCCAGATGCAGCAATGGCAGCCAGGTGGCTTCCGTCAAGCCCAGAGGCTCCAGCTGCCGGTCGATGACACGCCGCCATTGCCGGTTCATCTGCGCCGTCAGGGACATGAAGTGGCGGCGAACGTAGTCGATGCGTAACGGCTTCGGGGGGCTCATAGGCATGATATATCATTAGATGACATATCAATTATATACACTCCAATTGCTCAGGCATTAACGCGCCTGCCCCAACCCAGCAGCAGCATGGCCGCACCAAGAAGCAATGCTCCCATGCATTGCCGCCCGGTCAACGGCTGGCTGAAGAGCCAGGCCGATGCCAGCGCCGTGACCAACGGTTCTATCAGCGTGCCCACGACGGTTGCCGTCGGCGACAGGCGGCGCGCGCCCCAGGCAAAGGCCAGATAGGCAATCGAGGTGGTGAACACGCCGATGTAGCCCACCTGCAGCCACGCGGTGCCGCCCTGCGGCCAGGTCACTCCATCCAGGGTAGCCATCGCGAGCATCAACAAGGCCGCCACGCTCATGCTCCAGGCGGACGCAGTCACGGCGGGCACATGTGCCGGCATGCGGGCATTGCCCAGTACCACCAGCGAGTACAGGCCCGCGGAGGCAAACGACCAGGCCAGGCCCACCGCATAGTCTCGCGGCAGACTCAAGGTCTGTGCAGGCATCACGATCAGGCCGACTCCGCCCAGTGCCAGCGCAAGGGCCGCTGCCAGTCGCCCGCTCGCACGCTCGTAGCCGCGCAATACGGACAGCAGCGCGACGATCACCGGCGCAGAGCAGATCGAAATGACCGTGGGCAAGGCGGCCCCAATGTAGGTGATGCCGGCAAACCAGCTGGTCACGTTGAGGGCCATGGCCAGTCCCGTCCCCACAATCAGGGTTCGCTCGCGCCAATGCAAATGTTGCCATTCGCTGGACACTCCGCGAATCGTTTGACGGCCAGCCGTCTGCCGAAAATGCCACCACCAAAGCAGCGGCAAACCCAGCGCAAAACGCGCCAGCGACAGGCTGTACGGTTGCATGCCGTGTGCCAGCACGGATTGGGCGACCAGCGCACCCACACCCCACAAGACGCCCGCCAGCAGGACGCCACCCCAGGCCATGGTGGCCGATGTTCGTGTTTTCATGAATCGGTTTCTCCGTCCGTGCGCCTGCCCCCAGGGCTTACAGCCCTAAAAAGGGAGCAGACGCGTCAACTCAAGGCTGGACGCCATTCAAAGAGAACGGCGCAACCGCATGCGCAGCCCGGCGTCAAGCCGGGTGCATTACAGAGTTGCGGAAGGAGGAGAAAGCTGGAGATGCATGGCCAGCATCATAGCCAAGAAGACCTGTTTGATCCGCGCGCCCCAAGCGGCCTGCCCGGCCGCCCTCAACTGATAAAGTCACGTGCATGAGCTCTGACCCACCCGCCCCCGCCGAGACTTTTCACGACGCTTTCTACAAATTCGTCCCCGTAGAGGACCCCGATACACTGGCGGCCCATTTGCGGGAAATCGCTCATGATCTGCTGGGCAGCGTGCTCGTGGCCCCGGAGGGCATCAACGGCATGCTCGCGGGCTCCGTGCAGGTACTGGACCGGTTCCAGGCGGCCCTGCTGCAAGACCCCCGGTTTCACGGCAGGTTCAGCGGCATGCAGTTCAAACGCAGCCGCTGCATCACCCCGCCCTTTCACAAGCTCAAGATCAACAGAAAACGCGAGATCGTGCCGCTGGGCATCGACGGCGTCGACGCCACCTGCCGTACCGGCATCAACGTGAGCCCGGCCGAATGGCAAAGGCTGATCCACGAAGACGGTGTAATCGTGATCGACAACCGCAACAGTTTTGAACACAGGCTGGGCCGATTCAGGAATTCCATCAACCCGCAGGTGGCAAACTTCCGCGACTTTCCCGACTACGTGAAAAACCATATCGAGATCTGGAAAGCAGAGGGGAAGCGCGTCGCCATGTATTGCACCGGCGGCATACGCTGCGAAAAAACCAGCGCGTGGATGCAGGGCTTGGGCCTGCCCGTGTATCAGCTGGAGGGCGGCATCCTCAATTACTTCATCGAGATGCAAGGCGCAGCCGCGGACTGGGAGGGCGAATGCTTCGTGTTCGACAACCGCGTCGCGCTCGACACCCATCTGATCGAAACGGGCACCACGCTGGACGACGTGTACGACGGTGAACGCGACGGTGAATGGCGTCTGCGACGCGCCCGTGTGCTGCAAGCCGGGTGACGCGAGCTACTGCTGTACCACCATCCAGCCGCGAATTTCACCGCCCGGATGGGCGAGGGTATGAATGTTCACGTACCACTTGCCCGCCATCATCTCGGCAGCCTGCTGCGGCGTGAGCGTGGCCTGACCCGCGTACGGACTGGTGATCGGGCGCTGGAACGGTACTTGCACCCTCGCATTCGCGCCCACCGCTGCCGGACCATGAAAGTGCGCCATCGTCGCCGGGCCGCTCAGCCCCGTATAGGTCATCTTCCAGCGCAGCAGCAGGTTGTTCTTGTCCAGTACGGCGTAAACCCGGCCGGTCGCATCCGTCATGACCGGCGGCACCTCGTTCCCACCCCTCAGGGTGGTGCTGAAGGCGACGAGATTGGGCTCGGGCTTGACCGTGGCGCAACCTGCGACGACGAGGACCACGGCGGCCACGAGTCCGGCGCGCATGGCGTGGCGGAAATTCAACATCGATTTCTCCTGATCGGTCACTCGGATGGACCATGGTACCAGCGCGCTCCGAGTGGCGGAACCGCAGCATCGGCGGCGGGCTGCAACGCGGCTGGAGCGGACTAGAATTCAAACAAGCACCGGACCCACCCATCGAACACGGTGCAGGACGAAGATCACGGCTCAACAGGAGATCCCTCATGCCAAGATCAAAACCCGATGCCGTCCCGACCCTGCCGCCGGACCAGGAGCCCGACGAGTTGCCTGTCGAACCCGACGAAGGCCTGGTGCTGCCGGAAGGCATAGACGTTGACGAAGACTACGAACGCGTCATCAACATGCCCGACTGAGCGCCGGCGCGGTGCTCGCGCGGGGCACCGCAGTCCGGGCCGGGCCGTGGCGAAAGGCGCCGTCCAACGCTGACGGCCAGCCGTTGTGCGCTGCCCCGACAAGCTGCAACCATAATCGCAGGGTCCATCACACCCGAAACCCTGGGAGTTGAATCCATGAACGGGCACACGCTGTTCATCCTGCTCGACCTGACAGGCACCTTCGCGTTTGCCCTCAGCGGCGCCGTTGCCGCGAAGCAGCGCAACCTCGACTTGTTCGGCATCGTCGTGATTGCCTACAGCGTCGCGTGCGGCGGCGGCATCGTGCGCGACCTGTGCATCGGCGCCATTCCGCCCGCAGGCTTGGCCAACTGGCGCTATCTGGTGGTGGCGCTCGCTGCCGTGGCTGTCACCCTGGGCGCGTATTCGCAGGTGCAGCGGCTGAAGCAGCCCGTGCTGTTGTTCGACGCGGTGGGGCTGGGCCTGTTCGCGGTTTCCGGTGCGCAAAAGGCGCTGCTGCATGGTTGCAATGCAGAAGTGGCCATCCTGCTCGGGACGACCACGGCGGTCGGCGGCGGGGTGATACGCGACGTGCTGCTGACGCGCGTTCCTGTGATCCTGCAGCGGGAGATCTATGCCTCAGCGGCCCTGGCGGGCGCCGTGATCGAGGTCGGCGCGAGCACCCTCGGATGGGGAACCGACTGGAGCCCCTGGGTCGCCATGGCGGTATGTTTCGGGCTGCGCTACTTTTCGCTTCAGTACCACTGGAACCTGCCGACCTATGCGGACAACGGCACTCAAAAGCCGCCGCCTACTCGTTGACCTGACTGGCGCAGTGCTGTGGCCCCGCATTGAAGAGAGAAATAGGTCTTTAGCCCTTATTCAGAAACATCATTTAGCTATAAATAAAATAGCAAAAAGGTATCACCCGTCCAATTCCGGGTAGCGGCGAAAGATGCCGTCCTCGTTGAACGCGAGACGCCGCCCGCTTTGCAGATAGGCCGCCACGCGCGGCAGCACCCTCACCTGCAGGTGCAGCGCTGTAACGTGCGGCGCGCGCCCGAGCGCACGCCGCGCCGCTTTCGGAAACGCGTAAAGCAAGCCTTCGACCAGTTGGAACAGCGACAGATCCGCGTAGCTGAGGCGCGCACCCACCAGGTGCAGCGCCTTGCCCACGGCCAGTTGCCCTGCGTTGCGCGGGTTGCGCGCCAGCACGGCCTCGAACCACTGCAGGAACTTGGGCAGGCGCGTCGCTCGAAAGTCCGCCGCGCGGCGCAGCGCCTCGGCCCGCTGGTCCTCGTAGTACAGGCCACTGGCGATCGGGTGGTGCGTGTCGTGCGTCTCCACCACCATGTCGGCGATGGTCAATTGAATCTGGTGCGTCCACAATCGGTCTATCTCGCTCTTGCCCACGAGCCCCAGCTTCGGCCCAAGGTGCAGCAGGATCGCCGCCGTCTGCCCGATCACCCGTTTTCCGTCCACCAGGAACGGGCACGCGAACGGCGGGCGTGCGACGCGGGCGTCTTCGATGTATTGCATCATGGCGGCCAGGCCTTGCTTAGCCAGCGCTTTTTCGCCGGCCGCACTGCTGCTGCCACGCGCCACATCCACATAAGCCGCGCCTGCCGCCTCCAGCGCCAGCCGCACGAACTCGCCGCGGCCCTGGATGCCAGGCCAGTAATAGAGTCGGTAGGGCGTCACCATTTGATTCGAAGGCAAAGACCCGCTGTAGTGGAATCGAGCCAGGATTGTCTTCTCAAAGTTACTTTCGTTACCGACAAGTCGCTACAGCGTCCCGACAAAGTCGATCATGCGTTGGCGCTGCTGCGCATCGGGCAGGCGGCCCCGCATGGCGCCCAGGTTGTCCGCCATGTGCGCCGCATCCGAGGTGCCGGGGATGACCGCCGTGACGCGCTCGTCAGCGAGCAGGTACTTGAGAAAGAACTGCGCCCAGCTACCCGCGAAGTCCCGCGCCCAGGCGGGAATCTCCTTGCCGCGCACCGCGCGGAACAGGCGCGCGCGGCCGAACGGCAGCGCCGTGAGCACGCCGGCCCCCACTTCGGCCGCCAGTGGCAGGATGCGCTTTTCCGTTTCGCGGTCGTCGAGCGAATAGTCGACCTGCACAAAGTCCGGCTTTTCGCGCCCGAGCACCGCCTCGACCGCCGCAAAGTCGCCGTGGTAGGTGGACGTGATGCCGATGTAGCGGCACCGACCCTGCGCCTTCCACGACTTGAATTGGCCTAGCGACTGGCGCGCGTCACGCACGTTGTGCAGCTGTAGCAGATCGACCTGCGCCATTTCGAGGCGCGCCAGTGAATGTTGCAGTTCCGCGGCGTCCGGCGCTTCCAGTTTGGTCGCCAGGAACACCTTGTCGCGCAGAGCCGCGCTCGCGATCAGGCCGCCAAGCACGCTCTCGGCATTGCCGTAGGTCGACGCGGTGTCGATCAGCCGGCCACCCCCGCCGACCAGCGTTTGCACGACCTGCGCCGCCGCGTGCCGGGTCGGCCCGTCGTCGCGGTTGAATACACTGGCCGTGCCCAGGCCCACCACGGGCAGGCGCTCGCCCGTGCTGGGGATGGCGCGCGTGATGATGACCTGCGCCTCACTGGTTTGCGCCTGGTCGGCCTGCGGCAGCAGTGCCGTGGCCGCGAGCGCGGAGGAAAATTCGCGGCGGGTGAGATGGGTAGTCATGCGGTTCATCGTTACTCTCCCGGTGCAGGCACGGCCAGCCGGGCCGCGCGGTACTCCTGTGTGCGCCCCAACGCTGCCGACAGCACCAGCCAGCCGGCCGCCACGGGCAGCGCCACCAGCGCAATGGCACCGATCTTCAGCCCCAGTGCCTGCACGGTGTTGAACACCCAGCCGTACAGCGCGTCGGAGCCCCGGTACACCACCACGTCAATCAGGTTCTTCGCCTTGTATTTCTCTTCTCGCCCGAGCACGGTGAAAAACACCTGGCGCGCCGGATTGGCGATAGCGAAGTTCATCCAGCGTTGTGCCACCTGCAGCACCACGACGACGGCCAGGCCCGGCATCAGCGCCAGCACCGCAAAGCCAACCAGGTACACCGCGGGCAGTGCACCTGCCGCCACGCCGGTGCCGAAGTGCTTGAGCAGATGCCCGGTGGCGAAGACCTGGGTCGCCAGCGTCAGCAGTCCCACCGCAAGGTCGATGCTGGCGAAGATGCGCGTCTGCGCACCGGCACCGTGCACCGCCTGCGCCACCACATGGGCCTGGATCAGGTACAAGGTGGTCGCACCGAACGACAGCAGGCTGACCCACGCGGCAACGCCCAGCAGATACGGTGAGCGGATCAGCTCGGGCAGCGCTGCAAACGCGCTCCCGCCAATGCGCCTCCTGCCGCGCGCCTGGCCTTGCGGCGTGCCCAGGCTGCGCTCGAGCCGGTACACGCAAAACACCGCGATCTCGAGAAAGACGATGGCCACGAGCAGCAGATTCGCAGGGCCCAGCGGCATCGACAGCGCGATGGTGATCACCGGCCCGAGCAGGCCGCCCGCCGTGCCTCCGGCGCCGATGAAGCCGAACAGGCGCTTGCCCTGCTCGCTCGTGAAAAGGTCGGCCATGAAAGACCAGAACACGGCCACGGCAAACAGGTTGAACACGCTGACCCAGACGAAGAACACGCGCGCCACGATCACCGGCGCCACATGCAGCGTCAGTAGCAGCCAAAACAGCGCAAGGTTCAGCACGAAAAAGTGATACACGACCGGGATGAAGCGCGCGCGCGGCAGCCGCGCCACCAGCGCGCCATACAGCGGCTGCGCCGCGAGCAGCGTCACGAAGGTCGCGGTAAATAACCAGGGCAGCGCCCGGATACCGCCGGCGATGCCCATCTGGTCACGCAGCGGCCGCAGCACGTAGTAGCCCGCCAGCAGCGCGAAAAAATAGGCAAAGGACCACAGCGCCGCCGCGAACTCCGCAGGGGTCGCCGGCACTGCTCGCCGCAGCCGGCGCTGAAACCAGATCATCGGTCAACCTTCGTGCCGCGCACTGTGGTGCGAGCTTGCTTAGGGCGGCCCGGCGCGGCGCTCATGGCGACAGAGACAGCTTTTGCCTGAGCTCGGCCGCGCTCACGGACTGGCCGTAGCCCGGCCCGCCGCGCTGGAAGCGACTGGCATCCACCAGCTTGCCGACGACCACGGGATCGAAGCCGGCATCACGCACCAGCCCGGCGGCGACCTGCACGGCCGCGGTATCGTCACCGGCGATCGGGATCGCCATCTTCGGATCGGATCGGTTCGCCTCGCGCGCAAGAATCCGGTAGGACATGGTGTTGAACGCACGCACCAGCCGAGTACCGGGCAGGTATTGCTGCGAGGTCACGCCGACGCCATTGCGCTCGACCTCGTCGGCGATGGCACCGTCGCGTGCGCCCACGGCGTTGCAGGCATCGAGCACGATCTTGCCCTTGAGCGCGCCGCCGTACTCTCGCCCCAACGCCGGCAGGGCACCGTAGGGCACTGCGATGAGGAGCACATCGCCGAAAGCGATCGCCTGCGCCACGGTGCCGGCGCGCGCCAGCGGACCGAGCCCCGCCACCAGATCCTTGAGTTCATCGGGATGGCGCGAGGAAAACAGCACCGGATGGCCAGCCTTGACCCACAGACCACCTACCGTGCCGCCAATATGGCCCGAGCCAATGACGCCGATGCGCAGCTTGCCGGTACCCGCCCCCTGCGCAAGGGCGCGATGTGAGCTCAAGGCGGCGGCAACGGCCAGTGCGCCGCCGGCCAGCAACGCGCGGCGGCGGTCGAAGGGTTCATGTGCGGGCATGGAAACCTCCAGAGGTTCCGCCACCGAACGGGCAGCGCCACTGGGGGTTATACGGGAGGTGATCTACTTCTTCAACAAGATTTGCAGTGGTTACCGTTCGAAACGTGGCCCGCTAACGCTTGATATCAAACCATGGCGGCCTTGACGCGCTCTGGTCGAAATGGTGTGCGGCGCAGGCGCACGCCAATAGCATCGAAGATCGCGTTGCTGATGACGGCTGCGGTCGGGCAGGTCGAAGGCTCGCCCGCCCCGTTCGGTGGGTATTTGGGCCCGCTGTTGACCAGGACGAT
>DATNBD010000154.1:0-2066 GCA_035572155.1 Rhodoferax sp.
GACCTGAGCCCGGCGCCCGACGCCTGGAGCCGTCCCGACATTCCGCTGCATGCACTGGCCATGCTGAAGAACAAGCGCGACGGCATCACGCCCGAGGAAGACGGCAAGCGCGGCCCCATCAAATTCATCGAAGACCTGCGCGCGCGCGGCAACCTGGTGGCCTACGTGGGCGATGTGGTCGGCACCGGCTCCTCGCGCAAGTCCGCCACCAATTCGGTGCTGTGGTTCACCGGCGAAGACATTCCGTTCGTGCCGAACAAGCGCTTTGGCGGCGTCTGCCTGGGCAACAAGATCGCGCCGATTTTCTACAACACCATGGAAGACTCGGGCGCGCTGCCGATCGAGCTCGACGTCAGCCAGATGGCCATGGGTGACGAACTGGAACTGCGCCCTTACGAAGGCAAGGCGCTGAAGGGCGGCAAAGTCATCGCCGAATTCAAGCTCAAGAGCGAGGTGCTGTTCGACGAGGTGCGCGCCGGTGGCCGCATTCCGCTGATCATCGGCCGCGGCCTGACCGCCAAGGCGCGCGAAGCGCTGGGGCTGCCAGTCTCGACCCTGTTCCGTCTGCCGCAAAGCCCGCACGACACGAAAAAAGGCTTCACCCTCGCGCAAAAAATGGTCGGCCGCGCGGTCGGCCTGCCCGAAGGCCAGGGCGTGCGCCCCGGCACCTACTGTGAACCGCGCATGACCTCGGTCGGCAGCCAGGACACCACCGGCCCGATGACGCGCGACGAGCTGAAAGACCTGGCTTGCCTGGGGTTCAGTGCCGACCTGGTGATGCAAAGCTTCTGCCATACGGCGGCCTACCCGAAACCGATCGACGTGAAGATGCACCATGAGCTGCCCGAGTTCATGAGCGATCGCGGCGGCATTCCGCTGCGCCCGGGCGACGGCATCATCCACAGCTGGCTCAACCGCATGCTGCTGCCCGACACGGTCGGCACCGGCGGCGACAGCCACACGCGCTTTCCGATCGGCATCAGTTTCCCGGCCGGCTCCGGCCTGGTCGCGTTCGGCGCGGCCACCGGTGTGATGCCGCTGGACATGCCCGAGAGCGTGCTGGTGCGCTTCAAGGGCAAGATGCAGCCCGGCGTCACGCTGCGCGACCTGGTCAATGCGATTCCGCTGTACGCGATCAAGGCCGGCCTGCTCACGGTCGAGAAGAAAGGCAAGAAGAATATCTTTTCGGGCCGCATCCTGGAGATCGAGGGCCTGCCCGACCTCAAGGTGGAGCAAGCCTTCGAGCTCAGCGACGCGTCGGCTGAGCGCTCGGCCGGCGGCTGCACGGTGCACTTGAATCCGGCCCCGATCATCGAGTACATCAACAGCAACATCACCATGCTCAAGTGGATGATTGCGACGGGTTACTCGGATGTGCGCACCATCAAGCGCCGCATTGCCGCCATGGAAGCCTGGCTCGCGAACCCGCAGCTGCTCGCGCGCGACGCCGACGCCGAATACGCCGCCGTGATCGAGATCGACCTGGCCGATGTGCACGAGCCCATCGTGGCCTGCCCGAACGACCCGGACGACGTCAAGACGCTGAGCGATGTGTCGGGCGCCGTGATCGAAGAAGTGTTTATCGGTAGCTGCATGACCAACATCGGCCACTTCCGCGCCGCCAGCAAACTGCTGGAAAACAAGCGCGACATTCCCGTCAAGCTCTGGGTCGCGCCGCCGACCAAGATGGATGCCAAGCAGCTCAGCGAAGAAGGCCACTACGGCGTGCTGGGCAACGCCGGTGCGCGCATGGAAATGCCCGGCTGCAGCCTGTGCATGGGCAACCAGGCGCAGGTGCGCGAGGGCGCCACCGTGTTCTCCACCTCGACGCGCAACTTCCCGAACCGACTGGGCAAGAACGCCAACGTGTACCTCGGCTCTGCCGAACTGGCCGCGATTTGCTCCAAGTTAGGGCGCATCCCGACCAAGGCCGAGTACATGGCCGACATGGGCGTGCTGAACGCCGCCAGCGACAAGATCTACCAGTACCTGAACTTTGACAAGGTCAAGGATTACACGGACATGGCGGATACGGTGAAGGAAGGCGTGGCGGCCTGAGCCACCTG
>DATNBD010000155.1:0-12307 GCA_035572155.1 Rhodoferax sp.
AGCTCCATCGTGCCGCCCTGCTGCGATGCCGCCGCGCCGTCCCGCGCCGGGCCGAACATGCCCAGCCAGTAGAACGTGGTGCTCATGAAAAACAGCAGGCTCATCCACAGGATGGCGGTCTGGCTGGACAGAAAATACTTGAGCCAGAACACGTGCTCGGCCTGTGCAAGATTGCCCTGCCCATCCACCTGATAGCACGCAATCGCCAGCAGCGACAGCGCCGCCACCACTATGAGCAACACGCGCACCGGACGCCAGAACCAGCCCAGCGAGATACCCGCCGCCGTGGCACCGACCAGGATGCCCTTTTCATACACATCCATGTAGGCGCCGTAACGCGACAGGGCAAACAAGCCGCCCGCGACGACCAGCGCGGCAAACAGCCAGTCCAGCCAGTTGCGTCGGGACAGCAGGCCCTCGTTCAGGTTCAGGGTCGTGACGCTGGTCGCCGTATTCATGCTGTGTCCTTAGTCCTTCGCACCAATCAGTCCGTGCTTCAAGTGATCAAACTCGCGGTCGCCATCGATGGTCTTGCGATTCGCCGACAGGGCCATGGTCGCGTGCGCCCTGTCGCCCTGCGGTGCTATCCAGATCCAAAGCCGGCGCTCACGTACAAAAAGCATCAAAAATATACCCAAAATCAGCAGACCGCAACCCAGGAAAAAAATATTCGCGCCGGGCGCGCGCGTCACCTGGAACACGCTGGCCTGCACCTGCTTGAAGTTCTTCAGCATGAAGGTCATGGGCGCCGGATAGAACTGGGCATCGCTCAGCGACAGCACGGCCTGGCGCATGAACGCCTGCGTCTTCTCGCTCGGCTCCAGGGCCGGCAAGCCGGCCTGCTCACGCGTGATCTGCGCCAGCTGGAACAGGCTTCCATTGAGAATGCGGATCAGCACTTCACTGGCGCGGCTGCGCTGGTCGGCCGGAACATTCGCCTCGATGAAGTCGGACAACGCCTGCAGCCCGCCGCGGTGGCCCACCGGCTTCGCGCTGCCGCCATCCGCGCCAGCGAACAAGGCCAGCGCGCGCCCGGCCGATGCCGCGAGTTCCTGCGCCAGCCCGGGCTTTCCCGGGTCCACCGCCAGGGCAGCATAGCGCTGCACGGCCTGCGCGCGCAAGGCCGGATTGGCCAGCGCTGCACGCAGCCGCATGAACCCCTCCATGCTGCCGTGATCGTCGGCCGGAACGCGCAGGTAACGATAAGGCGCCTCGGGCGTGTCGCGCACGCCCAGCAGAAAGACTGGCACGCCCACCCCCATGTCAACGGGCAGCATGTAGTTCTGGAACTCCTGGGCCTGTCCCGCCGCATCGCGCAGCCGGTAGGTGATGCTGGGGCCGACGTTGCGCAGCGCCTTGACCGTGGAGGAATTGTCGGCCGCGCCCAGGCTCGCATCGATCGAGGAGCGCAGATTCACCTTGCGCACGTCGGCGCCGGTTCCATCGTCCGATCCGGCGCCGAAATTCTCTACATTGATCACGCGCAGGTCGGCGTACTCCAGCGTGAGCTTGTCGCTGCCTACGCCCTGGCCTTTCGTGAGTTGGGAGGAGCCGCCGATCACGCCCTCGATCTCGAACGGCTTGGTCGCCGCGTTCATCGGCAGCGCCTGCAGCGTGACGTGCGAGCCGCCGTCGGTGAAGCTGGACTGATAGACCTCGACGCCATCGAACCTGACCGGATGGTTCACCTCGATGCGGGCCGCCATCGTCTTGCCGGTGGCCTTGTCGCGAAAGACCACATTACTGGCAAACAGCTTGGGCATGCCGGTCGAGTAATAGCCGACGAAGAATTTTTTCAACTCGACCGAAAACGGCAGGTCCTGCAGCACGATGCCCTTCGCCTGGTTGATGACCGCGGTGCTGGCCTGCTGGCCTTCGGTCACCAGCAGGTTGCCGCGAAACGCCAGGTTGTTCGGCGGCAACCGATGCTGCGGCCCGACATCGGCGATCAGCCCCGCGCCCGTATAGAGCGTTTTGCCGGTCAACCACATCTGCGCGCGCACGACCATGTCGCCGTCGAGCAGCCCGCCCAGGCAGACCAGCACGATGGCGCTGTGCGCCGCGATGTAGCCCAGCTTGCCAAGCGACCCTTTCTTGGCCGCGACCATCCAGCCATTGCTGCGCTGCTGCAGCCGCACCTTCCAGCCGCCACCCGCCAGGGTCTTGCCGACACGCCGCGCCGCCGCTTCCGGCCCTTCGTCCAGCGGCGCCTCGGCCCGATGGCTGAACGCCTTGAGGCTCTGCTCACGGATATCTTCCTTGTAGGTCTTGAGGTCGGCCAGGATCTTGGGCGTGTTGCGGGCAATGCACAGCGACGTGCTGATCACCAGAAAGGCCAGGATCAGCAGAAACCACCAGGCGCTGTAAACCGAATACAGGCCGACGGTTGCAAACACCTGCGCCCAGAACGGGCCGAATTGATTCACATAGTCGCCGTACGGATCGTGCTGCGTGAGCACGGTGCCGATGATGGAGGCAATGCAGATGATCGTGAGCAGCGCGATCGAGAAGCGCATCGACGACAGCAACTCGACCGCGGCGCGGACCGCGTGGGACCGGGTCTTGACGCGGAGTCCGTGGGTGGAAACTGACATGGATGGATTGTCGGTGACGGAAGCGGCGAGGGCGGAGCTATCCGCAGATAGGCCCGCCCCCGTTAGGGTCTGATGCCGGCGATTGGTTCAATCCGCGAGCCAATCGCGCGCGACCGGCAAATGAATCAGTGCAAACCGGCGATATATTGCGCCAGGGCCTTGATGTCATGGTCATTCAAATTGGCGGCCACCTCGCTCATCAGCACGCTGTTCTTGCGCACGCCATCGCGAAACGCGGTGAGCTGTTCGGCCACGTAGTCGGCCTGCTGGCCGCTCAGCCGGGGATATTGCGAGGGAATGCCGGCGCCGTCCGGGCTGTGGCAGCCGGCACACGCCGGGACGTGCAGGGCCGCGATGCCGCCGCGGTAGATGTGCTCGCCGATCGCCACCAGATCCTTGTCCGTGGCAAAACCCGGCCGTTCCTTGTTCGACGCAAGCCA
This sequence comes from Rhodoferax sp., assembly GCA_035572155.1. Classification (GTDB taxonomy): domain Bacteria; phylum Pseudomonadota; class Gammaproteobacteria; order Burkholderiales; family Burkholderiaceae_C; genus Rhodoferax_A. Next base: position 3,035 of record DATNBD010000155.1, read on the forward strand.
GTACGCGATGTCTCTCATGTCGTCATCAGACAAGGTCGATGCCATGCCCGACATGATGGCGTTGGCGCGCTTGCCCGACTTGAAATCGTGCAACTGCTTGATCAGGTATTCCGGATGCTGCTGCGCCAGCTTCGGGTTGGCCGCAATGATCGAGTTTCCCTCGGCACCATGGCAGGCCGCGCAAACCGCAGTGAACTTCGCCGCGCCTTTCACCAAGTCCGGTGCGGCAGCGGCTACGGGAGCTGCGGCTGCTACAGGCGCAGCGGCTGCGGAAGCTGCAGGTTCGGCTGCGGGCGCAACGGGCGCCTGGTCCGCAGCGAAGCCTGGAAATGCAGGTGCTGCCAGTACGGCAGCCGTCAACAGGGTGGCAAGCAACTTCATAGGGCAGGTCTGTTCATTTGCGCAAAACTGGCTGATTCTACAATGCGGGTGCGCCGGCCCTTCCGGACCGCCTCGAACGATCCATGACCACCCCACGCGCACCCCACGCAACCCAGGCCACGGCGGACGGTAAAACGCCCGCCGTCATTGCATCCGGCTGGATGCACACGGCCCGGTTTCTGACCACCGCGCCGCAGCTGCAGCACCTGCCGAACCTGGAGCTGCCGGAAATCGCCTTTGTCGGACGCTCGAACGCCGGCAAATCGACCTGCATCAACACGCTGACGCAGCAAAAGCAGTTGGCCTACGCCTCGAAAAAGCCGGGCCGCACCCAGCACATCAACCTGTTTTCACTCGGCAAACAGGGCGTGACCGACGCGGTGCTGGCCGATCTGCCGGGTTACGGCTACGCGGCCGTGCCCAAGCAGGACAAGATCCGTTGGCAGCAGGTGATGGCCAACTACCTGGTGACGCGGCAGAACCTGGTGGGCATCGTGTTGCTGTGCGACCCGCGCCACGGGCTGACCGAACTCGACGAGATCCTGCTCGACGTGATTCGCCCGCGCGTCGAAGCGGGGCTGAAATTCCTCGTGTTGCTGACCAAGGCCGACAAGCTCACGCGAGCCGAAGCGGCCAAGGCGCTGTCCATTGTGCGACTGCAAGCCGGCGGCGGCGAGGTCAAACTGTTCTCTGCACTCAAGAAGCAGGGTGTGGACGAGGCAAGCCAGCTGCTGTGGCAGTGGGCGCACCCGCTGGGTGCGACATTCACCATGCCAACATCGCCGGAAACACCTGCTCTTGAGAGTAAAAACGACGCCTAGCCCTTGATCCACGGGTGCTGGCGGCTAGTTTTCTTATAGCAACGCGAGCGCCCCATGATCGACACGTTTCTGCAGCCTCTGCCGCATGGCATCACTCTAAGCTGCCGCGCCAGCGGCCAGCGCGGCCGTCCCGTGCTGATGTTCCTGCATGGCTTTCCGGAAGCCGCCTTCGTATGGGACGAACTGCTGGAACATTTTTCCAGGCCCGAGCACGGCGGCTACCGCTGCGTCGCACCGAACCTGCGCGGCTTCGAGCACTCCAGCGCGCCGGCGGAGGTGAGCGCCTATCGGCCCAAGCACCTGGTGCAGGATATCGCCGCGCTGATCGCGCTGGAGTGCGGTGAAGACCGGCCGCAGCGCTGGGCCGCCCCGAGCAAGGCAAGCCCCCTCGGGGGGCAGCGCAGTACACGCAGTGACAAGCGTGGCGGCCAACTGGCCTGCCTGGTAGCGCACGACTGGGGCGGCGCAGTGGCCTGGAATCTGGCGAACCAGCGCCCTGAACTCGCGCAAAAACTGGCCATCGTCAATTCACCGCACCCCGGCACCTTTCTGCGCGAACTCCAGACCAGCGCGAAGCAGCAGGCCGCCAGCGCCTACATGAACTTCCTGATCCGGCCCGACGCCGAGCAGTTGCTGTCACAGAACGACTTCCAGCGGATGTGGCCCTTCCTCACGAACGGCCATGGCGGCCACGCGGCGCCCTGGCTCACCGAGTCGGTGAAAAACCAGTACCGCGCGGTCTGGGGTCCGCGCGCCGATGGTGGCAGTGGCCTGACCGGCGGCTGCAACTACTACCGCGCCTCGCCGCTGCGCCCGCCCCGCCCCGAGGACCCGGCCGCCGCAGCCGTGACCCTGCCGCGCGAAATGCTGACCGTCGACCTGCCAACCCTGGTCGTCTGGGCGCTGGACGACATCGCCCTGCCGCCGGGACTGGTCAACGGGCTGGACGACTACGTGGCCGACCTGACGCTGCACACCGTGCCGGACGCGACGCACTGGATCGTGCACGAACAGCCGCGACTGGTGGCAGGCCACCTGGAAACCTTTTTGCTCCGGAATAAGTAGCTAAACTTCCATATAAGGTAAGGACTTTGAGCCTGATTTCTTCAAAAATACAGGCGCAAGAAACAAACCACCTCAGTAAACCGGCGGCTCGCCGGCCGGCCGCGTCTTGAAGCGCTTGTGCACCCAGTAATACTGCTCCGGCATAGCGTCGATATAGCCCTCAAGGCGCCGGTTCATCAAGGCCGTGTCGGCCACCGCGTCGTCGCTGGGGAAATCAGTCCATGCCGGCAGGATCCGTGTCTCGTAACCCTGCGCGGTCAGGCGCGTGATGACGGGCACCACCGTGGCGCGCCCGAGCCGGGCAAAGCGCGACAGCGACGGCACTGTGGCGGCCGGCACGCCATAGAACGGCACGAAGACCGACTCCTGCGGCCCGAAATTCATGTCGGGCAGCAGATACAGCGGCTCGCCGGCGCGCAGGCTCGCCACGACGGTCTTGATGCCATCGAAGCGCGTGAACAGCCGGATATTCCCGAACCGGCGCCGGCCGCGCGAAATCCAGGCGTCCACGATAGGATCCCGCTGCGGCGTGACGATCGTGCTGCCCTGGCGCGGCAGCTGCTGCGACAGCGCGATCGCACCGGCGTCCATGCCCAGGAAATGCGGCGCGAACAGCAGCGTCGGCGCGTTGCCGTCGAGTTGCGCCAGATCGCCGGTGAGCCTGAGGCGCCGGCGCGTGACGTCGGGGCTGCCATGCCACAGCCAGCTGCGGTCCAGAAAGGTCTGCGCAAAACAGACGAAATTGCGGCGCACCAGCGCGCGCCGCTCGCGCTCGCTCTGCTGCGGCAGGCACAGCCGCAGGTTGATGCTGGCCACGCGCCGGCGCGGCGCGGCAAGCACATACAGCAGTTGGCCCATGACCCAGCCGAACCCACGCAGCCAGGGCAGCGGCAGCGGGCTGATCAGCCGCATGAACAGGATGCCCGCGTGGCTCGCGACCTTCTTCATCCCTGGGCGATTTCCTGGCGCGGCTGCTTGTAGCGCGCATAGCCCCAGAGGTATTGCTGCGGGCAGGCGCGCACCAGCCGCTCCATCTCGCCGTTGATCTGTGCCACCGCCTGCGGCAGTTCACCCGCCAGCGGGCGCTCGGGCTCGAGGAAGTGGAGCCGATAGCCGCGCCCGCGCGGCAGCCGCTCGCCCCAGACCAGCAGCACCGCGGCGCCCTGCTGCGCCATCCGCGCGGCCAGCGTCATGGTGTACGCCGGCTTGCCGAAGAACGGCGTCCACAGGCCCTGCCCTTCGGGCGGCACCTGGTCCGGCAGCAGGCCCACGGCGCGGCCGCGCCGCAATGCCTTGAGCATGGTTCGCACGCCGGACAGCGTGGTCGGCGCGGTGTCCAGTCCCGGCCGATGCCGCAGCGCGATCACCAGCCGGGCGAGCCAGGCCTGGCGCGCCGGGCGGAACATCACGGTGATCGGTCCGTACTGCGCCTGGTAGCGCTGCGCCAGCGCCTGCGCCGTGATCTCGAAGCAGCCCAGGTGCGGCGTGAGGAACACCACGCCGCGCCCGGCGCGGTAGGCGCGGTCGACGCGCTCCTCGTCGCTCCATTCGATCGCCACCGGCGCGCCCAGCCACAGGCGCGGCAACTCGGCCACCATCCGCCCTGCATGGCCGACAGCCGGGCGTATATCGCGCAACCGGTAGCCGGCCTGCGCCGCGTTCGCGAGAAAGCGCCTGCGGTAGGTCGGCGAACCCAGGTAGGTGAGCCAGCCGGTGATCCAGCCAAGGCCGTGCAGAAGCCACAGCGGAAATAGGGACAGCGCGCGGAATACGAAAAGCATGAATTGGCTAGAATACGGGGGTCGCTGAGTTACTGAACAACTTGCAGGGCGACGAGGGCCAGCCAGTATAGGATAGGTGGCGGCCCGTTAAACAAGTCTGCTAAAGCGTTCGCCAGGGGGCTCCGAAGCCAGAGGCAACGCAACAACGTATGGCCACTCGCAAACTAAGGAGCTTGAACACCATGGCGAACGATTTCCTCTTTACTTCCGAATCGGTCTCCGAAGGCCACCCCGACAAGGTGGCCGACCAGATCTCGGATGCGATTCTCGACGCGGTCTTCAAACAGGACCCGCGCTCCAGGGTAGCCGCCGAGACGCTGACCAACACCGGGCTGGTGGTGCTGGCCGGCGAGATCACGACGAACGCGCATGTGGACTACATCCAGGTCGCGCGCGACACGATCAAGCGCATCGGCTATGACAACACCGACTACGGTATCGATTACAAGGGCTGCGCCGTACTGGTCGCCTACGACAAGCAGAGCAACGACATCGCCCAAGGCGTGGACCAGGCGTCGGACGACCACCTGAACACCGGGGCCGGCGACCAGGGCCTGATGTTCGGCTACGCCTGCAACGAGACGCCCGAATTGATGCCCGCGCCCATCCATTACGCGCATCGCCTGGTCGAGCGCCAGGCACAACTGCGCAAGGACGGCCGACTGCCGTTCCTGCGCCCCGACGCCAAGAGCCAGGTCACGATGCGCTATGTGGATGGCAAGCCGCATTCAATCGACACCGTGGTGCTGTCGAGCCAGCACAGTCCCGACCAGAGCGAGACGCCGAAGAAGATGAAAGCCTCGTTCGTCGAGGCCGTCATCGAGGAGATCATCAAGCCGGTGCTGCCCAAGGAATGGCTCAAGGAAACCCGCTACCTGGTGAACCCGACCGGCCGCTTCGTGACCGGCGGCCCGCAGGGCGATTGCGGCCTGACCGGGCGCAAGATCATCGTCGACACCTATGGCGGCGCCTGCCCGCACGGCGGCGGCGCGTTCTCGGGCAAGGATCCGAGCAAGGTCGACCGTTCCGCCGCCTACGCTGCCCGCTACGTGGCCAAGAACATCGTCGCCGCCGGCCTGGCACGGCAATGCCAGATTCAGGTGGCGTACGCGATCGGCGTGGCACGGCCGATGAACGTGACGGTCTACACCGAGGGCACCGGCGTGATCTCCGACGAAAAAATTGCCGCCCTGATCCAGCAACACTTCGACTTGCGCCCTAAGGGCATCATCCAGATGCTGGATCTGTTGCGTCCGATCTATGAAAAAACCGCCTCCTACGGCCATTTCGGGCGCGAAGAGCCCGAGTTCACATGGGAGCGCACGGACAAGGCCGCCGAATTGCGCGCGGCAGCAGGACTTTAAATCATCCGGCCCCGCGAGACGTCGGCGCGCACGAACCATCGCGCCAGCTTATCGAATGATCGTTTTCACCGATCTCTTCAGCCCAGCCAGATAACGCCTCATGATCCCCTGGGCGGAAGCGGCCCGCTTTTCGCGGGCAGTTTCCTTTGCAAGATTCCAGGAGAACTCCTCGCGCAAGGTGTACGCCTTCGAGCGAACTCCAAACGCGAGCGCGTAAGCACGACGCGGCCCATCGGTCCGGTTGGGCGCAGCGTGATGGAGGGTGCGGTACCCATGCACCGTGGCACCACCCTCGTCCAGAGGACAGATCACTTTGCCGCTTTCATCGACACCGAGTGCCTCCAGACCATGGATACGTTTGTCGTTGTTGATGCTGCGATGCTGCAGCAAAGGCCCGTTGTTGCTATGGGGAATGAATTCCAGACAGCCGTTGAACTGGTCGACGGGCTGCAAAGGCATCCAGAAGGTGAGCGACCGGTAGTTGGTGAACCGGGGGTAGAACGCCTCATCCTGATGCCAAGGCGTTTCCCCCCCGATGCCGGCGGGCTTGAGCATGGCATGTTCGAAAACCAGTTCCGCGTCCGGCCCCAAAAGCTGTCGGGCCAGCGCGTGCGCATTTTTTCTGAAAATCGTGTCCTTAAGCGCTGGTTCATACTGCGACGGTTCACTCAGCTGGGGCACGGTCGCGGGGCTACCCGATTCGTCAAGCCCGGCGAAATCAAAAAAGTCTCCCCTGTCCCAGCCTGCGCGTTGCTCGAACAGCCGGTCATACAAACCTCTGATGCGGATCACCTCATCGTTCGTGGTGATCCGGGGTATCGATAGAAAACCCTGGTCGTGAAACCGCTCAATATCCAGTGCAGATAGCAACAGGGTTTGTTCCATACAAAGTTTGATACTCGCCAGAGCACCGCCGACCACTTTTCAATGTCTGTGTTTGTAAATTTGTCAATGCTTGACCTTTAATTCTACGGAGAATTCCATCAGCGCGGTGAATGGTAAAGAGCAGCGCGAACTGAGCCAGATACATCATTCACAGTTACGACCGAATCCGGTAGAGAAAAAAAACTTTACCGGCGCGCGCCTCGGGTTCCTTTTTACAGCCGGCTTGCACCTGACGCCTTGAAATCGCCCTAGAATCCAGTATCATCAGCACTCGTAGGGATCGAGTGCTAACAATAATTCGCTCGCCCCACAAATTCATGGGCACCGGCCTCTGGAAGGCGCCCTTTGATGTTCCACCCTATTGCTTCAAAACAAGGAGATGCAATGAAACTTCGTCCTCTGCACGACCGCGTGATCGTCAAACGCGTTGAAAGCGAAACCAAGACCGCCTCGGGCATCGTGATCCCCGACAATGCCGCCGAAAAACCCGATCAGGGTGAAGTGCTGGCCGTCGGCCCCGGCAAAAAGAATGACAAGGGCGAACTGTCGCCCGTCGGTGTGAAGGTCGGTGACCGTGTGCTGTTCGGCAAATACAGCGGCCAGACCGTCAAGGTCGATGGCGACGAACTGCTGGTCATGAAGGAAGAAGACCTGTTTGCGGTCGTCGAGAAGAAGTAATTCTTCACGCTTTCACACGTCATCAATCAACTGAATCTGGAGAATCAACATGGCAGCAAAAGACGTAGTCTTCGGCGGTGAAGCCCGCGCGCGCATGGTCGAGGGTGTGAACATCCTGGCCAATGCAGTCAAAGTGACCCTGGGCCCCAAGGGCCGCAATGTGGTGCTGGAGCGCTCGTTCGGCGCCCCCACCGTGACCAAGGACGGTGTGTCCGTGGCCAAGGAAATCGAACTGAAAGACAAGCTGCAGAACATGGGCGCGCAGATGGTCAAGGAAGTCGCTTCCAAGACCAGCGACAACGCCGGTGATGGCACTACCACCGCCACCGTGCTGGCCCAGGCCATCGTGCGCGAGGGCATGAAATACGTGGCCGCCGGCATGAATCCGATGGATCTGAAGCGCGGTATCGACAAGGCCGTGACGGCCCTGACCGAGCAACTCAAGAAGGCCTCCAAGCCCACGACCACGAGCAAGGAAATCGCCCAGGTCGGCTCCATTTCCGCCAACTCCGACGAATCCATCGGCAAGATCATTGCCGATGCGATGGACAAGGTCGGCAAGGAAGGCGTGATCACCGTGGAAGACGGCAAGTCGCTGGACAACGAACTCGACGTCGTCGAGGGCATGCAGTTCGACCGCGGCTATCTGTCGCCCTACTTCATCAACAACCCCGAAAAGCAGTCCGCGCTGCTGGACAACCCGTTCGTGCTGTTGTTCGACAAAAAGATCAGCAACATCCGTGACCTGCTGCCCACGCTGGAGCAAGTCGCCAAGGCGAGCCGCCCGCTGCTCATCATCGCCGAGGAAGTCGAGGGCGAAGCCCTGGCCACGCTGGTGGTCAACACGCTGCGCGGCATCCTGAAAGTCGTGGCCGTCAAGGCCCCGGGCTTCGGCGACCGCCGCAAGGCCATGCTGGAAGACATCGCCATCCTGACCGGCGGCAAGGTCATCGCCGAAGAAGTCGGCCTGACGCTGGAAAAAGTCACGCTGGCTGACCTCGGCCAGGCCAAGCGCATCGAAGTGGGCAAGGAAAACACCACCATCATCGACGGCGCCGGCGAAGCCAAGGACATCGAAGCCCGCGTCAAGCAGGTGCGCGTGCAGATCGAGGAGGCCACCTCCGACTACGACCGCGAAAAGCTGCAGGAGCGTGTTGCGAAACTCGCCGGCGGCGTGGCGGTAATCAAGGTCGGCGCGACCACCGAGATCGAAATGAAGGAAAAGAAGGCGCGTGTCGAAGACGCCCTGCACGCCACGCGCGCTGCGGTGGAAGAAGGCATCGTGGCCGGCGGCGGCGTGGCGCTGCTGCGTGCCAAGCAGGCCGCAGGCACCATCAAGGGCGACAATCCCGACCAGGACGCTGGCATCAAGCTGGTGCTGCGCGCCATTGAAGCCCCGTTGCGCGAGATCGTCTACAACGCGGGTGGCGAAGCCTCCGTGGTGGTCAACGCGGTGCTCAACGGCAAGGGCAACTACGGTTTCAACGCCGCCAACGACACCTATGGCGACATGATCGAGATGGGCATTCTGGATCCGACCAAGGTGACCCGCACCGCGCTGCAAAACGCTGCGTCAGTGGCCGCGTTGATGCTGACGACCGAAGCCATGGTCGCCGAGTCTCCGAAGGACGAAGCACCGGCCGGCGGCGGCATGCCTGGCGGTATGGGTGGTATGGGCGGCATGGGCGACATGGGGATGTAATCCCCGGACGAGCGGCTTCGCTGGCCCGCGCCGCGAAGCAGCCTCTCCAAAGCCCCCGCAGGTTACCTGGCCTGCGGGGGCTTTTTCATGCCCCGGCCGCAGGGAAGCGCACGGTGACGAGCAAACCGTGCGGTTCATGTGGATTGGCGGCGAGCTGGACCGGCGCGCCGAACGCGCGCGCGATCTCCTGCACGATCGCGAGCCCCAGCCCGGTGCCCTCGGTGTCTTGCGAGACGCGATAGAAGCGCTCGAACACGCGCTCGCGCACCTCGGCTGGAATGCCCGGGCCGTTGTCTTCCACGGTCAGTTCGACCCCCGCATCCGCCAGATGCACACCCAGCGTCACGCGGCCACCCTCCTGCGTGTAGCGCAGAGCGTTGTCGAGCAGATTGGTCACGAGCGCATCGAGCAGCGCCGGCTGTGCCAGCACCACCGTACCCGCCGTCTCCTGCGGTACCTCCAGCCCGAGATCAATCCGGCGGCGGTCGGCCAGCGCAGCCAGTTGCTCCACGCAGTGCAACGCCACCGCGGCGAGATCGACCCGCTCCAGCCTTGTATGCGCATCGCCATGCTCGGCCTGCGCCAGCAACAGCAGC
>DATNBD010000156.1:0-2288 GCA_035572155.1 Rhodoferax sp.
GGCGCCAGGCTCGCGCTGGGTAAAATCATGGGGTACAGTTTAGCGGCTCGGTCGTCCTCGACAGACATTCCCGGCATTCATTCGTCTCCACCACAGGTTGCGCGCCAGGCGCATCGATTCCCTTACATGGCCTCCGCTCTCACCGACAAACTCTCCCGCCTCGTGAAGGAAATGCGCGGCCAGGCCCGCATCACCGAGGCGAATGTGCAGGACATGCTGCGCGAGGTGCGCATGGCTTTGCTGGAAGCCGACGTCGCATTGCCGGTCGTGCGCGACTTTGTGGCGCGTGTGAAGGAAAAGGCGCTGGGCCAGGAGGTGCTGGGCTCGCTCTCGCCGGGGCAGGCGCTGGTGGGCATCGTGAACCGGGAACTCTCCCGCACCATGGGCGAGGGTGTCAGCGACATCAACCTGGCCGCGCAACCGCCGGTCGTGATCCTGATGGCCGGCCTGCAGGGCGCGGGCAAGACGACGACGACGGCCAAGCTGGCGAAGCACCTGATCGACAAGCGCAAGAAAAAGGTGCTTACGGTCTCGGGCGACGTGTACCGCCCGGCGGCCATCGAGCAGCTCAAGACGGTCACGGCCCAGGCCGGCGCCGAATGGTTCCCAAGCACGCCCGAGCAAAAACCGGCGGACATTGCGCGCGCCGCGCTAGACCACGCCAGGCGCCATTTCTTCGACGTGCTGCTGGTCGATACCGCTGGCCGCCTCGCCATCGACGAGGTGCTGATGCGCGAGATCAAGGATCTGCACGCGGTGCTCGATCCGGTCGAGACGCTGTTTGTTGTGGATGCCATGCAGGGCCAGGACGCGGTCAACACGGCCCGGGCCTTCAAGGAAGCGCTGCCGCTGACTGGCATCGTGTTGACCAAGCTCGACGGCGATTCGCGCGGCGGCGCGGCGCTGTCGGTGCGGCAAATTACCGGCGCGCCCATCAAGTTCGCTGGCGTGTCCGAGAAGATCGACGGGCTGGAGGTGTTCGACGCGCAGCGCCACGCGGGGCGCATCCTGGGCATGGGCGACATCGTGGCGCTGGTCGAGCAGGTCACGGCCGGGGTCGACGTTGAGGCCGCGCAAAAACTGGCCGCCAAGGTCAAGAGCGGCGCCGCCTTCGACCTCAACGATTTTCTGAGCCAGATCCAGCAGATGAAGCAGATGGGCGGCCTCTCCGGCCTGCTCGACAAGCTGCCCGCGCAAATGGCGGCCAAGGCCGGCCAGGTCGACATGAACAAGGCCGAGAAGGACGTGCGGCGCAAGGAAGGCATCATCCAGAGCATGACGCCGCAAGAGCGGCGCAAGCCTGACCTGATCAAGGCCACGCGCAAGCGCCGCATCGCGGCCGGCGCCGGCGTTCAGGTGCAGGAGGTGAACCGCCTGCTCAACGAGTTCGAGCAGATGCAGGGCATGATGAAGAAGATGAAGGGCGCCGGCATGATGAAGATGATGAAGCGCATGGGCGGCATGAAGGGCATGCCGAAGATGCCGTTCTGAAGGTTCGGGGCGAGGCGCCCGCGCCATCGCACGATGGCGCTACTTCTTCCTGCAGTTGCCGCCCGTGAGCACATACCCGTTCTTGCATTCGGTCACCATGCCGTCGTGATCGGCGGGTGCCTGGGGCGCGCCGGCCGCCGCGGACTGGCCCGGGGCACCATTGCCTTTCAGGTACATGATCTTTCGGGTGCCGAGGTCGCAAGTCCCCACGACCTCGCCCTCGGCGTTCGCGCCCGCGTCCACCGTGGCGAGGGTGTAGTGCTGGACGCCGGCAGCGCGGATCTTCGCGTCGATCTGGGTGCGAATGGCGTCGCAGGTCGTGGCGCCGCCGGCCGAACTGGCCAGCAGCAATACGGCAAAAGCCAGAGCGGGTTTCAGCATTCCGCGCTTTCCGCCACTGCTTCCTGCGTCACCACTTCGCCGCGCAGGGTGTAGCTGCGCGTCTCGGTGATCCGCACGTCCACCAGCTGTCCCACGAGTCGCGGCTGGCCCGCAAAGTTCACCACGCGGTTGCACTCGGTGCGTCCCATCAGCTCGCCCGCGTCGCGTCGGGAGACGCCTTCGACCAGAATGCGCTGCACCGTGCCCACGCGGCTCGCACTGATGCGGGCCATGCTGGCGTTGATGACTTCCTGCAGATGGTGCAGGCGGCGCAGCTTGACCTCGTGCGGCGTCTCATCCATCAGGTTGGCGGCCGGCGTGCCGGGGCGCGGGCTGAAGAGGAAGCTGAAGCTGTTGTCGAAACCGACATCGTCGATCAGCTTCATCAGCTTGTCGAAGTCCGCGTCGGTCTCGCC
>DATNBD010000157.1:0-16888 GCA_035572155.1 Rhodoferax sp.
CGAGTCCAGCCCGTGGAAAATCGAAGTGGACAAGGTGGCGGTGCGCGGGGGCACGGTCAACTGGACGGACGAGACCACCGCACCGCACGCACAGCTGGCGCTGCGCGATCTGGTGTTCGACGCGGCCGGCATTGCACTGCCGTTTGCCCAGCCGCTGCAGTTCAGCGGTTCCGCGCTGCTGGCTTCTGGGACGCCAGATACTGCCGCGAAGGGCGCCGCGGCGCAGGCAGCCAGTTTGACCTTCGGTGGCTCGGCCACCGACCGCTCCGCCAGCGTGGCGGCCAACGTGACAACGCTGCCCCTGGGCTTGGCGGCGCCATATCTGGCCGCCTATCTGGAGCCCGGTTTGAGCGGCGAGCTGTCGGCGCAGCTGAACGTAGACTGGAAGGCGCAGGCGGCGGGCTCGCAGGCGTCCGGCGTGCAGATCGGCGTCAAGGATCTGAAGCTGGACCATCCGGCGCTGACCGGCGGCAGGGTGGTGGTGGCCAAGGCGCCCGGCAAGCGTTCGCTTGTCCCCGCGTTGCCCGGCGCGGGGCAGATCCGGGTGTCCGATGCGCGCATCGATCTGGACCAGCAGACGGTCCGTGTGGGCAAGGTGGTCGTGACCGACCCGCACGCCAGCGTGGAGCGGGGCGCCGACAAGCGCTGGATGTTCGAACATTGGCTGAAGCAGCCCGCAGCTTTGCCGACGCATCAGCGCGCTGCGTCATCACGGAATGATGAATCAAAACAAGCCAAACCCCGTTCCAGTCCATGGAAGATTGCTATTAATGAAGTAGCGATCGACGGCGGCGCGATCGCGTATCGCGATGCGGCCGGGCCCCGGCCGGTGGCGTTCGAAGTGACTAAGCTCAAGGTCCAGCTGAAAGACTTTTCACTGGACGCCAAGCAGCCTTCGCCTTTGAGCGTCTCGGCGAGCATCGGCGCTGGGCGCACGGAACCCGGGCGAATCGACTACAGCGGCAATCTGGGCCTGAGCCCCCTGTCGGCGCAGGGGCGTTTGCAGGCGGTGCGGCTTCCGCTGCAGGCGTTCGCCCCGTATTTCGACAACACGCTGAACGTGCGCCTGCGGCGCGCCGACGCCAGTTTCAACGGGCGCGTGCATTACCTGGAAAGCAAGGCCGGCCCGGTGGTCCAGGTCGCTGGCGACTCGGCGCTGGAAGACCTGCAGGCCGATACCGTGGCGCAGCCGGCAGGAGACGCCCAGCAGCCGGCGATCGCTGCCGAACCGCTGCTGCAATGGAAGGCCCTGAGCGTGCGCGGTCTCGATCTGGCCATGAAGCCTGGCGTCGCCACGCGGGTGAACGTGCGCGAAACGGCGCTCAGCGACTTCTACGCGCGCGTCATCATCAACCCGAACGGGCGCATCAACCTGCAGGATCTGGTGAAGTCCAAGACGCAACCAGGCGCGGCGGCGCCGACGGCCAGCAAGGCCACCACCGCGGCGCCCACCGTGCCAGTGGTCGCCGCGGCCAGTGCGCCTGCGCCGATCATTCATATCGGACCGATCAGCCTGATCAACGGCAAGGTATTGTTCTCGGATCATTTCATCAAGCCGAACTACTCGGCCGACCTGACCCAACTGACCGGCAAGCTCAGCGCGTTTTCCAGCGTGGCGCCGGCCGGCGCGCCCCAGCTGGCGGACCTGACGCTGAGCGGGCGCGCCGAGGGCACGGCGTCGCTGGAGATCACGGGCAAGCTCAATCCGCTGGCCAAGCCGCTCGCCCTCGATATCACGGGCAAGGTTCATGATCTCGAACTGCCGCCGCTGTCGCCCTATGCGGTCAAATATTCGGGGCACGAGATCGAGCGCGGCAAGATGAGCATGGACGTGCACTACGTGGTGCTGCCCGATGGCCAGCTCACCGCGAAGAACAACCTCGTGCTGAACCAGCTCAGCTTCGGCGAAGAGGTCAAGGACGCGCCGGCCAGCCTGCCCGTCAAGCTGGCCGTGGCGCTCTTGGCCGATCGCGACGGCGTGATCAACCTGGACCTGCCGATCAGCGGCTCGCTGAACGATCCGCAGTTCAGCCTCGGGCCGATCATCTTCAAGGCAATTATCAACATCATCGTGAAGGCCGTCACGGCGCCGTTCAGCCTGATCGCCAATGCATTCGGCGGCAGCGGCGGCCAGCAACTCAACACGGTGGTGTTCGCGCCCGGCAGCGCCACTCTTACGCCCGAGGCCCGTACGGGTCTGGACAAGGTGGCCAAGGTGCTGACCGAGCGCCCCAGCCTCAAAATGACCGTGGTGGGCGCCGCCAACCTGGATGCCGAACGCGCGGGCTACCGGCGCGAGCGCCTGAACGCCATGGTGCGCGCGGAGAAGCGGCGCGAGATGCTGCTCGACCCGGGCAAGACGCCCGCGTCCGCGGCAACGGCGCCGGCGTCTGCCGCAGCGGGCGCGGCGCCGGCCACCACGGTCAGCGAATCGGAGTATCCGGATTTGCTCCGGCGCGTGTACCGGCACGCCGACATCACCAAACCGCGCAACCTGATCGGCATGACCAAGGACATTCCGCAGCCCGAGATGGAGTCGCTGCTGATGGCGAATATCCCGGTGACCGAGGACAGCATGCGGCAACTGGCGTTGGCGCGCGGCGAGGCAGTGAAGGAATATTTGGCGTCGAAGCAGGTGCCCTCGAGTCAACTGTTCCTGGGTGCACCGAAGGCGCAGGCCGATCAGGCCGCGTCAAGCAGCACGGCAGATGCGAAGTGGATTCCGCACGCCGATCTGAGCCTGGCGACCCAGTAGGGCGCGGCAGGTCGAGCCCGGCTTGCACGGCCTGCGCGATAGATCCACAATCGGCGCGCCGGGCACCCCGCGTGCCGTTGGAGCGCAGCTTGCAGCTACCTCGCTACACCCGTACCGCCATCGTCCTGCATGGCGCCATGGCGCTGCTCATCGTGGTTGGCTTTGGCGTTGGACTGTACATGGCCGACCTGCACTTGAGCCCGCTCAAGCTGCGGCTTTTCTCGTACCACAAGTGGATCGGCGTTACCACCTGGGCGCTGCTGCTGCCGCGCATCGTCTGGCGCCTGGGGCATGCGCCGCCGCCATTGCCCGCGGGCATGCCCGCATGGGAGCAAACAGCGGCTCGCGCCGGCCATCTGCTGCTGTATGTGCTGATGGCCGTCATTCCCATCTCGGGTTGGATCATGAGTTCGGCCCAGGGGGTGACCACGGTTTATCTCGGCCTGTGGCCACTGCCGGACCTGCTGGCCAAAAATGAAGCGCTGGGCTGGTTGCTGCTGGCAGTGCACCGCATCCTCAACTATGCTTTGCTCGGCGCGGTCGTGCTGCATGTGGCGGCCGCGCTCAAGCACCATTTCATCGACCGCGATGGCGTTCTCGGCCGGATGTTCAGGTTCACCAGGGCCGCCGAATGAAAATCATCGTCCCCGCTTTGCTGCTCGCATGCGCCGCTGCTCAGGCCGCTGGGTACCGGCATGTGGACGCCGCGCGCAGCCAGATCCGTTTCACCTCGAAGCAAATGGGGGTGCCGGTCGATGGCGTGTTCCGCAGCTTCGATGCGAGCCTGGCCTTTGATCCGCAGGCGCCGGCCGCGGCCAGCGGCCGGTTGCGCATTGCGCTGGCCAGCATCGACACCGGCAACCAGGAGGCCAACGAGGAGGTCGCGGGCGCACAGTGGTTCGACACCAGGCGCTACCCCATGGCGCAGTTCGAGCTGCGCCGGATCCTGCCGCTGGGCGCCGGCCGGTTCCAGGTCAGCGGCATGCTAAACCTTAAGGGCGTGAGCCGGCCGCTGACAGTTGATGCCACTTTGAAAACCGGCGGCGCCAACCAGGCCGCCATGGATGGCGCCTTCGTGCTCAAGCGCCTGGACTTCGGCGTGGGTGGGGGCGTCTGGGGCGATGTCGGCGTGGTCGCCAACGAGGTGACGCTGCGGTTTCACTTGGTGCTGGAGCCATAGCCATGAAAAGACTGTTGTTGACGCTGCTGCTGGGCTTGGCCGTCGCCACCGCGCTGGCCACCGATGTGTACCAGTCCGACCCCGATCACACCTTTGCCTGGTTCGAGTACAGCCATATGGGTTTGAGCACGGACCGCGAGCGTTTCGACAAGGTGAACGCCACGGTCAGCCTCGATCTGCAAAACCAGACCGGCAGCGTGCAGGCCAGCATCGACGTCAACTCGCTCAACACCGGATCGAGTCTCTTCAATCACATGCTGCTCAGCGACGCGTTCTTCGACGCGGTCAAGTATCCGACCATCACATTCCAATCGACGCACTTCACGTTCGGCCGGCTGGACAACGTCACGGCGATCGACGGCGACCTCACCATCAAGGACATCACGCGGCCCGTGACCCTCCGTGTTACCAATTACAAATGCATGATGCATCCGCTGTATCACAGGCCGGTCTGCGGCCTCAACGCCAGCGCCAAGGTCGAGCGCAGCGACTTCAACCTGGGTAAATACGTGCCGCTGATCACCAACGACATCACCCTGTATGTGTCGATCGAGGCGATCCAGCATTGACGGGCTTTGCGCCCGTGGGGCCGACCGGCGCGCCGCGGTGCAAATCCCGGTGAAAATAGGGGGATGTTCAGTTTTTCCAACCGCAACCCCTCTTCCGAAGCGCCTGCCGTGACCCCTACCTCCCCCAAATCCCACGAGCCGCACCCGCTGGACGCCCTCACCGGCGGTGCATTTTCCGCCGCCACCTCGGGCGAGCGCGCGGCCCGTATCCGTGAATGGCTGGCGCGCAACCCGAGTCCCGAGCAGATGCACGAAGTGTTCAAGGAGTTGGGCACGCGCGACAAGGGCGCCGCCAAACCGCTCAAGGAAAAGCTCGACGAACTCAAGCGCGCCAAGGGTCAGGAAGTGCTGGCGGCCGAATGGGCCGGCAAGGGCCAGGCGCTGCTGGCGCTGTCCAAGCTGAATATTGCCGACGCCATGGCCTGGCAGCGCGACGCCGCCAAGGCCGGCGCGCCGCTGTCCAGGGAGCCGCTGGCGTCGGTCAAGGTGCAACTGGCCGAGCGCGTCAAGGTGATCGAAGACCTGCAGCACCGCGTGCAGGTGCAGCGCGAGGCCGCCGTGCTGCTGGCCCAGCGCATCGAGGTGCTGTCGACCAAGCCGTGGCGCGACGCGCAGGCGGTGCTCGATGTGCTGCGCGGCGACGTGCAGCACTGGCAGGCGCAGGCGCAGGAGCTTGCTGCCGACGCGAACTGGCCCAGCGTGGACATCAAGTTCCCGCCGCAGCTCGATGCCTCCAGGGCCCAACTGCTGGTGGTCTGGGACGCCTTTACGGCCGCGCTGGCGCAGGCCGTGGCCGCGGCCGACGATGCCGGCGCGGCGCTGCCGCCCGTACTCGTGTGGGCGAACGAGCTGCGCGCCGAGCGCGGTGTGCCGGTGGAAGTGCCCGCGCAAGCGCAGAAACCTGCGGTGGACCCTGCGGTGCAGAACGAAATGCGCGCCAAGTCGGCTCAAGCCGTGCGCGAGGCACTATCGAAACTGGAGCGCGAAGTGAGCGAAGGCCACGGCAAGGCCAGCGCCGGCGCTGCAGGCGCGCTGCGCGGCGCGCTGCGGGAACATGGAAAGCTGATCGACGCCGCGCTGGAAAACCAGGCGCATGCCGCGCTGGCCGCGGCCGGCGAGTTGGAGGGCTGGCAGCGCTGGCGCGCGGACCAGTTGCGCGAGGAATTGGTGATCAAGGCCGAGGGCCTGCTGAAACGTCCCGCCGAACATGCGCTGGGCGGGCGCAAGATGCAGGACACCTTGCGCCAGATGCGCGAACAATGGAAGCAGACCGACCAGGGCGGCGCACCCAACCACGCGCTGTGGAAGCGCTTCGACGAAGCCTGCAGCGAGGCTCATAAGGTGGTGGAAACCTGGTTGGAGAAGACCAAGGCCGAGGCCGCCGAGCATCGAAGCCAGCGCCTGGCGCTGATCGAGGAGGTCAGGGCTTGGGGCGCCGCTAACGCGGGCTTGAGCGACTGGAAGGCGTTCAGTCGATCGCTACATCAATTTGGCGATCGCTGGCGCGAGGCCGGGCATCTGGGCGAAAAGGCCTTTGCCGAGTTGCAGCCGCAGTGGAAAGAGGTCATTCACGGCGCCGCGGCGCCGTTCGAAGCCGCGCAAAAGAGCAGCGTGGAGCGCCGCCACGCGTTGATCGAAGAGGCGGTGGTGCTGGGCGGCGCGCCGGTCCTGCGCATCGACGCCGTCAAGGCCCTGCAGCAGCGCTGGCAGTTGGAAGCGCAAAGCGTGCCGCTGGAGCGCAAGTTCGAGCAAAAGCTGTGGGACGCGTTCCGCAAGCCGATCGACGACGCCTTCAACCGCAAGACCGAGGAACGCGAAAAAGCGGCGGCGGCTCTGAGCGAGCGCGACCGCACCGTGCTGGATGCGGCCAAGGCGCTGGAGGCGGCGAATGCCAACGGCGACGCCGGCAAGATCCGCGCTGCCATGAGCGCACTGGACGCCGCCCTGCGCGGCCAGGCGCAGGCCGTTGCCGTGGTGGCCGCGGCTACCGATCAGGAACAAAATAAGCCTGTAGCCCCTATGGTGGCTGCACCAGATGCTACTGAAACAGTAGCTGAACCGGCAAATCCCGCCTCTGTTGAGACAGTCGCACCTGCAACACCTGACGCACCCGATGCCGCCGGCGCAGCCGACGAATCCAGCGCGGCAGAGCCCGTCGATGCCGCACCCGTCGCGCCAGCGGCACCCGCCAAACCCGCGCCGAAACCCGTCATCGCCATGCGCGGCGATGACCGCCCCGGCATGAAAAAATCCGAACCTGCGCAGGCAGGCCGCGGTGGCAAGTTTGGCGACCGCCGCGATGCGCCGCGTGGCGCCGCGCGTCCCGGTGACAACAAGTTCGAGCCTCGCCGTGACGACCGCGGCCCCCGCTCCGATGCGCGTGGTGACGCGCGTGGTGCCCCCCGAGGCGGTCGCTTTGGCGAGCGCCCGGCTTACGAAGACCGTGGCCCGAGGCTGGGTGATGTGGCTTTCCGGGCCCAGCGTCAAGCCTTGGAGCAAGCCGAGTTCACCCTCAAGAAGCTCGCCGCGCAGGCCCATGGCGAAGCGCTGACGCAACTGCTCACCGCCTGGGAAAAGCGTGATGCGAACCAGGTGCCCAGCGTGCAGGAACTGGGCTCACGCGTCACGGCCGCGGGCCGCAGCCACTGGGCACAGGCGATTGGCGCTGCGCCTGACGGCGATGCGTCCGAGGCCTTGCTGCGGCTGGAAATGGCGGCCGAGGTGCCAACACCGGCCGAACACATCAGCGCGCGGCGCATGCTGCAACTGCAATTGCTGACCCGGCGCAACGATCCGGCGCCGGCGCAAACCTGGGGTCAGGACACGGCCCGCGTGCTGGCCAGCGCATTCGACGCTGGCCATGCGCGCCGCGTGCAAAGTGCGCTCAAGGTGCTGCTGCGGCGCTGATCCACGCGCCGGCGCAGTTCAAGATATACGCATCGGCTTTGAACGGCGAGGCACCTGTCGGGCGCTCAGGCGCTCATGCCCCCGTCGACCATCAGCAGGCTGCCCGTGACGAAGCTGCTTTGTTCCGAGGCGAGGTACAGCACGGAGCGCGCAACTTCTTCGGGGCGGCCGTGCCGCTGCAAAGGGATGATCTGATCGAAGAAGGCGCCCGCGTCACGCTGCATCATGGGGCTCAGGCTCGCTTCGACGCGGCGCTGGAATTCGTTCGCGATCGGCCCCGGATGGATGGTGTTGACCCGGATATTGCGCGCGGCGGCTTCCTTGGCTACCGAGCGCATCAGCCCCACCTGCGCGTGCTTGGCGGTGATGTAGGCATAGGCGCCGGACACGGCGCGCGCGAGGGACGCTGCGTTCAGGTCGGCCAGCATGACGCGCGCGCCCTGTTCCATGAAAAGACGCGCCGTGGCCAAGCCAATGCTGCCGGCGCCGCCCGTGATGATGCAGACCTTGTCTGCAAGTTGTTGCGAATTTATTGCGGGGCCGATTGTAGGCTCACACAGTCTCCGGCACGGATTCGCCGGGCAGCGGCTCGGTGCTCGGAAGTTGCTGCTCCATCGACTTCCTGGACAGCATGGGAAGCGTGAACGCGAGCAGTTCCATCTCCGCCCCGGCACGGATGGTGCCGCCTTCGCCGCTCTGGAAATCGGCCGCGAAGTCCTGCGGGATTATTGGCGCAACGAATACGGGTTCATGTCCTGGGCGCGGGCCGCGTGTGACGGTGGCCAGCTGCATGGCGATCCGAAGAAGATCGCTCACGCCATGAACTCGATGATGCGGGCCCAGTTGTTCTGGCCCGCCTTGCCGGGCCGTCTCGATATGCAGTCGCCGGTATTCAAGGCCGAGATGGCGGAGGCCGTCGAGATGTTCCTGACCTATTACGGGCAGCCCCGTTGAGGCGGCGCGGAGCAGCAAGGCGGAACGAACATTCGAGTGCGCAACGCGTGCGGCCGCTCCGGTTGCCGACCCCGGCCTGGGGTTGTCAAACGGGACGCCCGGTCACCAGCGACTTGTGACAGTCCTCAAGCACCTTCAGTGCGAGCGGGCGCGGGACTGACGGATATTGCTCCAGATACTCGTCCAGCCGCTCGCCCCGGCGCAGATAGTCGAACAGCGATTTGACAGGAATGCGCGTGCCGACGAAGCAGGGCACGGCGGCATACAGCACGTACTGGATGTGAATGGCTGAACTGATCATGGTATGGACCCTCCCAGGCCAGTGAACGGTATTCGATGTTAGGCCAGCCGCCGGCGCCCTGCAGCGCGGGCATGAATACCGGCAACGTTTGTGGGCGCAATTCGGGTGCGGCAGCCTGCGGGGCCGCCGCGCCGTGCCCGGAATCAACTGCCAGTCAAGGACTTGCAGCTGTCTTCGAGAACCTTGACGGCGAGCGTGTGTGGAACAGAAGGGTATTGCTCCAGGTACTCGTCCAGCGTCTCGCCGGCCTCCAGGTAGTCGAACATGGACTTGACGGGGATTTGGGTGCCGGCAAAGCAGGGGACGGCGCCAAGCAAGACGGGTTGAACACGAATGGCTGAGCTGATCATGATGGGGCCCTCCAGGACGCGGTGAACGGCTGTAGATACTAGGCTGGCGCAATGCTCAAATCAACTTGCACCGCCGCAAAATTGGCGCCAGTGGTGGCCTATTCTTCAACTCTGAGCGAATCCACGCGGGCGGCGAAGTTTGGCTGGCGACTGCGAGTTTGATAGCTGTCTTACGTTGTCTCGCTTGGGCTTCCCCGGATTTTGCTCTGCAATATTGGCTCATGTTGGTGAAGCATTTAGTCTGCAAACGCAGCCCGCGAACCGCCTCATCCGCATGCATCGGATAAACAAAAAATTACCGTTTTAAGAATCCGGATTCACGTGGGCAAGACGCCCATCCGGTTGAAAAACGCGTCGTACAACGGCACGAGCACGGGAAGTTCTAGCTCGAAGCGCGGGCGGTTCACGAAGTAGGCCTCGCAAGTCACCGCGAAGAACTCGGCCAGCGAAGTGGCGCCATACGCATTCAACCAGGGCGGCTCGCCGCCAAAGCGCTCGGCCATGATGACCTGCTCGCGAAAGGCGTCGTAGGCTGGCTGCAGCGTGGCCAGCCACAGGCGCCGCGCCGCGGCGGGGCCGCGCGTGCCCAGGAAGCCTGGCGGCAGGGGCGGGCAGCCGTCGGCCCGGCCGCTTTGCATGTCCATCTTGTGCACGAATTCGTGGATCACCACGTTGTAGCCGTGCCCGGCTTGAGCGCCCGCGTGCGCCACGTCGCGCCAGTTCAGCATCACCGGGCCCTTGTGCATGGCCTCGCCGGCCAGCACTTCGCTGTAGCGATGCACCACGCCGGTGTGGTCCGTGATCTCGCGCTGCGCGACTACTTCGCGCCGGTGCACGACGATGCCGACAAAGTCGCTGTACCACTGCAGGGCTTGGCCGTGCTGGTCCAGATGCAGCACCGGCAGGCAGGCCTGCGCCGCAATCGCCAGCGCGATCTCGTCGCTGATGTGCAGCCGCCCGGTGCCGGTGAATTCCTTTTGCGCCAGGAAGCGGCCGCACAGGCGGCGCAGATGCGCGCGTTCGGCCTTGGTGAGTTTCGCCAGAAAAGGGTAGCGGTCCAGCGTGCGCTGCCACAGCGCGTCGGGAATCGCGCGTGAGCGCCCGCGCAGCCAGCCCCACATAAGCTGCTCAGTCCAGCGCCACGCGCTGCGGCCGGCCAGCAAAGGGGCCGGCCGCAGCCAGACGCAACACCTCGGCGCGCGGCGGTGCTGCCGCTGCATCCCAGTCGCTCAGGACCACGCGCGCCAGGCCGTCACCCAGATCGTGGTCAGCCGGCTTGTGGGTGTGGCCGTGAATCAGGGTGGCGGCGCAAGCGGCCTGCAGCCAGCGCCGCGCGGCGGGGCCGTCCACATCGCCATAGCTCACGCCGGAGCGCTTGCGCGCCTCGCTTTGCTCGCGCAGTCCGCGCGCAATGCCGCGGCGCTCGGACAGGGGTTTGGCCAGAAACTCACTTTGCCATGAGGCACTGCGCACCTGCCGGCGAAACGCCATGTAGTCCAGGTCATCCAGGCACAAGGCATCGCCGTGCGTGAGCAGCCAGCGCTGCCCGGCAAACGTCAACACGGTGGGGTCGGCAAGCAGGGTGACGTGGCACGGGTCGAGAAACTGCGTCCCGACCAGAAAGTCGCGGTTGCCATGCATGAAGAAAATGCGCAGGCGCTGCGCGGCATCGCGCAGCACGTCGGCGCAATGCGTCTCGAAGCCCTGCGGTGCGCCCGGGTCGGACGAGGGGGCGAGCGCCGCATCGTCACCGACCCATACCTCGAACAGGTCGCCCAGGATGAACACGGCATTGGCGCTGGTGCCCCGCATGTACCGCTGCCACGCCGCCAGCGTGGCCGGCTCGGCGGCCTGCAGGTGCAGGTCAGAAATGAAATCGACCGTGCGCCAGTCGGCGGGAGCGGCAAGCTCCGCGAAGGCGGGCACAGTGGAGGTCACGACATCAGGCCAGCGCGACGGCCTTCTCGATCACCACATCGATATTCGGCACATCGTCATGGAAACCCTTGCGGCCGGTTTGCACGGCCTTGATCCTGTCCACGACCTCGGTGCCCGCCACGACCTTGCCGAACACGGCGTAGCCCCAGCCCCGGGCGCTGGGTGCGGTGTGGTTCAGGAAGGCGTTGTCGGACACGTTGATGAAGAACTGGGCCGTGGCCGAGTGCGGCGCGTTGGTGCGCGCCATGGCCACGGTGTACTTGTCGTTCTTCAGGCCATTATTGGCCTCGTTGTCGATCGGGGCGCCGCTCTTTTTTTCCTTCATGCCGGGCTCGAAGCCGCCGCCCTGCACCATGAAGCCGGGGATCACGCGATGGAATACCGTGTTGTTGTAATGCCCCTTGTTCACGTAATCGAGAAAATTCGCGACCGTGTTGGGCGCCTTGGCCTGATCGAGTTCAAGGGTGATGACGCCGTAGTTGGCGATGTGCAGTTCGACTTTCGGGTTGCTCATGATTTATTTCACCAGGGTTGCAGAGTTGATAAGAACGGGGGTCCTGGGCACGTCGCTGGGGAACGGGCCGCCGGGGCCGGTCGGCGTGGCCTTGATCTTGTCGATCACGTCCATGCCACTCACGACCTTGCCGAACACCGCGTAGCCGGGCGACTGCCCCGATGCATCCAGAAACGCATTGTCGTGCACGTTGATGAAGAACTGCGCCGTGGCGGAATTGGGGGCGCTGGTGCGCGCCATCGCAATGGTGCCGACGACATTGCCGGGGCCGCCGCGCGCGCGCGCATCGGCTCCCTCGTTCACGATGGGCGGCCGCGTCGGTCTTTCGGTGTAATGGATGTCGTAGCCGCCGCCCTGGATCATGAAGTTGCTGATCACCCGGTGAAAGATGGTGCCGTCGTACTGTTTGTCCTTCACGTACTGCAAGAAGTTCGCGACGGTTTTCGGAGCCTTGTCGGGATACAGCTCGACCACGAAGTTGCCCGCGCTGGTGTTGAACTGGACCTTGGGGTCACTGGCGGCGCGCGCCGGCGCCAACATCTGGCTGGCCAGCAGACCGGCGGCGACCGCTGCCATCAGGGCGCGTCGTGCCACCGGGAATCCGGAAAAATTCATTCAGTCACTCCTTCAGGGTTTTTTGCCGGCGCCGGCTTTCTCCGATGCCGGAACGGACGCCGCGGCGCCGGCCGGGACTGCCGTTGCCGCGGTCTCTGTCTTGGCAGGGTTCGGGAACATGCGGCGGATCAGCGCCAGCTTGGGCTCGACGCTGGCTCGGGTTGCGGCGTCGAGCTGCACCGCCTTGTCATAGGACTGGGCCGCAAGCCGCGCATACACGTCGCCCAGGTTTTCATATGCGATCGCATAACGCGGGTTTGTGCGCACCGCCATCTCCAGCGCGGTGCGTGCCTTGTCGAACTGGCTACGGGCCGCGTACAGCACCGCCAGATTGTTGTAAGGCTCGGGCAGTTCCGGATAATCTTGCGTGAGCTGCGTGAAAACGGCCATGGCCTCGTCCGTCTTGCCCGAGTCGGTCAGGATCACGCCCTTGATGAAGCGCATCTGCGGATCGCGCGGATTGGTCGCCAGGTACGCATCGGCCTTGGCCAGCGCCTCGGTCAGCTGGCCCGCGCGCGCGAGCTGGCTCACGCTGGCATAGTCGTCCGCGTAGGCGGCCGGCGCGAGCAGGACGGCCGCCAGCGCCACAAGGCGAATGGCCCGTGACAATACGGAGGAGATTTGCTTCATGGAGCCTCTGTGGCGGTGTGCGGTGACGAGCCCGGACCGGGGCTATATACTGCGCAGGATTGTATCTGAGGGGTTCGCTCTGACGCCCCGGGTACCGCCGAAAAATAACCCCAACCCGGCCGGAAACACCAGAGCGAAAGTTCGCTGCCGTTTCCAGACCCGTCCGAGATTTCATGAGTCTGCGCATCTACAACACGCTGTCGCGTGCATTGGAGGAGTTTTCACCGCTGGAGTCCGGCCATGTGCGCATGTATGTATGCGGCATGACGGTGTACGACCTGTGCCATCTGGGCCACGCGCGTTCCATGGTGGCGTTCGACGTGGTGCGGCGCTGGCTGAAGGCCAGCGGGCTGGCCGTGACCTATGTGCGCAATGTCACCGACATCGACGACAAGATCATCCGGCGTGCGCTGGAGAACGGCGAGACCATCCGCGCGCTCACCGATCGCATGCTGGACGCGCTGCACCAGGACGCCGATGCGCTCGGCATCCAACACCCGACGCACGAGCCGCGCGCGACCGACTATGTGCCGCAGATGCTGTCGATGATTTCCACGCTGGAGCAAAAAAATCTGGCGTATCGCTCGCCCAACGGTGACGTGAATTACGCGGTGCGCAAGTTCGCAGGCTACGGCAAACTCTCGGGCAAATCGCTCGACGAGCTGCGCGCCGGCGAGCGCGTGGCGGTGCTGGACGGCAAGGACGATCCGCTCGATTTTGTTTTGTGGAAGGGCGCCAAGCCGTCCGAACCCCCGGACGCGCAATGGCCCAGCGGCTATGGCCCGGGCCGGCCTGGCTGGCACATCGAATGCTCGGCCATGGCCTGCGCGCTGCTGGGAGAAAGCTTTGACATCCATGGCGGCGGCGCCGACCTGCAGTTCCCGCACCATGAAAACGAAATTGCGCAGAGCGAAGGTGCCACCGGCCGGCCGCTGGCCCGGGTGTGGATGCACAACGGTTTCGTGACGCGCGACAACGAGAAGATGTCCAAGAGCCTGGGCAACTTCTTCACCATCCGCGAGATCCTGGCGAAGTACGACGCCGAGACGGTGCGCTTCTTCATTTTGCGCGCGCACTACCGCAGCGCGCTCAACTACAGCGATGCCCATCTGGACGATGCGCGCGGCGCGCTCAAGCGTCTTTACACGGCGCTTGATCTGGTGACTCCGGTCGCGCAGGCGGTGGACTGGGCGAATCCTTTCGCGGTGCGCTTCAAGGCCGCGATGGACGAAGACTTTGGTACGCCCGAGGCGGTGGCCGTGCTGTTCGAGCTGGCTGGCGAGGTGAACCGAACTCGCTCGATGGAGTCGGCCGGCTTGCTCAGGGCGCTGGGCGGCACGCTGGGCCTGCTGCAAGAAAATCCGCGAACCTTCCTGCAAGGGCGCTTCGTGAACGCCGCGACGGCTTCATCGACGCCCGATCGGCTCTCTTCGACCGAGGCCACGAGTCAAGGCGTCGAAGACATAGAGCGGCGGATTGCAGAGCGGGCCGCGGCGAAAGCCGCGAAGAACTTCGCAGAGGCCGATCGCATCCGCGCTGCGCTGCTGGCGCAGGGCATCGTGCTCAAGGATTCGCCCGCGGGCACCACCTGGGAGGCCGCGTCATGACGGGGTTGTGCATGTTTTTGTGCTTTGGCCGAATAGGGTTCTATCATGCGTGCTACTAAAAAGATAGTTACCAGTATTTTGCCCGAGGTGCTGATGCCGCCCTACTGGGACGACGCCTGCAAGCACCTGACCAAAAAGGACCGGGTCATGAAGCGGCTGATTCCGCGCTTTGGCGACGCCTGCCTGCAGTCACGCGGCGATCCGTTCATCACGCTGGCGCGCTCCATCGTGGGCCAGCAGATTTCGGTTCGGGCCGCGCAGACGGTGTGGGACCGATTCGCCCAGTTGCCGCGCAGGATGACCCCGGCGAATGTGCTCAAGCTCAAGGTGGACGACATGCGCGCCGCGGGCCTGTCGGCGCGCAAGGTCGAGTACCTGGTGGATCTGGCGTTGCATTTCGACGCGGGCGTGGTGCACGCCGAGGCCTGGAACGATTGGGAGGACGAGGCGGTCGTCGCCGAATTGGTGGCGATCCGCGGGATTGGCCGCTGGACCGCCGAGATGTTTTTGATCTTTCACCTGATGCGCCCGAATGTTCTGCCGCTGGACGATATCGGCCTGACGCAAGGCATCAGCCAGAATTATTTCTCGGGCGAATCGGTCAGCCGCAGCGATGTGCGCGAGGTCGCTGCCGCCTGGGCGCCCTATTGCAGCGTGGCAACTTGGTATATTTGGCGCTCGCTCGATCCGCTGCCGGTTGAATATTGAGCCGTTGAATAGTAAAACGGCACTTGAGCGGACAACCAGGAGATCAGTTGTTGGGTAAAAAAACATTTCTCGACTTCGAGCATCCGATCGCGGAGCTCGAAACAAAAATCGAAGAGCTGCGTTACGTGCAGACCGAAAGCGCGGTCGATATCTCCGAAGAGATCGATCAGTTGAGCAAGAAGAGTCAGCAGCTCACGAAAGACATCTACTCGGACCTCACGCCCTGGCAGATCACCAAGATCGCGCGGCATCCCGAGCGGCCGTACACGCTGGACTATGTGCGCGAGATCTTCACGGATTTCGTCGAGCTGCACGGCGACCGGCAC
Organism: Rhodoferax sp.; assembly: GCA_035572155.1. Lineage (GTDB taxonomy): Bacteria > Pseudomonadota > Gammaproteobacteria > Burkholderiales > Burkholderiaceae_C > Rhodoferax_A. Next base: position 15,355 of record DATNBD010000157.1, read on the forward strand.
TTTGCCGACGATCTCTCCATCGTGGGCGGCCTGGCGCGGTTCAACGGCACGGCCTGCATGGTGCTGGGCCAGCAAAAGGGGCGCGACACCAAGGAGCGGACCTCGCGCAACTTCGGCATGACCAAGCCCGAGGGCTATCGCAAGGCACTGCGTCTGATGCAGACCGCCGAGAAGTTCAAGCTGCCGGTGTTCACCTTCGTGGACACACCCGGCGCCTTCCCCGGCATCGACGCCGAGGAGCGCGGGCAGTCCGAGGCGATTGGCCGCAACATTTTCGAGATGGCGCAGCTCGAGGTGCCGATCATCACCACCATCATCGGCGAGGGCGGCTCCGGCGGCGCGCTGGCGATTTCGGTGGCGGACCAGGTGGTGATGCTGCAGTACGCGGTGTATTCGGTGATCAGCCCCGAGGGCTGTGCCTCCATCCTCTGGAAAAACTCCGACCAGGCGCAGGTCGCGGCCGATGCGCTGGGCATCACGGCGCACCGGCTCAAGGCGCTGGGGCTGATCGACAAGATCGTGAACGAGCCGGTGGGCGGCGCGCACCGCGATCCCCGGCAGATGGCCGCGTTCCTGAAGCGCGCGCTGAACGACGCCTTCCGCCAGGTCAGCGACCTCAAGGTGAAGGACTTGCTGGACCGGCGCTACGAGCGGCTGCAAAGCTATGGGCGCTACACCGACATCAAGGCTGACAGCAAATAGTCGCGGCGGGGCGTGACGCCCCATGAGCACGCGGTTTACCGACGCCATCGGTGCTTTCGCGCCCGGCCTGCCGCTGGGTGTGGCCTACAGCGGCGGCGCAGACTCCACGGCACTCCTGCTGGCCTGCGCCGAGAAATGGCCGGGGCAGGTGAGGGCGCTGCACATTCACCATGGCCTTCAGGCGGCGGCGGACGACTTCGAGCGGCACTGCATGGCGTTCTGCGCGAGAATCAACGTGCCGCTGGCGGTACAGCGCGTGGACGCGCGCCACGCCCCCGGCGAAAGCCCGGAAGCCGCCGCGCGCGCCGCGCGTTATGAGGCTTTTGATGCTCTGGCCAAGGATGGGAAAGGGCCGTCGGCTATTAATAACATAGCCATCGCACAACACGCGGACGACCAGATCGAGACGCTGCTGCTGGCGCTCACGCGCGGCGCGGGTCTGCCGGGTCTGTCCGCCATGCCCGCGCGCTGGGAGCGTGACGGCATCACCTACCACCGCCCGCTCCTTGGTGTGGCAGCAAAGGAGATTCGCGCCTGGCTGCGCCAGCGCGAAGTGGCGTACATCGACGACCCGAGTAATGCGAATGAGCAGTTCACGCGCAACCGGATCCGGGCCCGGCTGCTGCCGGCCCTGGAGGCCGCGTTCCCGCAGTTCCGCGAAACCTTTGCGCGCAGCGCCGCGCATGCCGCTCAGGCACAGCTGTTGCTGCAGGAGGTGGCGCTGCAGGACTTGCTCGCGGTCGGCACGCCGCCGGTGATTTCCGTGCTGAGGACACTGTCCCGTCCGCGCCGGGCGAACCTGCTTCGATACTGGCTGAAGGCGCATCACAAA
>DATNBD010000158.1:0-10847 GCA_035572155.1 Rhodoferax sp.
GCGCTTGCTGTCGTTTCGCAACGACGTGGGATTGCTCGCCGAAGAGTACGACCCCGTGGCGAAGCGCCAGCTTGGCAATTTTCCGCAGGCGTTCTCGCATCTGTCCCTGATCAACACGGCGCACAGCCTGACCAGCCGCGCCGGCTCCGTGCACCAGCGCTCCGCCGGCAGCAGCCAGACGGCGCGGGCAAAGTCCGACTCGCATGCGCTAAAGTAGCCGGACCATGTACATGCCACCTCAATTCAATGCGAAGGACGGCGCGCACGCGCGCACGCTCATGCGCAGCCATCCTTTTGCCAGTCTGATTAGCAATGACGACGATGGCTTGCCCTACATCACGCATTTGCCGCTGCACCTGCAGGAACGCGGCGAGCAACTCGTGCTGCTGGGCCACGTCGCCAAGCCCAATCCTCACTGGCGCTATCTGCAGTCGCGCCCGCGGGCGGTCGTGACGTTTCTCGGGCCGCATGCCTACATGTCGCCCAAGGTTTACCCCGATCTGGCGCGCGTGCCGACCTGGAATTACCTGGCGGTGCATTGCACGGTGCAGGCCACGCTGATCGAGGATCCCGAAGGCAAGGACGCGCTGCTCAAGACCTTGATTGGTGATCATGAACCCCCCTTCGCCGAGCAGTGGCGCGGCATGACACGCGAGTTCCAGCTCAAGATGCTGGCCGGCATCGTGGCGTTTGAATTGCGGGTCACCGAGATGCAGTGCAAGCTCAAACTGAACCAGCACCGGCCCGAGGCGTATGCCCGGATGCGCGAAATCTACGCCACCGGTGGCGAGAACGACCGCGCGCTGGGCCAATGGATGGACCGGCTCGGAATGACCGCCCAGCCGGGAGGCGGTTTGTGAGAGGCATTTTCGGTCTGGCCGGGTTGCTGATTGCGCTGCTTATCGTGGGGCTGCTGGTGAAAAAGCAGCTGACCGCCACGCAGCAGACCTTGCCGGCGCTGCAGCGACCGGCAGCGCAGGATTCGGCCGGCCAGGGCACGGCGCCGGCCGGCACGGTCAGGCAGCAAAGCCAGCAGTTCGAGCAGCAGTACAAGAACGCGCTGCAAGGTGCGATGCAGAAGGCGCGCCCCGCGCCGGATGACAATTCACAATGAAATCGCCGGTTTACCCTGATTGAGTATAGTAATTCAGCTATATCATTTGTAGCCTGACATGTCCGATTCGGCTTTCATGCAGTTGGCCCTGGCGCAGGCCCGCGAGGCGTTTGCCGCGGGTGAGGTGCCGGTGGGTGCCGTGGTAGTCCAGGACGGACAGGTGATTGCCACGGGGCGCAACAACCCGGTCGCCGCGCATGACCCGACGGCGCACGCCGAGATGAACGCGCTGCGCGCCGCCGCGCGGGCGCTGGGCAATTACCGGCTCGATGGGTGTGAGCTGTTCGTCACGCTCGAGCCTTGTGCCATGTGCGCTGGCGCGATGCTGCATGCGCGACTGGGGCGCGTGGTGTTCGGCGCGGCCGACCCGAAGACCGGCGCGGCCGGCTCGGTCATCGACCTGTTCGGGCAGCCGAGGCTCAATCACCAGACCACCGCACAGGGCGGCGTGCTCGCCGGTGAATGCGGCGCGCTGCTGCAGGATTTTTTTCAGCAAAAGAGGCAAGCCATGCGCGATGATGCCACTGACACCCCCCCGCTGCGCGAGGACGCGCTGCGCACACCCGAGGCGCGCTTTGCAGACCTGCCCGACTATCCGTGGGCGCCGCACTACCTGAGCGATCTGCCGGCGCTCGCCGGGTTGCGCCTGCATTACCTGGACGAGGGCCCCACCGACGCGCCGCTGACCTGGCTGTGTCTGCACGGCAACCCGAGCTGGAGCTATCTGTACCGCAAGATGATCCCCGCGTTCACCGCGGCCGGGCACCGTGTCGTGGCGCCGGACCTGATCGGCTTTGGCAAGAGCGACAAGCCCAAGAAGGAGGGCGCGCACACATTCGGCTGGCATCGCCAGGTGCTGCTGGAACTGGTCGAACGGCTCGATTTGCAGAGCATCGTGCTCGTGGTGCAGGACTGGGGTGGTTTGTTGGGCTTGACACTGCCGATGCAGGCGCCCGAGCGCTACAGCGGCCTGCTCGTGATGAATACCGCGCTGGGCACGGGCGACGTGCCTCTCAGCCCCGGCTTCTTGGCCTGGCGCGAGATGTGCGCGAAAAACCCCGAGTTCGACGTGGCCCGGTTGATGGCACGCGGCAACCCGCAACTGAGCGTCCAGGAATGCGCGGCCTACAACGCACCGTTCCCGGACCGCGGCCACCGCGCCGCGCTGCGCGTGTTCCCCGCCATGGTGCCGGAATTCGCCCACTCCGACGGCGCCGCCATTTCGCGCGAGGCGCGCGAGTTCTGGCAGCAGCGCTGGGGTGGCAAGACCTTCATGGCCGTGGGCGTGCAGGATCCGGTGCTCGGCCTGCCGGTGATGCGTGGCCTGCAAAAGCTGATTCGCGGCTGCGGCGAACCCGTGCTGCTGGCGCAGGCCGGGCACTTCGTGCAGGAGCACGGCGAACCGATTGCGGCTGCGGCGCTTGATTTTTTCGCGCCGTGACGCGCCATTGATAATGGCGCCTTCATGACAAAGCGTATCTACATCTATTCCCCTTCGGGTGCCGTGCGCGACAAGGCGGCTTTCCGGCGCGGCATCGCGCGGCTCAAGGCGCTCGGCCACGAAGTGGAGGTCGATACGGCGGCGCTGGCCAGCCACCTGCGCTTTGCCGGCGACGACGACACGCGGCTGGCGGCGATTCACCGGGCCGCGGCGAGCGGCGCGGACGTCGCGTTGATCACGCGCGGCGGCTACGGCCTGACGCGGCTGCTCGCGCGCATCAACTACAAGGCGCTTGGCAAGGCCATCGACAAGGGAACACAGTTTGTCGGCATGAGCGATTTCACCGCGCTGCAGATGGCCGTGCTGGCCAGAACCGGCAAGGTGACCTGGGCCGGCCCGGCGCTGTGCGAAGGGTTTGGTGTCAGCGACCAGGCCGATGCGGCGGACGGGCACGGCCCTGGCGCGGGCGAGCGCCGCGGACCCGACGAGATCATGGAAGCGTGCTTCGACGACATGATCACTGGCCAGGGCGAGGGTGCCGGCTGGCGCCAATTACGCGAGGGAACCTTGAATGCTTCTGTTTCAGTAGCAGGTGTCCAAGGTTCAACAGGGGATAGGGGCACTTTTACCTTGAAACATTCGACCCTGTGGGGCGGCAATCTTGCCGTGTTGTCCGGGCTGGTCGGCACCCCCTTTCTGCCGTCCATCAAGGGCGGGGTTCTGTTTCTCGAGGATGTGGCGGAACACCCGTACCGGATCGAACGCATGCTCACGCAACTGCTGCATGCGGGTATTCTGGGTGCCCAAAAGGCGATTGTGCTGGGCCAGTTCACGCAGTACAAACTGGGCGCGCACGACAAGGGATTCAAGCTTCAAACCGCCGTGAACTGGCTGCGCGGTCAGGTCAAGGCAGCCGTCCTCACCAACCTGCCGTTCGGCCACGTGCCGACCAAGGTGTTGCTGCCGGTGGGCGCCCAGGTGGACCTGGCTGTCGAAGGGCGCGATGCCTTTCTGCTGTGGGGGCACCGGCACTGAACTGCGGCTTGCGCGACCGCCGGCGTGCTCAGGCCGATTCAGTGGTGGGCGTGCCCCGAGGCGTGAAACGCGCTGACCCGCGAGGACAGGCCGCGGGGCAAGAGGCCGTCGAACATGCTGGTGAGATGTTCGACTTCGCGCCGGGCCAAAACTTCCCCGTGCAGGTTTGCCAGCGCTTCCATGAGCTCACCCCGCAGATACCACAGACCCTGTACGTCGCCGGCATAGCGTACCTTGTTCATGGTTTGCGGGAATTCGCTGTCGCCGGTCTCTCCCAAGGTGTCCAGCATGGCGTGGCGGATGCCTTCGATGCGACCGGCCACGACCGCTTTGGACGCTCTGGCCGACCTGCCCAGCAAGCCGCGCATGCTGAAAAGTCCCAACGTTAATTGACGCATTCTTGTTCCCAACGAAAGAGCATTTTTCTAATTTCACTACAGTAACGGTGCCGCGCGGCCAGCGCAACCGGAATAACGCGAATATGGTTATAAAAAACAACAATCAATTCAACGGTTTGAAAAACACACCGAAAGTGTTCCCTGAAAGCGCATGCTTTTGGTTTACTTCGACTATGCTGTAAGCACTTATTTCATAGTCGGGACGCACGAAGCCTTGAAACGCCATGACAACCGATCCCTCCACGCCAATTGGCAGCCAACGGGGCACATCGCAAATCCTGATTTCCCGATGTGCGTGAGCGGCACACTGGCGCACGAGGATCTGTTCCGGCTGGCGCCCCGGCTACCCTGATTCGGCCTTGATGCCATAAACTCCTTACCCACCCATCGAACCGCGCTCCGCTCATTGCATGACTGCCCCCACCACCGTCGTTTTTGCCGATTTGACCGGGAGTACCGGCGTTTTTGAATCGCTCGGCAACGCCACGGCCACGCAGGCGATCACGCGTCTGACGAACTGGATCGCAGAGGTGTGCCAGGCCCATTCGGGCCGCGTCGTGAAGATGCTCGGCGACGGTGTGCTGGCGGTGTTTCCCGTGAGCAGCCAGGGGATTGCCGCCGTGGTGGAAATGCAGCGCGTGCACCACAAGCGCATCCAGAGCTGGCCCGAGAATCTGCGCATGCACCTGCAGGTCGGGGTGGCGTGCGGAGAAATTGTCGAGGTCAACGGCGACTGCTATGGCGACGCCGTGAACGTGGCATCGCGGCTCAGCGACATGTCGGGGCCCGACCAGATCTGGGCCACCGACACCGCCATTTTGGGGCTGTCGTCGAAGGACGCCCGGTTTCGCAGTCTCGGAGCGGTCAATCTCAAGGGCAAGGCCGAGGCCAGCGTGGTCTACCGCGTTGAATGGCAAACCGACGTGGCGTCGGAATTCCTGACCATATCGGGTGTCCTCGAGCCGGCCGCAGCGCGTGGCGACAAATTGCCGGGACAGATCAACCTGTCCTGGCTGGACGTGAATGCCTCGTTTGCCACCTCGGCGCTGCCGGTCCATATCGGCCGCGTGGCCGAAGCCGAATTCGTCGTGAACGATCCGCGCGTGTCGCGCATGCACGCCAGGATCGAATGGCGCCAGGGCGCCTTTGTGCTCAAGGACGTGAGCAGCTATGGCACCTGGGTGCGCTTTACCTCGAACGGCACGGAGGCGCCGACCGAACTGGCGCTGCGCCGTCAGGAGTGCGTCTTGCTGGGTGCGGGCGAAATGGCATTGGGCGCACCGTTCAATGACTTCACGGTGCCCACCGTTGCCTTTCAGCTGTCGGCCTCGACGCCCGCGCTGGCACAGCGCGGCCGTGCGTGACGGAAACCGCGGGGCCCGAAAATGAGATGGATCAAGCGCTCGTGCTGGGCGCTTCTGGGGCTGTTGCTGTTGGGATGCCTGGCCGTCGCCGTTTACATGGCGCGAACCTTTCCGAAACTGGACGGCCAGTTGCCGGTGCCCGGCCTGAATGCCGCCGTCACGGTGCAGCGCGACGGCGCCGACGTGACGCACATCAAGGCCGCATCGACGCGCGACGCCTGGTTTGCGCTCGGCTACGTGCATGCGCAGGAGCGCGGCTGGCAGCTCGAGTTCAACCGCCGCGTCATGCACGGCGAGTTGTCCGAGGTGCTCGGGCCTGCCACGCTGGAAACCGACAAGTTGCTGCGCACGCTGGGCATCATGCGCGCGGCTCGGGCCCAGTGGGCGGGCCTGCCGGCCGATGCCAGGGCGTCGCTGCAAGCCTACAGCGACGGCATCAATGCCTTTTATGCGAGTTCCTCGCGAGCGCTCAGCCCCGAGTTCCAAATTCTGCGTGTTCATCCGGGTGGCAAATCGGGGTCGGCGTGGACGCCCGAGGACAGCGTGGGCTGGGCGATCATGATGGCGCTCGATCTGGGCGGCAATTGGGGCACCGAGTTTGCCCGTCTGTCGGCCGCCCAGGTGCTGAGCACCCAGCGGCTGTGGCAACTGTTTCCGCCCTATCCCGGTGAGTCCCCGGCCTCCAAGACGGACTTGGCAAAGTTGTACGCCGATCTGGGTGTGTACCGTCACGCGCCATTGAATACTACAAAACAAGTAGCTAAAACAGGTTATCCCATAACGGCTATCGGCATTTTTGACCCGAATTTCTCGGCGAATCTGCGGCACTGGGCCCACGATTTTTCGCAAAATGCCGGGACCGTGGAAGGCAAGGGCAGCAACAACTGGGTCGTGGCGGGCTCGCATACCGCGAGCGGCAAGCCGCTGCTCGCGAACGACCCGCATCTGGGCTTGAGCGCACCAGCGATCTGGTATTTTGCCGCGCTGCAGGCGCCCGGGGTGAACGTGATCGGCGCCACGCTGCCGGGATTGCCCTTTGTCGTGCTGGGCCGCACCGACAAGGTCGCCTGGGGTTTCACCAACACCGGCCCGGACGTGCAGGATTTGTACCTGGAGCAGATCAACCCGGCCAATCCCGCGCAGTACCGCATGCCGGACGTGGACGGCCACACGGTCTGGGCCAACTTCAAGACCCGGCAGGAAATCATCAAGGTCAAGAACCAACCTGACGTGACCCTGGTGGTGCGCGAGACCCGGCACGGTCCGGTGCTCAGCGACGCGCAGCAGGCCTATGCCGGTTTGCTGAATCTGGACAAATACGCGGTGGCCCTGCGCTGGAGTGCGCTGGACGCCGACAACCACACGGTGGTCGCGGGCCTGAAAACCAACGAGGCCGAGTCGGTCGACGATCTGCTGCGCGCCAACGCCAGCTACCACTCGCCGATGCAGAACGTCGTGATGGCAGATATCGACGGCAAGGTCGCGTACAAGGCCGTCGGCAGGGTGCCGCTGCGCCGCCCGGACAACGACATCATGGGCGTGGCGCCGTCGCCCGGCTGGCTCGCCCGATACGACTGGGCGGGCTGGATACCCGCCGCCGAAACACCGCAGGCCAGCGCCGCGCAGATCGACGCCAAGGGCTGGTACGCATCGGCCAACCAGCGCATCACGCCACCCGGCTACCCGTACTTCATGGGCCAGGACTGGGTCGTGCCGTACCGGTTCGATCGCATCGAACAGTTGCTGGCCGCCACCCCGCGGCATGACATCGCCAGCATGCAAAAAATCCAGGGCGACCAGTTGTCGCTGGCGACACGCAAATTGCTGCCGTACTTGCAAAAGGCGGTATCGACGCATCCCTTGGCGGCAGCCGCGCAGCAGCAGTTGCAAGGCTTCGACGGCACCATGCGCGCGGACAGCCCGGCAGCGCTGATATTTGCGGTCTGGGCCGATGAGCTCACGCGCGGGCTGATCGTCCCCCGGCTCGGGCCGGCGCGCTTTGCCGCGATGTACGGCAAACGCAACTTCCGCGCCACGGTGGAGGACGTGCTGCTGCACAACGACGCGTGGTGGTGTGCGCCGCAGACCTGTCAGGCGCAGGCGGGCGCCGCGCTGACCCGCGCACTCGATCGGCTCCAGGTCCTGTATGGCAGCGATGTGGCGAAATGGCAATGGGGCAGGGCGCACCCTGCCATCAGCACGCACCGGCCGTTCGGCAGCGTTGCGCTGCTCGCGCGCTTCTTCGATGTCGAGGTGCCGACCGGCGGCGATACTTACACCATCAACGTGGGCCAGTACTGGGCGAACGAGGCGAACATGCCGTTTGCGAGCCGGCACGCGGCTTCGCTGCGCGCCATCTACGATCTGTCGAACCTGGAAAACTCGGAGTTCATCTACCAGACGGGCCAGAGTGGGCTGGTCTTTTCAGGCCGCTATCGCGACATGAGCGCCCAGTGGGCAGCGGTTCAGTACCGGCCGCTGCGGCTGAACCCGCTGCAGATTCGGCACACGCTGGTCATGAAGCCGGGTCCGGAACCCGCAGCCCCACCAGTGTCGCAAGCGCAGCCGTTCCGGATGCGCCTTCCTGCGTGACCAGTTTGCCGGTCTTGGCGTTGATGGCGATGATGGTCGGAATGGCGTCGAAGCCAAAGCGGACCATCAAATCGGTGTTTTTCTTGACCTCGGCCCTTTGCGCGTCCAGGTCACCGCTGACCACGATGCCGCCCTGATGCGCGCGCATCGAGGCCTCGTGCGCATCCATCGCTCTGGCCGGGTCCTTCGAAGCGAGCAGGGCGGCGCCCTGTTCCGTGCTGGCCTTGTTCAGTACGCCGACCGGAATCCAGACGAATTTGGCCTCGGACTTCAACGGTTTGGCGGCCTCCCACAGGTCCGCGCAATGCGGGCATTCGGCGTCGAAGAACACATAGACCGTATGTGCGCTCATGGGTTCGCCGACCGTGAAGCCCGTGGCGGTGGCCGTGATGGCCGCAATCGATACCGGTTCGGAACTTGCCTTTGCGCTCGCGCTGGCGGCAGCCGCCGGCGTGGCGGTGCTAGGGGCGGGGGTCTTGTCGCACCCGGCCAGTGTCAGGGATGCCGCGAGAGCCACGGCAGACAGAAGATGAATTTTCATGCGGGGAGCTGCGTAATGGAAAGGGGAAAGGGTCTTGCCGAAAGAAGCTGAGGCGGGCGAGATGGTCGTCCGTCTCGGGATTATCGCTGCGTGGATGACTTTTAACTGGCGCCGCGTAGACTCCGAGGCCCGGCCCGGCATTCTGCGCCGCGCCCTGAAACACCCATGTATTTTCACGTTGCCGCCGACGCCTTGCTGCTGGAGCTGCTGATCGACCCGGCCTGCTCCATCGTCTTCGAGGCCGAACCCGAGGCCGACGGCCTGATGGAGCGAGCGCCCCGGCCGGTGGCCGATTCGCCGTTTGCCGCCGCCCCGCTGCTGCAATCAGTGCTGCAGGGCCTGGGCATGGCCGCGGCGCTGCTGGCCGGCCAGGCCTGGCTGACGGAACACGGTTTTGGCGTTGCACAGGGCCGTGGCGTGGTGTTCGGCACGCTGGTCCTGGGCGTGATGCTGTTGATATGGGCCAACCGCGATCTCTCGCGCCCCGCCTGGTATGGCATCACCGACCGCAACCCCTGGCTTTGGCGCATGGCCGCCGCCATGGGCCTGCTGCTGGCAGCGACGCTGGGCCTGCCCTGGCTGCGCCAAATCATGGGCATGGCGCTTCCCGGCGTCGGCGAGCTGGTGGCGGGAGCCGGCATGCTGACGGCGTGCGTCGTGTGGCTGGAGTCGATGCGGCTAACTGGTGTGTACAAGCGGCGTACGAGTCTCACGGCCTGAGGACAGTGGTGGCGTGCCTCGCGCTGGAGGTGATCCCTCAACTCGTTCCACCTGGGCCAGACGGGCGGGCGGCGCGTGTTGTCGCCCGACTTTAAATGCCCGGGTTATTGTGATTTTCCCAGCGACGCCACATAGCTCGCCACGGCCACCATGTCGGCCTCTGACAGGTTGTGCGTGACGCCTTTCATCAGCGCCCCCCGAGGCCGCTCGTTCGTCAATTTGAATACCTCTAGCTGGCGCACCACATAGTTGGCATGCTGGCCGGCCAGACGCGGAAACTGGCCATTGCCTTGTCCCTGAACACCATGGCATGCACTGCACTGGGTCACCCCCTGCTCCGGCAGTCCGGTGCGAAAGATCATCTCGCCGCGTGCGTTCGGCGCAGCCTTGCCGGCTGGCGCCCGCATGGGCTGCTGGCTTGAAAAGTAATCCGCCAGCTCATTGATCTGCGTGGGCGTCAGATGCGTGAACCCCCACATGTGCTGGACCCCGACGGGGTCGCTCCTGGCATGCCCCTTGAAGTCCGTCAGCTGCGAGACGAGGTATTCCTTTTGTTGGCCTGCAAGTTTAGGGAACTGGGGGGAAACAGATTCTCCGGTGATCCCATGGCACGTCGAACACACTTTTTGCGCCAACGCGATGCCAGTCAGGGTCGATTCGTCTCCAGAGTGGCTGTCGACGTCCACGCAGCCCGAGAGCGCAAACGCCAGTGGCAAGAACATGAAACGTGATTTTCTGAAAAATTCGACCATGGCGATTCTCTTCTCAAGGTATGTCGGGGCCCGTTCAAATGGCGGCCCACAGATAGAGGAAAACCGTGTTGTTGTCGCTGGCATTGCGACCGTAGCCATCGTAGTTGGTACTGGCCCCGTTGAAACGGGTGAAATAGTTGTATTGCAGTCCGATGCGAATGTTCTGGACGGGCAGCCAGAAGATTTCGGGGGTCCACATCACGGTATTGGGTACATTGGCGGCGCTGCCAAAATTTGGAACACCCGACGGGTAAGCCAGCAAATCGGCGCTGCCGTTCACATTGGTGTAAGCCAGGCTGGCGCCATATTTGGCCTGATACACGTAGCTGCCCTTCAGCTTGAATGAGTTCAGCGTGGCCGGGCCGGCGTAGATGCTCTGCGAGTCGTCGTCGATTCGCTCGCGGATATAGCGCATCTGCGCCGTGACGGTATGGGGGTCCAGCAGATACTGGTATTGGGCATCGATGCCGGTATCCTTGTAGTGAGTGCTCGCGCCGAAGATGGGAAAGTTGTTGGCATCCAGCGGGACGACGTTGGCGTTCATTGCCAGGGCGCCGACCATCACGTTCTGGGCGCCCCATGCGTGCGTGTAAGCCAGTCTGACGTACGGATTGGTGCCGGAGAGATAGGTCAATGGGTAATTTGGATCCCCCGTCTTGCTACCCATGCTGAGAAACTGGAAGCCGCCGTTCGCAGTCTGATAAAAAGACAATTCAGCGTAAATGGACTGATTCAGATAGACATAGGCCCCGGTGCCGGCCACCTGCAGTTGCTGTTCGAGCAGGGTCTGGGCGGGGACAGCGCCAAAAGCCCCGGTACGCGAACTCAGGTAGGGGTAGCCCCATGCCGGTGTGCTGTTCCACACATCCTGAACTGTCGGGTTGTTGTGC
>DATNBD010000159.1:0-10928 GCA_035572155.1 Rhodoferax sp.
GACGGATGTGACCGGCGCGATCGAACTGCCCGCGGACAAGGAGATGGTCATGCCCGGGGACAACGTGACGATCACGGTCAAGCTGATCAACCCCATTGCCATGGAAGAGGGTCTGCGCTTTGCCATCCGCGAGGGCGGCAAAACCGTGGGAGCCGGCGTCGTGGCCAAGATCATCGCGTAACCGGAAGGAATCAGCATGTCAGCCAAGCAAAAAATCCGTATTCGCCTGAAGGCGTTCGACTACAAGCTCATTGACCAGTCGGCCGCCGAGATCGTGGACACCGCCAAGCGCACCGGCGCCATCGTCAAGGGCCCCGTGCCCCTGCCTACGCGCATGAAGCGCTTCGACATCCTGCGCTCGCCGCACGTGAACAAGACCAGCCGCGATCAGTTCGAAATCCGCACGCACCAGCGCCTGATGGATATCGTCGACCCGACGGACAAGACCGTCGATGCGCTGATGAAGCTCGATCTGCCCGCGGGCGTCGATGTGGAGATCAAGCTGCAGTAAGTGGAAATCCACGGGGGTTTGCTTGCGCAAACCCCTCATTGAACGTCTTGGCGGTGTTGCCGGTTTGCCTGAAACGGCGGTTCGCGCTACAATCCAAGGCTCTGTGCAATTTGCGATGCAAATTGGCAGGGTTTTATCAACCTTCTTTCACACCCAAACGCTGTCGCCAATTGAAGTGGCAGCGGTGGAAGTTTTGGAGAAAACAATGAGTCTGAGCAACTCCCTCGGGTTGCTGGGCCGCAAGGTGGGCATGATGCGCCTGTTCACCGATGACGGGGACGCAGTGCCTGTCACGGTGGTGGATGTGTCCAACAACCGCGTGACCCAGATCAAAACCCAAGAGAATGACGGCTACGTGGCCCTGCAGGTCACGTTCGGTTCGCGCAAGGCTTCGCGCGTCACCAAGCCGGCTGCCGGCCACCTTGCGAAAGCAGGCGTCGAGGCCGGTGAAATCATTCAGGAATTCCGCGTGACGGCTGACGCTGCCGCGCAATACCAGGCAGGCGCCTCCGTCCCCGTGACGGCCGTGTTTGCAGCAGGCCAGAAGGTGGACGTGCAGGGCACGTCCATCGGCAAGGGCTATGCCGGCACCATCAAACGCCACCACATGAGTTCGCAGCGCGCATCGCACGGCAACAGCCGTTCGCACAACGTGCCGGGCTCGATCGGCATGGCGCAGGACCCGGGTCGCGTTTTCCCGGGCAAGCGCATGACCGGCCATTTGGGTGATGTCACCGTGACCACGCAAAACCTGGACGTGTTCCGGATTGACGAAGCGCGCCAGCTGCTTTTGATTCGGGGCGCGATCCCCGGCTCCAAGGGCGGTTTTGTGACCGTCCGCCACGCCGTCAAGGCGAACGAATCCGCCGCCAGCGCGAAAGGAGCGAACTGATGCAGCTCGAACTCCTGAACGATCAAGGCCAGGCCGCTTCCAAATTTGAAGCACCCGAAACCGTGTTTGGTCGCGAATACAACGAAGATCTGGTGCACCAGATCGTGGTCGCGTTCCAGGCCAACGCGCGCCAGGGTACCCGTGCCCAGAAGGACCGCCAGCAGGTCCACCACTCGACCAAGAAGCCTTTCAAGCAAAAGGGAACAGGCCGCGCCCGTGCCGGTATGACGTCGTCGCCGCTGTGGCGTGGCGGCGGCCGGATTTTCCCGAACAGCCCGGAAGAAAACTTCACCCAGAAGATCAACAAGAAGATGTATCGCGCCGGGATGGCCGCCATCCTCTCGCAGCTGGCGCGCGAAGGCCGCCTGGCCGTGGTCGATTCCCTGAAGGTGGAATCGCCCAAGACCAAGCCGCTGGCCGCCCGCTTCAAGGCGATGAACTTGCAGTCGGTCATGGTGATTGCCGACGAAGTGGACGAAAACCTGTACCTGGCCTCGCGCAATCTCGTGAACGTGCTTGTCGTCGAGCCGCGTTACGCCGATCCCGTGTCGCTGGTGCACTACAAGAAGGTCCTCGTCACCAAGGGTGCCATGGACAAGCTCAAGGAGATGTTCGCATGAGCACCGCCACCGCAAAGTTTGACGAAGGCCGCCTGATGCAGGTGCTGGTCGCGCCCATCGTGTCCGAAAAGGCCACCATGGTCGGCGACAAGAGCAATGCCGTGACCTTCAAGGTGCTGCAGGATGCGTCCAAGCCCGAAATCAAGGCCGCCGTGGAATTGATGTTCAAGGTGGAGGTCAAGGGCGTCTCCGTGCTGAACATCAAAGGCAAGACCAAGCGCTTCGGCAAGTCCGTTGGCCGCCGCGACAATGTGCGCAAGGCCTATGTGACGCTGAAAGCCGGTCAAGAGTTGAACCTGTCCGGGGAGGCTGCGTAATCATGGCTGTCATCAAACTCAAGCCGACCTCACCGGGCCAGCGTGGCGTGGTGAAGGTGACTCGCGAGCACCTGTACAAGGGCGCCCCGCACGCGCCGCTGCTCGAGCCGCAATTTCAGCAGGCCGGCCGCAACAACAACGGCCACATCACGACCCGGCATCGGGGCGGTGGTCACAAGCATCACTACCGCGTCGTCGATTTCTGCCGCACCAAGGACGGCATTCCGGCGAAAGTGGAGCGCATCGAATACGACCCGAACCGCACGGCCCACATCGCCCTGGTGTGCTATGCCGACGGCGAGCGCCGCTACATCGTTGCGCCGCGCGGCCTGGAAGTGGGCGCTTCGCTGATGAGCGGGGCCGAGGCGCCAATCCGCGCCGGCAACACGTTGCCGATCCGCAATATTCCGGTGGGCTCGACCATCCACTGCATCGAGCTGCAGCCCGGCAAGGGCGCGCAGATCGCCCGCTCGGCCGGCACCTCGGCAACCCTGCTGGCGCGCGAAGGCAGCTACGCGCAAGTGCGCATGCGCTCGGGTGAAGTGCGCAAGATCCACATCGAATGCCGCGCCACCATCGGCGAAGTCGCCAACGAAGAGCACAGCCTGCGCCGTCTCGGCAAGGCCGGCGTGAAGCGCTGGATGGGGATTCGCCCGACCGTTCGCGGTGTCGTGATGAACCCGGTGGATCACCCGCATGGCGGCGGCGAAGGCAAGACCGGCGAAGGCCGCCATCCCGTCGATCCTTGGGGCAATCTGACCAAGGGCTACCGCACCCGCAACAACAAGCGCACGCAGGTCATGATCGTGTCGCGCCGCAAGAAATAAGGGATAACAAATGACTCGCTCTCTCAAAAAGGGTCCGTTTGTTGACCATCATCTGGTGATCAAGGCCGACAAGGCCGTGACGACCAAGGACAAGAAACCGATCAAGACCTGGTCGCGCCGCTCCATGGTTCTGCCCGAGTTCATCGGGCTGACCATCGCCGTGCACAACGGCAAGCAGCACGTTCCGGTGTACATCACCGACCAGATGGTGGGCCACAAGCTGGGCGAATTCGCCCTGACGCGCACCTTCAAGGGTCACCCGGCCGACAAAAAAGTCGTGAAGAAATAAGGAAAGACCATGGAAACACGTGCAGTCCTTCGGGGCGTTCGTCTGTCGGTCGACAAGGGCCGGCTGGTCGCTGACCTGATTCGCGGCAAGAAGGTGGACCAGGCGCTCAACGTTCTGGAATTCACCCAGAAAAAAGCCGCTGTCATCATCAAGAAGGTGCTGGAGTCCGCGATCGCCAACGCGGAACACAACGACGGCGCCGACATCGACGAGTTGAAGGTCAAGACCATCTATGTCGAGCAGGGCGCCTCGCTGCGGCGCTTTACCGCGCGCGCCAAGGGCCGCGGCAACCAGATCAGAAAACCCACGTGCCATGTGTACGTGACGGTTGGCAACTGAAAGGCTTGACAGAACTATGGGACAGAAAATCCACCCCACCGGCTTCCGTCTTGCGGTCAGCCGCAACTGGGCCTCGCGCTGGTACGCCAGCAACCGTGACTTCGCCGGCATGCTGGCCGAAGACGTCAAGGTGCGCGAGTACCTCAAGACCAAGCTCAAGAATGCCGCGGTCTCGCGCGTCCTGATCGAGCGCCCCGCCAAGAACGCCCGCATTACCATCTTTTCGGCGCGTCCGGGCGTGGTGATCGGCAAGAAGGGCGAAGACATCGAGAACCTCAAGCGCGAACTCGGCCGCCAGTTGGGCGTGCCGGTGGCGGTCAACATCGAGGAAGTGCGCAAGCCCGAGATCGATGCCAAGCTGATCGCCGACTCGATCACGCAGCAGCTCGAGAAGCGCATCATGTTCCGCCGCGCCATGAAGCGCGCCATGCAGAACGCGATGCGCCTGGGCGCGCAAGGCATCAAGATCATGTCGTCGGGTCGCCTGAACGGCATCGAGATCGCGCGCTGCGAGTGGTATCGCGAAGGCCGCGTGCCGCTGCACACGCTGCGCGCCGACATCGACTACGGCACCTCCGAGGCCAAGACCACCTATGGCGTGATCGGTGTCAAGGTCTGGGTCTACAAGGGCGACACGCTGGGCCGCAACGACGCGCCCGCCGCACTGGAGCCGCGGGCCGACGAAGAGCGCCGCCCGCGCGGCCCGCGCCGCGACGCGCGCCCCGGTGATCGCCCGCCCGCACGGGGCCCGCGCCGTACCGTCGGCGCGAACGTGGCGCCCGCGGATGGCAGCGACAAACCCGCGGAGGCCACCCCCGGTCCCGCCGATGCAACCAAACCCGCCGTTAAGCGCGTCCGCAAGGTAGCCGCGCCAGCCGCAGCAGCTGACGGTGGAACGAAAACCGAGTAATACGGAGAACCAACATGCTGCAACCTGCTCGCAGAAAGTTCCGCAAGGAGCAAAAGGGCCGCAACACCGGCATCGCCACCCGGGGCAACTCGGTGGCGTTCGGTGACTTCGGCCTGAAGTGCACCGACCGCGGCCGCCTGACCGCGCGCCAGATCGAAGCCGCGCGCCGCGCGATTTCCCGCCACGTCAAACGCGGCGGCCGCATCTGGATCCGCGTGTTCCCCGACAAGCCAATTTCCCAAAAGCCCGCCGAGGTGCGCATGGGCAACGGCAAGGGCAACCCCGAATACTACGTGGCTGAAATCCAGCCCGGCAAGGTCGTGTTCGAGATCGTCGGCGTGCCCGAAGAGCTCGCACGCGAGGCGTTCCGCCTGGCCGCCGCCAAGCTACCGCTGCGTACCACGTTCGTCAGCCGCATGATCGGCGCGTAATTTCAGGAGAATGAAGAAATGAAAGCTGCTGAACTGCGCCAAAAAGACGTGACTGGCCTGCAAACCGAAGTCAAGGCGCTGCAAAAGGCCCACTTTGGCCTGCGTATGCAAAAAGCCACGCAACAACTCAACAACACCGCCACGCTGCGCCAGGCGCGCCGCGATATTGCTCGCGCCAAGACGATTCTTGCCGAGAAGCAAGCGGCTAAATAAGGAGCGATTCCATGACGGAACCTGAAAAATCCCTCAAGCGCACCTTGGTCGGCAAGGTTGTCAGCGACAAACGCGCAAAAACCGTGACCGTGCTGATCGAGCGTCGCGTCAAGCACGAGCTCTACGGCAAGATCGTCGGCAAGTCGAGCAAGTACCATGCGCACGATGAAAAGGGCGAGTACAAACTGGGTGACCTGATTGAAATCACCGAGAGCCGGCCGATTTCCAAAACCAAGAACTGGGTGGCGACCCGGCTGGTGCAAAAGGCCAGCGCGGTCTAGGCGCTTGCCCGCGCGTGCTGCGCGGCATTGCAAAACAGCCCACAATGTGGGCTGTTTTCATTTCCGGTGCCGCAAAGTTGCGGCGCCGTCCCGATTCACCCCGAACTCAACCTGGAGCGCACGATGATCAAAGTTGGCGATACCCTTCCCGCCGTGACCCTGATGGAATATTCCGAAGTCGAAGGCAACGGCTGCAGCATCGGCCCGAATCCGGTGGACGTGGGTAAGGCCACGGCCGGCAAGACCATTGCGCTGTTTGCCTTGCCGGGCGCCTTTACCCCGACCTGTTCGGCCAAGCATGTGCCGGGCTATGTCGAAAAGGCCGATGCGCTGAAGGCCGCCGGTGTCGATGAAATCTGGTGCGTCAGCGTGAACGATGCCTTCGTGATGGGCGCCTGGGCGCGCGACCAGAAGACCGGCACCAAGGTGCGCATGCTGGCCGATGGCGACGCGGCCTTCGCCAAGGCGACCGGTCTCACGCTGGATCTGACCGGCAAGGGCCTGGGCCTGCGCAGCAACCGCTACTCGATGCTGGTGAAGAACGGCAAGGTCAGCACATTGAACATCGAAGGCCCCGGCAAGTTCGAGGTGAGCGATGCCGCCACGCTGCTGGCGCAGGTCAAGCCCTGATCGATTGCAACTATTTTGATAGCTGACATCTGTTGTCAGCTAAGGACTTGAGCCCTGTTTCACTTGAAATAGGGTGACAGGTCCGCCCGGAGATAATGCGTGTCTGCGATCGGGCTTGGGTAGTAGGGCGGCACTTCCCGGAATCCCAGTTCCTCGTAGAGCGAGCGGGCGGTTTGCATGTCGTCCAGCGTGTCGAGCAGGATGCAGGCGTAGCCCGCCTGGCGCGCGCGATCCAGCACGGCCTCGGCCAGTCGGCGTCCCAGACCCAGACCGCGAAACGCCCCGCGTACATACAGGCGCTTCATTTCGCAGGCGTTCGGGTGGTCCGGTATCTCGCGCGGGCGCAGGGCGCAACAACCTGCGGCGGCGCCGCCCACCAGTGCCAGCAGCAGCGCACCCCGGGGTGCGGCGTATTCACCCGGCAGTGAAGCCAGTTCAGCCTCGAAGCCCTGAAAGCAGAGATCCACGCCCAAGCTGTCCGCGTACTCGCGAAACAGGGCGCGGGCGTGATCCACGTCGTCGGGATCAACGGCTGTGATCAGCCCTATGGAAGATGTGTCCAAGGCGAGCGCCGGATGGCAGCGGCGCGAAATCCAGTCTGCTTGTTCCCGCCGATACGGCAGCCGAACAGGCGTCAGGTCTGCGCCAGCAGCTTTTCGATCAGCCGATCCAGCTCGGCATAGTTCGGCTCGCCCACATAGCGCTTCACGATCTCGCCGCGCTTGTTGACCAGGTAGCTGGTGGGCGTGAGCTGCACATTTCCCCAGGCCTTCGCGACCGCGCCGGTGTTGTCGATGGCGACCTGGAACGGCAGCTTGCGCGTTTTGGCGTAGTTCACGACATAGCTGGGGTTGTCGTAGCTCATGGCCACGGCCAGCGTGTCAAACCCCTGGTTCTTGTATTTGTCGTAGGTGGCGACCATCTTGGGCATCTCGGCCACGCAGGTGGTGCAGCTGGTGGCCCAGAAATCCACGAAGGTGACCTTGCCCCGCAGGTCCGCCGTGGTTCTGGTGCTGCCGTCGAGCAGCACAAAGCTCGATTGCGGCGCGGCCTGGTGGCTGGTGCTCCAGTACACGACGCCGGCCGTAATGACCAGAACCAGTACCGCCGCCACACTGTAGAAAGAGCGCTTCATGCAAGAATCGATCGAGGAATGGGCCACAGTTTAATTCCACTTTGGATTCCGTGCCTGGCATTTTTTTGATGCACCGGTCGCCAGCGTGGACTCGCGGGTCCGCGGGCAGCCGGCGCACGCTCCGGCTTTTCGACGGGCTCAGATGGTCTTGTCGCTCCGCAACTGTGCCAGTTGGGCATCGGAATACCCCAGCACGTCGCGCAGCACCTCCTGCGTGTGCTGCCCCAGCAGCGGCGGCGGCAGCCCGCCATGGTCCGGCGTGCGCACCGGCGTGGCGCTGAGCTTGAGCGGGCTCGCGACTAGGCGCAAGTCGTGCTTGAACGGGTGCTGCCAGTCGTTCACCATGGCGCGCTGGCGTACCTGGGGGTCGGCGAACACTTCGCCCAGGTTGTTGATGGCGCCGCAAGGGACCTTGGCCGCTTCCAGCACCGCCAGCCAGTCGGCCTTGGTGCGGGTTTTCAAGATGCTTTCGAGTAGCGGCACCAGCTGGGCGCGGTTCCGGACGCGATCCCGGTTTTTCGCGTAAAGCGGGTCCAAGCCTATATCGGACCTGTTCGCAACGCTACAGAATTTGACAAATTGGTGGTCGTTGCCGACCGCCAGTATCAGGTGGTCGCGCGTACCGTCGGGGGCGCCATCGGGCGCCTTCACCTCGAACACCTGGTACGGAACGATGTTCTGGTGCGCGTTGCCGGCGCGTGCCGGCACCTGGCCGCTCACGAGGTAATTGGCGCTCAGGTTCGCCAGCATCGCCACCTGGGTGTCAAGCAGGGCCATGTCCACCTGCTGGCCCGCGCCGGTGTGCTCGGCGTGGCGCAGTGCCGCCAGGATGGCCACGGTGGCGTACATGCCGGTGAACAGATCGGCTACCGCCACACCCACCTTTTGCGGGCCGCCGCCGAGCTCGTCGCGCTCGCCCGTGATGCTCATCAGGCCGCCCATGCCCTGCACCGCGTAGTCGTAGCCGGCCCGTTCCCGATAGGGTCCAGTCTGGCCGAATCCGGTGATGCTGCAGTAAACCAGCTTCGGATTGACGGCCTTGAGCGCGGCATAGTCAAGCCCGTAGCGAGCCATGTCGCCTACCTTGAAGTTCTCGATGAACACGTCGCAGTGCCGCGCCAACTCGCGTACCAGCGCCTGACCGGCCGGCTGGGCGATGTCGCAGGTGACCGAGCGCTTGTTGCGATTGGCAGCCAGATAGTAGGCGGCCTCGGCCGTGTCGTGGCCGGCGGCGTCCCGGAGGAACGGCGGACCCCAGCCGCGCGTATCGTCGCCGGTGCCGGGACGCTCGATCTTGATCACGTCGGCGCCGAGGTCGGCCAGCGTCTGCGTGCACCAGGGGCCCGCGAGCACGCGTGACAGGTCGAGAATGCGAATGCCTTGCAATGAGTCCATGGGCCGTATTTTCGATGCAAAACGATCAACAAACGAAGCCACCCTTGCCGGCGACCCGGCGCGTTTGGCCGTGCGCCGCGCCGGCATTTGCACGCCGGGCTTCAACGAGCGCGCGCAAACTCCGATAATCGGCACTCATGAACGGCATTTTCATCATCGCCCATGCGCCGCTGGCTGGCGCCTTGCGCGAATGTGCGCTGCATGTCTATCCCGACTGTGCCAGCGCCGTGGTGGCGTTCGATGTCCTGCCGCATCTGCCGCCGGAGGAATCCCTGGCGGCGGCACGCGTCGCCATGGCGCGGATGGGAACGAACAGCAATCTCGTGTTGACCGACGTGTTTGGCGCCACGCCCTGCAATGTTGCGCAAAAGCTGGTCGATGGGGTGAGCTCC
Organism: Rhodoferax sp.; assembly: GCA_035572155.1. Classification (GTDB taxonomy): domain Bacteria; phylum Pseudomonadota; class Gammaproteobacteria; order Burkholderiales; family Burkholderiaceae_C; genus Rhodoferax_A. The sequence continues at coordinate 9,183 of DATNBD010000159.1, forward strand.
CGGCTGATCACGGGGGTGAATCTGCCCATGGTGCTGCGTACGGTGTGCTACTGCCATGAGCCGCTCGACGCGCTGGTCAATCGGGCCGTGATTGGCGGGACCCAGGGCGTGATGCAGGTGGCCGTGACCGCGCCGCAAAACCAGACCAAGAAACCGCATGATCAAGACCACGACGACCATCAACAATAGGCTGGGCCTGCACGCGCGCGCCTCCGCCAAGCTGACCAAGCTGGCCGGCAGTTTTCCGTGCGAGGTGTGGCTCAGCAAGGGAGAGCGCCGGGTGAATGCGAAAAGCATCATGGGCGTGATGATGCTGGCGGCCGGGGTGGGCTCGGTGGTCGATCTGGAGACCGATGGCGGCCGCGAGCAGGAAGCCAGCGATGCGCTGCTCGCGCTGATTGCCGACAAGTTCGGCGAGGGCGAGTAGCGTGAGGCCGACCACTGCGCCGGCATGGATAGCGGCGCGCTGCTGCGCGCCGCGCCGGGAGAGCCTTCAATGACGTTCAGCGTGCACGGTCTGCCGGTGGCGCGCGGCATTGCAATCGGGCGTGCCGTGCTGGTTGCGTCCAGCCGGGCCGATGTGGCGCATTACTTCATCGAGCCTGCCAGCGTCGAGGCCGAGATCGAACGCGTGCGGATGGGGCGCAACGCGGTGGTGGATGAAATCCACCGGTTGCAGCAAAGCGTGGCGCAAATGGGCCCGAAGGACGCGCCGCACGAATTGACCGCGCTGCTCGATGTGCATTTGATGTTGTTGCAGGACGAAATGCTGGTGAGCGGCGTCAAACATTGGATCTCGAACCGCCTGTACAACGCCGAGTGGGCGCTGACCACCCAGCTCGAAGTGATTGCGCGGCAATTCGATGAGATGGAGGACGAGTACCTGCGCGAGCGCAAGGCCGATCTGGAGCAGGTCGTCGAGCGCATCCTGCGCTATATGAAAGGGGTGGCGCCGCTCACAGCGCCGCACCACAAGACGCAACAGGATCTGCTGCTGGACGACACGGTCGACGTGCCGCTGGTGCTCATCGCCAACGACCTCTCGCCGGGCGACATGCTGCAGTTCAAGCAGAGCGTGTTTGCGGGGTTCGCGACTGATGTGGGCGGCAAGACTTCGCACACCGCCATCGTGGCGCGCAGCCTGGACATCCCGGCCGTGGTAGGCGCGAGATCGGCAAGCCAGTTGGTGCGCCAGGACGACTGGGTCATCATCGATGGCGATGCCGGCGTGCTCATCGTGGATCCGTCCGCCATCATTCTGGCCGAATACGGGTTCAAGCAGCGCCAGGGCCAGTTGGAGCGCGAACGTCTGGCGCGCCTGCGCCACACGCCGGCGATCACGATGGACGGCCAGAAGGTGGAACTGCTGGCGAACATCGAAATGCCTGAGGACGCGGTGGGCGCGATCAAGGCGGGCGCCGTCGGTGTGGGCCTGTTTCGCAGCGAGTTCCTGTTCATGGGCCGCAACGGCAAGCTGCCGGATGAGGAGGAGCAATACCAGGCCTATCGGCGCGCCGTGGAAGGCATGCAGGGCCTGCCCGTCACCATTCGTACCGTGGATATCGGTGCCGACAAGTCGCTGGACAAGGGGCAAAAGGACGGTGCCGGCCTGAACCCGGCGCTGGGGCTGCGCGCGATCCGCTGGAGCCTGAACGATCCGGCCATGTTCCTGACCCAGTTGCGCGCCATCCTGCGCGCCGCGGCGCATGGGCAGGTCAACTTGCTGATTCCCATGCTGGCGCATGC
>DATNBD010000160.1:0-7116 GCA_035572155.1 Rhodoferax sp.
GACGGATGTGACCGGCGCGATCGAACTGCCCGCGGACAAGGAGATGGTCATGCCCGGGGACAACGTGACGATCACGGTCAAGCTGATCAACCCCATTGCCATGGAAGAGGGTCTGCGCTTTGCCATCCGCGAGGGCGGCAAGACCGTGGGAGCCGGCGTCGTGGCCAAGATCATCGCGTAAGGATTTGATGCAGGGGCGTAGCTCAATTGGCAGAGCGTCGGTCTCCAAAACCGAAGGTTGATGGTTCGATTCCTTCCGCCCCTGCCACCTCCCCGAAAGGTGGAAAAAAGCCCGTCAGAGCCTGACGGGCTTCGGCGTCTCAAGAGGCGTCCTGAATTTGAAGCAATTGAGTAAGCAGGAACAAGCCAAAAATGGCCACGTCACAAGTTGAAACCGTCAGTACCGGCGCCGATAAGGCCAAGCTTGCCATCGCGGCGGCTCTGGTCGTTGTGGCGTTGGCCGCCTACTACCTGCTCGGCAAGCAGGGCGGAGTGGTCCAGTGGGCCGGATTGCTGGTGGGGCTGGCGGCGGCGGTCGTGATGTTCCTGGTTTCCGAGGCGGGCCGGCGCTTCATGGCGTTCGGACGCGACTCGTGGCGCGAAGTCAAGAAGGTGGTCTGGCCGACGCGCAAGGAAGCCATGCAGATGACGATGTACGTGTTTGCGTTTGTCGTGATCATGGCGCTGTTTCTCTGGCTCTCCGACAAGACCCTCGAGTGGGTGTTCTATGACTTGATTCTGGGGTGGAAAAAATAATGACAGATGTTGTGGAAACCCCCGCCGCAGAAGCCTTCGCGGCGCCCGTGAATCCTGGCATGCACTGGTATATCGTGCATGCCTACTCGGGCATGGAAAAGGCGGTCGAGCGCAATATTATCGAGCGCATCAACCGCGCCGCCATGCACGCCAAGTTCGGCCGCATCCTGGTGCCGACCGAAGAAGTGGTGGAAGTCAAGAACGGGCAGAAGAAAACCACCGAACGCCGCTTGTTTCCTGGCTATGTTTTTGTCGAGATGATGATGGACGACGAAACCTGGCACCTGGTGAAACACACCAACAAGGTGACGGGCTTCGTGGGTGGCGCGAAGAACCGGCCGGCCCCGATTTCCGAGGACGAAGTCCAGAAGATCGTCAGCCAGATGCAGCAGGGCACCGAAAAGCCGCGGCACAAGGTCGAGTTCGAGGTGGGCGAATACGTTCGGGTCAAGGAAGGTCCGTTTACCGACTTCAACGGATCGGTGGAAGACGTGAATTACGAAAAGAGCAAGGTGCGCGTTTCGGTCACGATTTTTGGCCGCGCCACGCCGGTGGAGCTGGAGTTCAGCCAGATTGAGAAGACTTGAGACTTTGTGGGTCAGATCACGATTTTGCAAAGCAAAACTCGTGCTCTGACCCCGACCGATCAGAGATTTGCGCTTCCCGACTCGGCGCAAAGTCCAGAGCAAGAAGAGTCGTTAACCCCGGGGAGCCGAGGTGCCAGCCAAATGGCTGGGCCATGGCGTCAGTACCCGCAAGGAGAAAATCATGGCGAAGAAAATCGTCGGTTTTGTCAAGTTGCAAGTGCCAGCTGGTAAAGCCAATCCATCGCCGCCCATTGGGCCGGCACTGGGCCAGCGCGGCCTGAACATCATGGAGTTCTGCAAGGCGTTCAACGCGCAGACCCAGGGCGTGGAGCCGGGCCTGCCGTTGCCGGTGGTCATCACTGCCTTTGCCGACAAGAGCTTCACCTTCATCATCAAGACGCCGCCGTCGACGATCCTGATCAAGAAGGCCGTCAAGATCGACAAGGGTTCGGCGCGTCCGCAGAGCGACAAGGTCGGCAAGATCACGCGGGCCCAGCTCGAAGAGATCGCCAAGACCAAGATGAAGGACATGACGGCCGCCGATCTGGATGCCGCGGTGCGCACCATCGCCGGTTCTGCCCGTTCCATGGGCGTGATTGTGGAGGGCGTGTAAATGAGCAAGCTCACGAAACGCGAAAAAACCTACGCCGGCAAGGTCGACAGCAACAAGCTGTATCCGCTCGCCGATGCGCTCGCGCTGGTCAAGTCCTGCGCGACCGCGAAATTCGACGAATCGATCGACGTGGCGGTGCAGCTCGGCATCGATGCCAAGAAGTCGGACCAGGTGGTGCGTGGCGCCGTGGTGATGCCGGCTGGCACCGGCAAGACCAAGCGCGTGGCCGTGTTCGCCCAGGGTACCAAGGCGGAAGAAGCCAAGGCGGCGGGGGCTGACATCGTTGGCATGGACGATCTGGCGGCCATGGTCAAGGCCGGCGACATGCCGTTTGATGTGGTGATTGCCGCGCCCGACGCCATGCGCGTAGTCGGTACGCTGGGCCAGATTCTGGGCCCGCGCGGCCTGATGCCCAACCCGAAGGTGGGCACCGTGACGCCCGACGTGGCCACGGCCGTGAAGAATGCCAAGGCTGGTCAGGTTCAGTTCCGTGTCGATAAGGCCGGCATCGTGCATTCGACCATTGGCCGGCGCTCGTTCGATACCGACAAGCTGCAAGCCAACCTGGCGGCGCTGGTGGATGCGCTGGCCAAGGCCAAGCCGGCGTCCAGCAAGGGCATCTATTTGAAGAAGATCGCGGTTTCGTCAACGATGGGTGTGGGTGTCCGGGTGGACACGCAAACCATCGCGGCGTAATCGCAAGAGATTCGGGCCGCCCGGAAGGGTGGCCTGGTGTGGTGGGCCGCGGCGGCCGAAAGACTGCCGCGGGCCATCCAAGACCGTTGGCGTGCAAGCAGATTGCACTTAATTCGAGCGAGCCAACGCAGATGGCGGTCCCGCTGCAGATGGAATCGAGAGATTTCCGAAACGGTTGGTCGCTGCAATGAGGCGTGTTGGTAAGTCACTAATGACTGACAACACATTTTGAAGGAGTAGACCTTGAGTCTTAATCGCAGTGAGAAAGAAGCGGTCATCAGTGATGTGACCAGCCTCGCCGCAAAAGCTCAAACGCTCGTGATGGCGGAATACCGCGGCATCACGGTCGCCGACATGACCAGATTGCGCTCCAGCGCGCGCAGCAACGGTGTGACCCTGAGTGTGTTGAAAAACACCCTGGCACGCCGTGCTGTTGCCGGAAGCGCTTTCGAGGTGGTGTCCGACCAGATGACCGGTCCGCTGATCTATGGCTTCTCTGTCGATGCCGTGGCCGCCGCCAAAGTGGTGGCCGATTTCGCGAAAACCAACGAAAAACTGGTGATTCGCGGCGGTGCGTTGAGCGGGAAAGCCCTGGACGTGAACGGCGTGAAGCAGCTGGCCAGCATTCCCTCCAAGGAGGTTTTGCTGGCGCAATTGCTGGGCTTGATGCAATCCCCGATCTCGCGGACGGCCCGTGTGCTGGCCGCGCTGGCGGAAAAACGTGGCGAAGGCCAGGCTGCCCCCGCAGCCGAAGCCGCCGCGGCTTGAACCAAACTTTTTTAGGAAATCAAAATGGCATTCGATAAAGACGCATTTTTGACCGCGCTGGACAGCATGACGGTCCTGGAACTCAACGAACTGGTGAAAGCCATCGAAGAGAAATTCGGCGTGAGCGCCGCGGCCATGGCCGCCCCGGCCGGCGCGGGCGGCGGCGCGGCTGCCCCGGCCGCCGAGGAGAAGACCGAGTTCAACGTGATGTTGCTGGAAGCCGGCGCGAACAAGGTGTCGGTGATCAAGGCGGTGCGCGAAATCACCGGCCTGGGCCTGAAAGAAGCCAAGGACCTGGTGGACGGCGCTCCGAAGGCCGTCAAGGAAGGCATTGCCAAGGCCGATGCCGAAGCCGCGAAGAAGAAGCTCGAGGACGCCGGCGCGAAGGCCGAACTCAAGTAAGCGAGTGTCGCAACGAAGGCTGGGGCGTCCGAAGGAGCCCCAGCCTTTCGTGCTTGTCAAGCCCGCTCTCAGAGCGCACCAAAAAGCAACGCGCCAGTGCTGCTTTTTAGTGTCTTCTGGCTCCGACTGCAGAAGATGCCTTGGTTCGGGCGATGTGCAACGCATCGCCGTCCGCCAATGGTTGGTAGTGGCCAACCACCAAGAATGTTGAGAGTTTGGGGAGGGTCCGGCCCATGGTGCCGCTCGGTCCCCGGCTGGTTTAAGCGCTCAACGCGACAGTCGCCAAGGACCTCATAGCCCGGAGATCTCATGGCCTATTCATATACCGAACGCAAGCGGATTCGCAAGAGTTTCGGCAGCCGCGACAGCGTGCTGGAAGTTCCCTACCTGCTGCAAATGCAAAAGGACGCCTACACGGCGTTCCTGCAAGCCGATGTGCCGCCCCAGAAACGCACGATCGAAGGCTTGCAGGCTGCCTTTACGGCCGCTTTCCCCATCGTCTCGCACAACGGGTTTGTCGAGATGAAATACCTCGAATACAACCTGGCAAAGCCGGCGTTCGACGTGCGTGAGTGTCAGACCCGCGGACTGACCTTCGCCTCGGCGGTGCGGGCCAAGGTGCAGCTCATCATCTACGACCGTGAATCCTCGACGTCGCAGTCCAAGGTGGTCAAGGAAGTGAAGGAGCAGGAAGTCTACATGGGCGAAGTGCCGCTGATGACCGACAAGGGCTCGTTCATCATCAACGGCACCGAGCGCGTGATCGTGTCGCAGCTGCACCGCTCACCTGGTGTGTTTTTTGAGCACGACAAGGGCAAGACGCACAGCTCGGGCAAGCTGTTGTTCTCGGCCCGCATCATCCCGTACCGCGGCTCCTGGCTGGATTTTGAATTCGACCCGAAGGACATGCTGTATTTCCGGGTGGACCGCCGCCGCAAGATGCCGGTCACGATCCTGCTCAAGGCGATCGGCCTGAGCCCGGAATCGATCCTGGCGAACTTCTTCGTGAACGACAATTTCCGCCTGATGGACAGTGGCGCCCAGATGGAATTCGTGGCCGAGCGGCTGCGCGGGGAGGTGGCCCGTTTCGACATCACCGACAAATCGGGCAAGGTCGTGGTCGCCAAGGACAAGCGCGTCACGGCGCGCCATACGCGCGAGCTGGAGCAGTCCGGTACCACCCATATTAGCGTGCCCGAGGACTTCCTGGTTGGGCGCATCGTTGCACGCAATGTTGTCGACGGCGAGACCGGAGAGATCATCGCCAAGGCGAATGACGAACTGACCGAAGCGCTGCTCAAGAAACTGCGTGCGGCGGGCGTGCAGGATCTGCAGTGCATCTACACTAATGAGCTCGACCAGGGCGCCTACATCTCGCAGACGCTGCGCATCGACGAAACGGTGGACGAATTTGCCGCGCGCGTGGCCATCTACCGCATGATGCGCCCCGGCGAGCCGCCGACCGAGGACGCCGTGCAGGCCCTGTTCCAGCGCCTGTTCTACAACCCGGACACGTACGACCTGTCGCGCGTGGGCCGCATGAAGTTCAACGCCAAGATGGGCCGCGCCGAGTCGACCGGCCCGATGGTCCTGACCAACGAGGACATCCTCGCCGTGGTCAAGATCCTGGTGGATCTGCGCAATGGTCGTGGCGAGGTCGATGACATTGACCACCTGGGCAATCGGCGCGTGCGCTGCGTGGGCGAGCTGGCCGAGAATCAGTACCGCACGGGCCTGGCGCGGATCGAAAAGGCCGTGAAGGAACGGCTGGGTCAGGCAGAGCAGGAGCCCCTGATGCCGCACGACCTGATCAATTCCAAGCCGATTTCCGCCGCACTGAAGGAATTCTTTGGTGCGTCGCAGCTGTCGCAGTTCATGGACCAGACCAATCCGCTGGCGGAAATCACGCACAAGCGCCGCGTCTCGGCCCTGGGCCCGGGCGGCCTCACGCGCGAGCGCGCCGGCTTCGAGGTGCGCGACGTGCACGTCACGCACTACGGGCGCGTGTGCCCGATCGAGACGCCGGAAGGGCCGAACATCGGCCTGATCAATTCGCTGGCCCTGTATGCGCGCCTGAACGAATATGGCTTCATCGAGACGCCGTACCGCCGCGTGGTGGACAACAAGGTCACGATGCAGATCGATTACCTCTCGGCGATCGAGGAGGGCAAGTATGTGATCGCTCAGGCCAACGCGACGCTGGACAAGGAAGGCCGGCTCACGGGCGACCTGGTGTCCGCGCGCGAAGCCGGCGAATCGATCCTGTGCAGCCCCGAGCGCATCCAGTACATGGACGTGTCGCCCGCGCAGATCGTCTCGGTGGCCGCCTCGCTGGTGCCCTTTCTGGAGCACGACGACGCGAACCGCGCGCTCATGGGCGCGAACATGTCGCGCCAGGCGGTGCCTGTGCTGCGTCCCGAGAAGCCGCTGGTCGGCACCGGGATCGAGCGCGTGGCCGCAGTGGACTCCGGCACCGTGGTGACGGCGAATCGAGGCGGTGTGGTGGACTATGTGGATGCGACCCGCATCGTGATCCGCGTGAACGACGCGGAAGCGCAGGCCGGCGAAGTGGGCGTGGATATCTACAACCTGATCAAGTACCAGCGTTCCAACCAGAACACCAACATCCATCAGCGCCCCATCGTGAAGAAGGGCGAGAAGCTGGCCAAGGGCGACGTGATCGCGGACGGCGCCTCCACCGACCTGGGCGAGATCGCGATCGGCCAGAACATGCTGATCGCGTTCATGCCGTGGAACGGCTACAACTTCGAGGATTCGATCCTGATCAGCGAGCGCGTGGTCGCGGATGACCGCTACACCTCGATCCACATCGAGGAACTCGTGGTGATGGCGCGCGACACCAAGCTGGGTGCCGAGGAAATCACGCGCGACATCCCGAACCTCTCCGAGCAGCAGCTGAACCGCCTGGACGAGTCCGGCATCATCTACGTCGGCGCCGAGGTGATGCCCGGCGACACGCTGGTCGGCAAGGTCACGCCCAAGGGCGAGACCACGCTGACACCCGAAGAAAAGCTGCTGCGCGCGATCTTCGGCGAGAAGGCCAGCGACGTGAAGGACACGTCGCTGCGAGTCGATCAGGGCTCCCAGGGCACGGTGATCGATGTGCAGGTCTTCACGCGGGAAGGCATCGTGCGCGACAAGCGCGCCCAGCAGATCATCGACGATGAACTCAAGCGCTTCCGCCTGGACCTGAACGACCAGCTGCGCATCGTGGAGGCCGACGCATTCGACCGTATCGAGAAACTCCTGAACGGCAAGGTGGCCAACGGCGGC
>DATNBD010000161.1:0-20929 GCA_035572155.1 Rhodoferax sp.
ACTGTTTTCGAAGCGTCGCGCGCACTGGGCGGACGCGCCAGGGGCCTGAACGGCAAGTTGCCGGACGGCACCTCTCTCATGCTGGACAACGGCCAGCACATCCTGATCGGCGCCTACGTGGAGACTCTGCGCCTGATGCGACTGGTCGGCGTGAACCCGCAGCGCGCGCTGCGGCGCCTGCCACTGACCTTGCGCTTTCGCGACGGCAGCGGCCTGGTGCTGCGCCACGGGCGCGCACCCTGGGATGCGCTGGCCGGCATCGCGACTGCGCGCGGCTGGCGCTGGCGCGACCGGCTGGCGCTGTTGCGCAGCGCCATCGGCTGGCGCCTCAACGGCTTCCAGTGTCCGGCCGGCATCACCGTGGCCGAGTTGTGCGCAGCGCTGCCCGAGAAGCTGCGCGGCGAATTCATCGAACCGCTGTGCGCGGCCGCCCTGAATACCCCTGCCGAGCAGGCCAGCGGCCAGGTGTTTTTGCGCGTGCTGCGGGACAGCCTGTTCGCGGACCAGGGCGGCTCCAATCTGCTGCTGCCCCGGGTGAACCTGGGCGAGCTGTTCCCCGATGCGGCGGCTCGCTGGCTGCAGGCGCAAGGCGGCGTGATCCGCGTCGGCCAGCGCGTTCAGGCACTGCACCACGGCGCTACCGAGGCGGGCGCGTCGCCGTCGGCGCCGTGGCACGTCAACGGGGAAGGGTTCGGCCGCGCGGTTCTCGCGACTTCGGCGCTTGATGCGGCCGCAGTCCTTGCTGAATCTGCGTTGACGGCTCCCGATACCATAGCAAGCCAGCTGCGAGCTTGGGCCGGCATGGCCCGCGCCTTGCGCTTTGAGGCCATTACCACGGTGTATGCGCTGGCCGAGCCGGAGCCCGGTGCTGCGACGCTGTTGCCCTGCCCCATGCTGGCGCTGCGCAGCAGCCCCGACCCGGCGCGCGCGGCCCCCGCGCAATTCGTGTTCGATCGCGGCCAGCTCGGCGGCCCCGCGAATCTGCTGGCCTTCGTGGTCAGCACCAGCAACGGCAGCCACGCCGACCTGCAGGCCCAGGTGGTCGCACAGGCGCGCACAGAACTGGGCCTGCAGGTCCAGCCGATCCAGACCATCGTGGAAAAGCGCGCGACCTTCGCATGCACGCCGGGCCTGGCGCGCCCACCCCGACAGATCGCGCCAAACCTGCTGGCCTGCGGCGATTACGTCGACGGCCCCTACCCGGCGACGCTGGAGGGCGCCACGCGCAGCGGCATCGCCGCGGCGCAGTTGCTGTGACGGCAGACTGCAGGAAAATAGCGCATGACCCTCGCCCCCCGCTTCGCGCCCGAACCGGCGCACACGCATGGACAAGCCCCGCGAACCGCCGTGCTGCTGTGCAACCTGGGCACGCCCGAGGCGCCCACGGCGGCAGCGCTGCGGGTGTATCTGGCCGAATTTCTGAGTGATCGCCGGGTGGTGGAAATCCCGAAACCCATCTGGTGGCTGATCCTGCACGGCATCGTCCTGCGCACGCGGCCGGCCAAGTCGGCGGCCAAATACGCGAGCATCTGGAGCACCGAGGGCTCGCCTTTGAAGGTCTGGACTGCCAAGCAGGCCACGATGCTGCGTGGCTGGCTGGGCGAGCGCGGGCACCGCGTCACGGTGCGCTACGCCATGCGGTATGGCCAGCCGTCGATCGCATCCGAGCTGGACGCCCTGAAAGCCGAAGGCGTGACGCGCGTGCTGATCCTGCCCGCGTACCCGCAGTATTCGGGCACCACCACGGCCAGCGTGTTCGACGCGGTGTATGCATGGGCGCAAAAGACGCGCGCCGTTCCCGAACTGCGCTTCGTGAATCATTACCACGACGATGCAGGCTACATTGGCGCGCTGGCGCGCCGCGTCAAGAACCACTGGCAGGACCACGGGCGGCCCGACCAGCTGGTCATGAGCTTTCACGGCGTGCCCGAGCGCACGCTGCATCTGGGCGACCCGTACCACTGCGAATGCCGCAAGACGGGCCGGCTGCTGGCGGAAAAGCTGGGGCTGCGCGCGGACCAGTTCATACTCACCTTCCAGTCGCGCTTCGGCAGGGCCAAATGGCTGCAGCCCTACACCGAACCAACCCTGGTGGCGCTGGCGCACTCCGGCACGAAGCGCGTGGATGTGGTCTGCCCCGGCTTCACCAGCGACTGCCTGGAAACGCTGCAGGAAATCAACCAGGAGGCGCGCCAGGCTTTCCTGCTGGCCGGGGGCAAGGAGTTCCACTGCATCCCCTGCCTGAACGACCAGCCCGAGTGGATCAGCGCGCTGTGCAGCGTGGCCGAGCGGCACATGGCGAACTGGCCCACGCAGGCGATGCCCGATGCAGAGGCGCTGGCCGATTCACGCGCCGCCGCGCAAACGCTGGGCGCCCGCCAGTAGGCCAGCACACAAAACTATTTTTTTAATAGCTAACTTGGAAGTATGGATAACGGCTCGCGGCCGATTTTGCATGAAACCGGCGCGAGCGCAGGGGACCGCGACTCGGCTATTTGACCTGCGCTGCCCCGCCCGCCGCGGCGGCGGCCTGCGCCTTTTGTTCCGCGGCCTTCTTCTTGGCCAGGTGCCGGCCGGCAATGCAGCCGCCCACCGCGCCCAACACCGCATGATGGTGCGCGTAATGACCGGCCACGGCGCCCACGGCGGCGCCCTTGATGCACCCCTTGGCACTGGCGATGCCGGACGTCCCCGCCAGCACGACCGCGCACGCTACCGCCATCACAACTTTTGATTTCATCACTGCCCCTTTGAAAATGAGATGTGCCGAGCCTCCATTAACGCCAACCGCCCCGAACATGTTGACAATAACTCTTCCGGATTCTGGCTGAATCCACCGAACATCGGGTAACCGCCACGCGGCCCTTGGACGGCGGGCTCCCGCCGTAGCCTGTCGCGGTCGCCCTCCGGATTCAAACGGCGGCGTCAATAAAAGCTGTCACAAGGTCCAGATGCGCGGGCACATTCAGCGCCGGGGCATGGCCGCAACCGGGCACTTCCACGATCCTTGTGAGGCCGCGCAGCCCCGGGCCGCGCTGCAGCATCGCGGCGGTCGTCTCGCGCAGCACCAGATCGGACTCGGCGCCGCGCAGGCACAGCACTGGAACATCGAGGGCGTCGTAGTGATCCCAGATCAGGTAGTCATTCGGGTAGTGGATGAACTGCTGCACCATGGCCGGGTCGTAATGCGGCGTGATGCGGCCGTCGGGCAGGCGGCGGGTCGAGGTTTCGGTCAGGCGGCGCCACTGCGCGCCGCTGAGCCAGCCGTAGGGCTTGTAGACCTGCCGGAAGAAGGCTTCGAGCTCGAGCACCGTCGCAAACGCCGGCGGGTTGCCCGCATAGGACTTGATGCGGGCTATGGCCGCATCGGCCACCTGCGGCGCCGTGTCGTTCAGCACCAGGCTCTGGATGTAGCCCCTGAGCGCGGGCTCGAACAGGCCCGACGCGCACACCATGCCGATCGCGCCGCCCATCGAGGTGCCGACCCAGTGCGCCCGGGTGATTCCGAGTTGCCGCACCAGATCGGCCGCGATGCGGGCGTAGAACGCCAGGCAGTACTCGCCCTTCGGATCGGGGCTCCACTGGCTCAGGCCGCGGCCTATTGTGTCTGGGCAGATCACGCGGTAGCGGGTGCTCAGGTGCGCGGCCAGCTCGTCCATGTCGCGCCCGGTGCGCGCCAGCCCGTGCCAGGCGATCACCACTGGCGCATCCGCGGCGCCCCAGTCGGTGTAGTGGATTTCGCGCCCGGTGCAGGTCAGATAATTGGAGGTGAACGACGTCATGTGGAAGCCCTTGAATTTTTCCGCTGGGCTGCAGCCGAGCGCAGCCGCCCGACGATGCCGCTCGGAAAGAAATAGACCGAGAGCACGAACAGCACACCCAGCCACAACAACCAGCGATCGGGCGAGAGCAGCGCTGCGAGCCAAGGCAGAGCGCTCACGGCCTGCCCTGCGAGCTTGAGCAGATCCTGCAGATAGCTTTGCGCCACCAGGAACAGCGCCGCGCCGATGGCCGCGCCGTAGATCGTGCCCATGCCGCCAATCACCACGATCAGCAGCACATCGACCATGATCTCGAACGACAGCGAGGTGTCAGGCCCGTTGTAGCGCAGCCAGATCGCGAGCAGCGCGCCGGCAGCGCAAGCGAACAGCGCCGACAGGATGCTGGACGCGGTACGGTACACCACCACGCGGTAGCCGATGGCTTCGGCGCGAAACTCGTTCTCGCGGATCGCCTGCAGCACGCGCCCGAACGGTGAATTGACGATACGCAGCAGCGCCAGCAGCAACACCAGCGCCGCAACGAACACCAGGTAGTAGCACAGGAGCCGGCCATCGAGCGAGACACCCAGAAACGGCGTGTCACGAAACTCGAAGCTCGGCGAGATGAGTTGCGGCAGCCGGAAGGTCAGGCCATCCTCGCCGCCCGTGAAGTCGTACAGCTGCGAGGCCAGCGCCTGGAATGCCGAGGCGACCGCAAGCGTGATCATCGCAAAAAAGATGGCGCGCACGCGCAGCGAGAACAGCCCGATGACGAGCGACAGCACCAGCGACAGCGCAAGCGCGGCCGCCAGCCCGACCAGCACCGCGCCCCAACCGGGCCCGAGCCGGGTCGCGGAGATCGCAATGCCGTAAGCACCGATGCCGAAGAACATGGTGTGCGCAAAACTCACGATGCCGGTGTAGCCCAAGAGCAAATCAAAGCTCGCCACCAGCACGATGAACACCAGCACCTTCGCCGCCACGCTCAGCGCCTTGACGCCGGGAAAGATGAAAGGCGCAAAGGCCAGCGCCAACAGCAGCGCAATCAGCAGCGCCGCGAGGATGCGGCTGCGCGGCAGGTCGTTGGACAGGAGACGTTGCAACATCGGATGCGCCCGGTCAGCGGTTGGTCACGGCATAGACGCCCTGCGGGCGCCACAGCAATACCGCCACCATCAGGAAAATGGTCGCGAACTGCGTGAGCGTGGGCAGCAAAAAGCCCACGTAGTTGTTCATCAGGCCCACCAGCAGCGCCCCGATGAGCGCGCCGCCGGTGGAGCCCAGCCCGCCGATGATGATCACGATGAAGGTCAGCACCAGCACCTGCGATCCCATCTGCGGCACCAGATTCTGCTGAAACAGCCCCCACATCACACCGCCCAGACCCGCCAGCGCGCTGCCCACCACGAACACACCGACGAACAGCCGCCCGATGCGGTAGCCGAGCGACTCGACCATCTCGCGGTCCTGCACGCCGGCGCGGATCAACAGGCCGATCTTGGTGCGGCCCAGCGTCCACGCGAGCGCGCCGAACACCAGCACGCCGACCGCGAACGCGAGCAGCCGGTACTTGCTGATCACGGCATTCGCCACCAGCAGCGAGCCATTCAGCGCCTGCGGCAGCGGCAGCGGTATCTGCGCGGGGCCCCAGATGACCTTGATAAGTTCCTCGCCGATGACCATGCCACCCATCGTGACGAGGATCTGCTTCAGATGCTGGCCGTAGACCGGCCGCACGATGAAGCGCTCGAACGCGAGGCCGACCGCGCCGGCCACCGCCATCGCGACCAGCATGGCCGGAAACACCGCGACCAGGTTGCGCCACAGCTCGCCCGAGCCGGTCCAGTCGCTCATCAGGCCCAGCACGCTGCTGGCGACAAATGCGCCCAGTGCGATGAACACGCCGTGGCCGAAGTTGAGCACGTCCATCAGGCCGAAGATCAGCGTCAGGCCCGAGGCGATCACGAAGATGATCATGCCCATCGCCAGCCCCGCCACGGTGAGCGTGAGCCAGGTGGAGAACGAGCCGGTCAGTGGCCATGCGACGAGCGCCAGCACCGGCACCAGCAAAAGAGGTTTCCAGTCAAGGTCCAGCGCCTTCATGCGACGTCTCCTGCGCGCCCGGATGCTCTATTGTTGATAGCTGATAACCAAGAGACCACAACGGCTTCAGCCACTTTTCGTTCAATATTCTTCACAATGCCAGCCCCAGCAGCGACTGCTGCAGTAGCGCATCGGCGGCGAACGCCGCCATGCTGCCGGCGTGCACCACGCGGCCGTTGTCCATGACGGCGACCGTGTCGCCCAGCCGCTGCGCGAAGTGGATGTTCTGCTCGACCAGCAGGATGCTGACGCCGCTCGCCTTGAGCTCGGCAAACGCATCGATCATGTTGTTGATAATGGCGGGCGCCAGGCCCTTGCTCGGCTCGTCCACGATCAGCAACTCGCGCGGCTCGACGATGGCGCGTGCCACCGCGAGCATCTGCTTTTGCCCGCCCGACAGCTTTCCCGCCGGATGGTTCCAGAACTTCTCGACCGCGGGAAAAAGCTTGAATATCCATTGCAGCCGCGTGCCGTCGATCTGCGCCGCATTCTTGGCACCGCGCGCGGCCAGCAGCATGTTCTCCTTCACCGTGAGGTCCGAGAAAATACCCATGTTCTCGGGCACGTAGGCGATGCCGAGCTGCGCGATCTGCGGCGTGTGCAATGCGGTGATGTCGCGCTCGCCAAAGCGCACCCTGCCCTGCGAAGCGTGCCACAGGCCCATGATGGTGCGCAGCGTGGTCGTCTTGCCGGCGCCGTTGCGCCCCAGCAGCATGGTGAGCTGGCCGCGCGGAACCACCAGGTCGACGCCGTGCAGGATGTGGTACGCGCCGATGTGCGTGTGCACGCCTTCGAGCGTCAGCAGAATGTTGCTCATGCCGCCACCTTCGCCACACCCAAGTACGCTTCCTGCACGATCGGCGAGGCGATCACCTCGGCCGGCTCGCCGTCGGCCACCAACTGGCCGTTGTGCAGCACGATGATGCGATCGGCCAACTCGCGCACCACATCCATCTTGTGCTCGACCAGCAGGATAGTTTTGGTGGGGTCAGCCTTCAAGTTTCGGATCAGGTCAAGGATCACGGGCACCTCGGCCGCATTCATGCCGGCCGTGGGCTCGTCGAACATGAAGACCTTGGGCTCCAGCGCCATCAGGAGCGCCACTTCGAGCTTGCGCTGATCGCCGTGCGGCAGGCTCGCCACGCTCGCGTGCTCCTTGTCCTGCAGCTTGACCTGCGCGAGCAGCTCATCGGCACGCCGGGTCAGCGCGGTGTGGTCGCTCCAGATGCTCCACAGGTTCATGCCGTGCCGGTGCGCGCCGGCGCGCGTGGCCTGCACGGCGAGCCGCACGTTCTCCAGCACCGTGAGGTTCGGGAACAGGTTGGTGAGCTGGAACGCGCGTCCAAGGCCCGCATGCGTGCGCGCGGACGGCGACAGGCCCGAGAGCAGACGCCCGTCCAGCGACACCTTGCCGGCGCTGGCCTTGAGCTGCCCCGAGATCAGGTTGAAATAGGTCGTCTTGCCGGCCCCGTTCGGCCCCACGATCGCGGTCAGCGTGCCCGGCGCAAAGCTGCACGTGACATCGTTGACCGCGACATGGCCGCCAAAGCGGATGGTGAGCCCGCGCGTCTCCAGCATCTGCCAGGCTTACCTGTGATTCAGGATCGGCACGTTCATCTCGGCCGGCGTGATCACGCGCACCAGTTCGGGCACGCCCCAGGCAAAGGCCGGGTCGTCCTTGATCCGGAACTCGTACATGTTCTGCATCGCCTGGTGATCTTCCTTGCGGAACGTCATCTTGCCCTTGGGCGTCTCGAAGCTCATGCCTTCCATGGTCTGAATCAGCTTGTTCGTGTTGGTGTCTCCTCCGGTCTTCTTGAGCGCCGTGACAATCGCCATCGCGGCCGCGAAGCCGCCGCAGGTAAAGAAGTCCGGCGGGGCCTTGAACTCCTTGTAATGCTCGGCCACCAGCCAGTCGTTCACCGGGTTCTTCGGCAGGCCGTAGTAGTAATACGTGGCGCCTTCCATGCCGGGAAACTTCTTGTAGGCGACCATCGCCGGCAGGATGTTGCCACCGGTCGAGATCTCGATACCATAGCGCTTCAGATCCAGGTCGGCGATCTTGAACGGGTTACCGGCGCCGGCCCAGATGATCCAGATCACCTTGCGGCCCGGCTTGTCCTTGAGGCTGTCGATCAGGCGCTGCGCACCGGCGGTGAAGTCCGTGGTGTTGGCCGGCAGGTATTCCTCATGCACCAGCTTGGCATGGTGCAGCGCGGCCTTGAACGCCTTCACGCCGTCACGGCCGAACGCATAGTCCTGCGCCAGTGTCGCGATCACGGTATCCGGTTTGTCCAGCGCCACCGCGTTGGAGATCGCGTCCTGCGAGCTGTTGCGCGCGGTGCGGAAGATGTACTTATTCCACTTGTCGCCCGTGATCGAGTCGGCCACGGCCGGCTCGACGATCAGGATCTTCTTGTATTCCTCGGCCACCGGCAGCATCGCCAGCGCGACCGCCGACGAGGTCGGGCCGACCGCCAGGTCGCACTTGTCGTCGGCATAGCCGCTCGCCAGCAGCGACTTGCCCAGGTCGGGCTTGCCCTGATCGTCCTTCTCGATCACGACGATCTTCTTGCCGTCCAGCGTCATCGTGCCGCCGGTTGCATAGTTCAATCCCAGCATCAGTCCGGTTTGCGTCTGCTTGCCGTAAGCTTCCAGCGGCCCGGTCATGCTGTGCACGTGGCAGACGCGGATTTCCTTGGATTGGGCCCATACCGGCGCGTTGCTGGCCAGGGCGGTCAGTGCGGCGGTGGCGACAAATTGACGACGTTGCATGCTTGGCTCTCCTGAAAGTGATGGCTGAAACGATCAAATATTGCACAGTTCATGCCAAGGCACAAATAGTTGATTTCAAAGACATTTTTTCATTGACATCTTTGATAAGTCAGTTCTCAGACAATTATTTTGTCTTTAATTCAGACATTCGCCTGAATCTCAGACAGGGTTTTCCAGACGTTCATAGAGCGTCGCACGCGAAATGCCGAGCAGCCGGGCCGTGGCCAGCTTGTTGCCGCCGGTGGAAGCCAGCGCGGCGGCAATCGCGCGGCGTTCCAGCTCGGCGATTTGCGCGGGCAGCGGCCGCAGCAGGTTGCCATCGTCCGCGCCCGGGCCGGTCGTCGGCGCCGGCTCCGGTGCCGCGATCTGCTCCAGCCCGGTTTCGGCCAGCACACGCAGCACTTCTTGCGCATCGATGCGCGCCAGGTCGCTGCGCATGGCCATCTGCTCCAGCACATTGCGCAGCTCGCGCGTGTTGCCGCGCCAGTGCTGCGCGGCCAGCAGCGCCAGCGCATCGGGCATCAGCTCGGGCGGCGGCTCGCCGCTGCGCTGCGCCATGTCCTCGCCCAGCGCCTCGATCAGCGCCGGGATGTCACTGCGGCGCTCCCGCAGCGGCGGCACGCGCAGCGGCAGCACGTTGAGCCGGTAATACAGGTCTTCGCGAAAGCGCCCGCTCTGCACCAGCGCCGCGAGGTCGCGCGAGGTGGCGGCGATCACGCGCGCATCGAACGCCACCAGCTTGTTGGAGCCCAGCGGCTCGATCTCGCCCTCCTGCAGCGCGCGCAGCAGCTTGGCCTGCAGGCCCATCGGCATGTCGCCGATCTCATCCAGGAACAGCGTGCCGCCATCGGCCAGCTTGAATTTGCCCGCGCGCCCCTTGCGGTCGGCGCCGGTGAATGCGCCGGGCGCCACCCCGAAAAACTCGGCCTCCAGCAACGTGTCGGGCACGGCCGCGATGTTCAGGCTGACGAAGGGTCCGTTCGCGCGCGCCGACGCCGTGTGGATCGCGTGCGCCAGCAGCTCCTTGCCGGTACCGGTCTCGCCCAGCAGCAGCACCGGGCTGGAGGACTGCGCCGCGCGGCGCGCATGGCGCTTGACATCGACCGCCGCGGGACTGCTGCCGATAAAGCTCGCAAAGGTGTATTTGGCGCGGCGCTGGCCGTCCGGCGTCTGGCGCAGCAGCAGGTTGGCGCGCTGCGTGGCGAGTTCGCGCCGCGCATCATCCAGGTCGCGCTGCAGCATCGCGAACTTGCTGATGAGCGGCTGCAGCGTGGTCTCGGGATGGTCGAACAGCACGATGCCGATCGCGCCGATCACATCGCCCATCACCGCGCCGGACGCGGGGGGCGCGTCCGGCGCCGGCTCCGCGTGCAATGGAATGCGGCTGACGACGAAGGTGCCGGCCTTGTTGGTGAGCAGGTCGATCAAAATCGGCTGGCCGGTCTCCAGGACCTGGCGCATCTGCGTGTTGGGAATCACCTCCTCCACCAGGCGACCGAGAAACTGGTCGACCGACGACACCCCAAGCGCCGGGAAAAAACGCTTGTAGCCCTCGTTGACCCAGACGATGCGTCCCGTGCGGTCCACCAGGAACATGCCCTGGCTGATGCTGGAGAACAAATGAAACATCGAGCGCGCGGCGAGCTGCAAAATGCTGTCACCGTCCTGCGGCAGCCCGGCCATGCCGGCGCCCGCGGCGGCCTGGGGCCGGATGTCGGTTTTGTCCATGCGCGGATGTTAGCGCGCCGGCGGCGCGCTGCGGCCCGGCACGGGCTCCCGTAACATGGCGATTCATGAGCGAAAAACTTCGACTGGACAAATGGCTCTGGGCCGCGCGCTTTTACAAGACCCGATCGCTGGCCGCCGACGAAGTCGGCAAGGGCCGCGTCCAAGTCAACGGGCAGGACACCAAGCCGGCGCGCGAGGTCAAGCTGGGCGACACCATCGCCCTTCGACAAGGCCCGGTCCGCCGTACCGTCGTGGTTCGGAGTTTGAGCGGCCTGCGCGGGCCGGCCCCCGTGGCCCAGCAACTGTATGAAGAAACCGCCGAGAGCCTGCGCCTGCGCGCACTGGCCGCGGAGCAGCACCGCGTGGCCGGCGAGCCCGCGCGCAGCATCGAGCATGGGCGTCCCACCAAGCGCGATCGGCGCGACATCCAGAAAATCCAGAAGAGCTGGGACAGCCGCTGGAGCGCCAACAGCGATTCGTAGCCGAGCCGCGGCGCCCGCATGGCGATAATTCACGGACATCGTTCGATGTCCTTAGCGTTTCACGAAGGAGCAGCCCGTGCATACCACCAGCCTGAGCGCCTGGACCCACTCGCACCAGTTCGACCAGGGCAACGCCGCGGGCGAGCGCGGCACGCGCGCCGTGATGTGGATCACGGGCGCCATGATGGTGCTGGAGATTGCGGCGGGCTGGGGATACAACTCGATGGCGCTGCTCGCCGACGGCTTCCACATGAGCACGCATGCCGTGGCCATTGGCCTGAGCGCCTTTGCCTACGCGGCGGCCCGGCGCTATGCGGGCGACGGCCGGTTCGCCTTTGGAACCTGGAAGATCGAAGTGCTCGCAGGATTCACCAGCGCCATCTTCCTGCTGGTGGTCGCGGTGCTGATGGTGGCCGGCTCCATCGAGCGCCTGCTTTCGCCCGTGCCGATTCACTACCGGGACGCCCTCGCGATTGCCGCGCTGGGATTGGCCGTGAACATCGCCTGCGCCTTCATTCTCGGCAACGCGCATCATCACACCCATGCCGACCCACATCATCACGCACATCACGGCCACGGCCACGACCAAGACCACGAGCATCACCACGACCTGAACCTCAAGTCCGCGTACATCCACGTCATGGCCGACGCCGCGACCTCGGTGCTCGCCATCGTGGCGCTGGCGGGCGGCTGGCTTTACGGCTGGAGCTGGCTGGATTCCGTGATGGGCATCGTCGGGGCGGTCGTCGTGGTGCTGTGGGCCCGGCGCCTGATGGCGGACACCGGCAAGGTTCTGCTCGACCGTGAAATGGACGACCCCGTCGTCGATGAAATCCGCCAGGCCATCGCACAGGACGGTAAACGGGGTGACACACGCATCGCGGACCTGCACGTCTGGCGGGTTGGAAAGTCATGCTATTCCTGCGCCGTCAGTCTCGTGACGCACGATCGGGGATTGACGCCCGGCAGGGTACGCAGCTGGCTGTCGCAGCATAAAGAAATTGTTCATTCAACCATTGAAATTCACCAATGTCCCGATACGCATGCGGGCTGACCGCGCCTCACCCGGTTGATCGATTTTCATGATCAAAACATCCAACACCGCGCCCGGCGCCGGCACCGGCCAAATTCCCGCAGGGGTCTGGACGCTTGGCTTCGTCAGCCTGCTGATGGACGTTTCGTCCGAGATGATTCACAGCCTGCTGCCGATGTTCATGGTCACGACCCTGGGCATCAGCGTCGCCGCGGTTGGGCTTCTCGAAGGGCTGGCGGAATCGACCGCGCTCGTCGTCAAGGTGTTCTCGGGGGCGCTGAGCGACTACCTGGGCCGGCGCAAGGAGCTGGCCGTTCTGGGCTACGCGCTGGGGGCGCTCAGCAAGCCGCTTTTCGCCCTAAGCGGTGGCCTGGGCCTGGTGGCGACAGGCCGCCTGCTGGACCGCTTTGGCAAGGGCATCCGCGGCGCGCCCCGGGACGCGCTGATCGCCGACATCACACCCCAGCATCTGCTCGGCGCTGCGTTCGGCCTGCGCCAGTCGCTGGACAGCGTCGGCGCGTTCGTCGGCCCGCTGGTCGGAGTCGCTCTGATGCTGTTGTGGGCAGACCATTTCCGCGCCGTGTTCTGGGTCGCAGCCGTTCCCGGTTGGCTCGCCGTTGCGCTGCTGGTCGTTGGGCTGCGCGAACCGCGGCAAGAGCGCCCGCAGCGGCGCAGCAACCCGATCAGCCGCGCCACGATCCGGCGCCTGCCGCGCGCCTACTGGTGGGTGGTGGGCCTTGGCGCGGTTTTCACGCTGTCCCGGTTCAGCGAGGCGTTCCTGGTCCTTCGGGCTCAAGAGGACGGCATTCCCATTGCCTTCGTGCCGTTGCTGCTGGTCGCCATGAACGCCATCTACGCGGCTTGCGCCTATCCCTTTGGCAGGCTTTCGGACCGTGTCCCGCACGCTACGCTGCTGGGCATGGGCATTGTCGTGCTGCTGGCGGCAGACCTGGTCCTGGCCCGCAATACCGGCTGGGTGGCGCTTTTTGTGGGTGTGGCCCTTTGGGGTGTGCACATGGGAATGACCCAGGGCTTGTTGGCGGCCATGGTGGCGGACACCTCCCCGGCGCCCTTGCGCGGCACCGCGTTCGGCGTGTTCAACCTGGCCAGCGGCGTGGCGATGCTGGTTGCCAGCACCGTGGCAGGTGTGTTGTGGCAGGTCTGGGGCGCGCCATCGACGTTTTACGCCGGCGCGCTGTTCTGTCTGGTGTCCCTCGTTGCACTGGCATGCCAGCGAGCCCTGGGCGCCGCACCCTGCAGCGATGGCACCGGATCGAAACACTGAGGAATCGCGCGCAGGCCAGGTGCGGCGCCCGGCAGCCGCGGCTCAAGCGCAGCACCCGTGGTCGCCTTGCATGGGCGGGCACTTGACCGAACCATAAGAACAAAAGACGCAGCAATCCCCGGCCCTGGGCCGCAGCATCGCCTTGCAGTTCTCGCACTCGTAGAAGAACAGGCAGGCGTCCGTCGGCATGGTTTCCCGCTTGGCGTGGCCACAGTGCGGACAGGTCAGGACGGATTCAAGGATGACGGTGTTCATGCATCATGGTAGCGAACCGAAATCCTTTTCGCCAGCGGCACGCTCCAAGGTCCAGCCACCGACGGCGATGGGTGAAAATACCCGGGTGTCCATTCCCCAGTCTTTCATCCAGGAGCTTTTGGCGCGCGCCGACGTGGTCGAAATCGTCGGCCGCTATGTGCAGCTCAAGAAGGGCGGCGCCAATTTCATGGGGCTGTGCCCGTTTCATGGCGAGAAGTCGCCCTCCTTCAGCGTGAGCCCGTCCAAGCAGTTCTACCACTGCTTCGGCTGTGGCAAGAACGGCAACGCGATCAGCTTCCTGATGGAGCACGCAGGCATGACGTTCGTCGAGGCGGTGAAAGACCTGGCGCAGCAATACGGCATGCAGGTGCCCGAAGACGATGCCTCGCCGGCTGAGCGCGCACGCGCCAGCGAGCAGCGGCAAAAGCAGGCCACGTTGTCGGACGTGTTGGAAAAGGCCTGCGACGCCTACAAAAAACACCTGAAAAGCTCGCACAAGGCCGTGGATTACTTCAAGGGCCGCGGCCTGTCGGGCGATATTGCCAAGCAGTTCGGCCTGGGCTACGCGCCCGAGGGCTGGCGCAGCCTGGCCAGCGTGTTCCCCAACTACGACGACCCGCTGCTGGCCGAGAGCGGCCTGGTGATCGTCAACGTGGATGAGGACAGCGGCGAGGAAAAGCGCTACGACCGCTTCCGCGACCGCGTGATGTTCCCGATCCGCAACGTCAAGGGCGAGTGCATCGGCTTTGGCGGGCGCGTGCTGGGTGAAGGCACGCCAAAGTACCTCAACTCGCCCGAAACCCCCGTGTTCAGCAAAGGCCGCGAACTGTACGGCCTGTTCGAGGCACGCAGTGCCCTGCGCGAGCACGGCTATGTGCTGGTGACCGAGGGCTACATGGACGTGGTGGCGCTGGCGCAGCTGGGTTTTCCCAACGCCGTGGCCACACTGGGCACGGCCTGCACCACGGATCACGTGCAAAAGCTGTTCCGCTTCACCGATTCGGTGGTGTTCAGCTTCGACGGCGATGCCGCCGGCCGGCGCGCCGCGCGCAAGGCGCTGGACGGCGCCCTGCCCTACGCCAGCGACGTGCGCAGCGTCAAATTTTTGTTTCTGCCCCCCGAGCACGACCCGGACAGCTACATCCGCGCGTTCGGCAAGGAGGCGTTTGCGCGCTGCGTGTCGGAAGCCGTGCCGCTGTCGCGCTTCCTGATCGAGGCCGCTCGCGACGGCTGCGACCTCGCCAGCGCCGAGGGCCGCGCGCATTTGGCCAGCAACGCCAAACCGCTGTGGAGCCAGTTGCCCGAAGGCGCGCTCAAGCGCCAGTTGCTGGGCGAGTTCGCCGATCTGGTGCAACTGAACGCCCGGGAACTGATCGAGGTCTGGAACGGCCCGCCAAAGCCAGGCCAGGCCGACACTCGCTACAGCGGCAAAAACTATAAAAACAATAGCTATCAGAGCATATCAAATATGGGCTACAGCCACGAATCATCATCAAACTACGCGTCCCGCCCGCGTCCGGGTGCACGCACGGCGCCGGCCAGCCGCGCCGACCACGCGGCGCGCATTCTGCTCACGCATATGGCGGCCTGGGACGGCCTGTCCAACGAAGACCGCGGCCTGCTGTGCGAGCTGCCGGCCCCGCACGGCCCGCTGTTCGTCTGGCTGGAGGGCCAACTGCACGAGCACGGCGCGCAGCCCTGGGCAGCCCTGCGCGAGGGCCTGCGCGATCACGCCAGCGAGGCGCTGGCCTTGCGGGCCACGGCCGGTTTCGAGGTTCCTCTCGCGCAGGAGCCTGAACCGGACGACACGGCCGGCGAGCTGCGCGGCCTGCTCGACCGGATGCTGGACGACCGCTTCAAAGTGCAGGAAACCGAAGCGCTGGCCGCGAACGACCTGGAGCGCTACCGCCGGCTGCACGAGCAGCGCCGCGCGCGTGCCGGTGCGAAAACCACTCGTCCCGGCCCTTGAAAATCGGCCATCGCGGTATAATGTAAGGCTTGACTGATAGCAAGAGCGACAGCAGTACCTCCGGACCCCGGCCAACCGATGCCAGCGCGCACGACCCGCCAATCTCCCGCAAGGGCTGCACACCAAATGTTCGCCCAGACATCTTGCTGAAGAGAACGTCCGCGGGCCTGGCCCGTCGTCACGTTGCCCGCGCCGGCAAGTTTCGGCGCACGTTTGTCCTGCCTTGAAGCCCAGAGGTCTATTCATGCCTGCTCAAAAGTCCGCCAAGCCCGCCTCATCCACCGCGAAACCCGCCGCCAAGGCCGTTTCCAAGCCGGCCTCCAAGGGGAGCGCCAAGGCTGTCACGAAAGCCCATCCCGTGTCCGCATCGAAGCCGTCCACCCGTTCCGCCAAGGAAGAATTGAAAAAGCCCGCCAAGGCCGCCGCACCGGCCGAAGAGACGACAAAGAAGAAGCCCGGGCGCCCGCCCAAGATGGAGGCCGTGCAAACCGGCGGCAAGCGCGGCCGCAAGCCCAAGGATGGCGCCGCCACGGCAAGAGTGGACGACACCGACCTGAGCGACGTGGAAGCCGAATTTGCCGAAGAACCCGTGGCAACCACCGAGAAGGTCAAGCCGCTGCGCATGAAGATCAGCAAGGCGAAGGAACGCGCCTTGATGAAGGAATTCGGACTCGATGAAACCATCCTGTCCGAAGAAGACATGGCCAAGCGCCGCTCACGCCTCAAAGCCCTGATCAAGCTCGGCAAGACCCGCGGCTACCTCACGCACGGCGAGATCTCCGACCACCTGCCCGACAAGCTGGTCGATGCCGAAACACTGGAAGTCGTGATTTCCATGCTCAACGACATGGGCGTGGCCGTGTACGAGCAGACGCCCGACGCCGAGACCCTGCTGCTGAACAACACCGGCCCGACCGCCGCAACCGAGGAGGAAGCCGAGGAAGAAGCCGAAGCGGCCCTGTCCACGGTGGACAGCGAATTCGGCCGCACCACCGACCCGGTGCGCATGTACATGCGCGAGATGGGCACGGTCGAGTTGCTCACGCGCGAAGGCGAGATCGAGATTGCCAAGCGCATCGAGGGCGGCCTGATGCGCATGATGGAGGCCATCAGCGAAAGCCCGGCCACCATCGCCGAGATCTTCCGCATGGCCGAGGAAATCCGCGAGGGCAAGGTCGTGATCTCTACCGTGGTCGACGGCTTCTCGAACCCGAACGAAGCCGACGACTACGTGGCCGAGGAAGATTTCGACGAGTTCGACGAAGAGGACGACGACGATGGCAAGGGCGGCTCCAAGGCGCTGACCAAGAAGCTCGAGGAACTCAAGCGCGAGGCGCTGACGCGTTTCGATACGCTGCGCGGCCTGTTCGAGAAGGTCCACAAGATCTACGACAAGGAAGGCTACGGCTCGCCGGCGTATGCGAGGGCCCAAAAGGCCTTGTCTGACGAGCTGATGACGATCCGCTTCACCGCCAAGACCATCGAGCGGCTGTGCGGCATGCTGCGCGGCCAGGTCGATGACGTGCGCAAGAAAGAGCGCGAGCTGCGCCGCATCATCGTGGACAAGTGCGGCTTTCCGCAGGAAGACTTCATCCACGACTTCAGCGGCTTCGACAAGCACGGGCACCGCATCGCGTCCCATCTGCTGAACCTGAAGTGGGTCGAGAAGCAGGCTGCGGCCGGCAAGCCGTGGAGCGTCATCATGTCGCGCAACATCCCGCCGGTGCAGGAACTGCAGCAGCGGCTGGCCGATCTGCAGTCGCGCGTGGTGGTGCCGCTGTTCCAGCTGAAAGACATCAACAAGCGCATGAACGAGGGCGAGTCCAGCTCGCGCGACGCCAAGAAAGAGATGATCGAGGCGAATCTGCGCCTGGTGATCTCGATCGCCAAGAAGTACACGAACCGCGGCCTGCAGTTTCTGGACCTCATTCAAGAGGGCAACATCGGCCTGATGAAGGCGGTGGACAAGTTCGAATACCGGCGCGGCTACAAGTTCTCGACCTACGCCACCTGGTGGATTCGCCAGGCCATCACGCGCTCCATCGCGGACCAGGCGCGCACCATCCGCATCCCGGTGCACATGATCGAGACCATCAACAAGATGAACCGCATCAGCCGCCAGCACCTGCAGGAGTTCGGCTTCGAACCCGACGCCTCGATCCTGGCCGAGAAGATGGAGATCCCGGAAGACAAAATCCGCAAGATCATGAAGATCGCCAAAGAGCCGATCTCGATGGAAACCCCGATCGGCGACGACGACGACTCGCACCTGGGCGACTTCATAGAGGACAGTGCCAACACCGCGCCGCTGGAAGCAGCGATGCAGGCTGGCCTGCGTGACGTGGTGAAGGACATCCTCGATTCACTCACGCCGCGCGAGGCCAAGGTGCTGCGCATGCGTTTCGGCATCGAGATGAGCACGGATCACACGCTCGAAGAAGTCGGCAAGCAGTTCGATGTGACGCGCGAGCGCATACGCCAGATCGAGGCCAAGGCGCTGCGCAAGCTCAAACACCCGAGCCGCTCGGACAAGCTGCGCAGCTTCATCGACACGCTCTGATCTGCCCACGGCGGGCAAATGCTGTCATCCCGGGCCCGGCCCGGGATTCATCAACAAAAAGTGCCGTTAGCCCTTATCTGAAAACGACAAGAAGCTATCTTTTTAATAGTTTCCCCGTGAAACCACTCAAGGCGCGAGCAGCCCCACCCTTTTGACAAACGCCTCCAGCGGCGCACGCCACATCGGCTCGCCATAGCGCAGCAACTGGTGCCCGTCGTGGCCCGGCACGGGTCCGGTCATCACGAACTCGCTATCGCTGCCGCCAGTCTGGTAAGCGTCAAACCAGATCGTCGGCATTACCGGTCCCCAATACCGGTCGTTTCGCGCGTACAGCCACAGGCTGGGCACTCTGGCCTGCTGGCCAAACTGGCGGTAGGTTTCGGTCAGGTTGTCCGGCCGGCAGCTGCGGCCCGGCGAGGTATGCGGGTTGCCGTCCGCGCCACCCGAAAAATTCACCACACCGACGACGCCGGGCAGGTTCAGCGCCGCGGCGGCGATCGTCGTCATCCCGCCCACCGACTGGCCTTCCAGCAGGATGCGGTCCTTGCGCACCCAGGGCTGGTGCAGCGCCCATTCATAGGTTGCCAGCACCGTGCGCCGCGCATGCTCCGCCGTGCGGGTGTAGTCGGGGTTGCCCAGGCATTGCGCGCCATGCCAGTCGGCCCCGGAGTCCTCGACGTCCGCACCGCCGGTCTCGCCGTAGCCTGGTCGCTGCGGCGCCACCACGGCCACGCCCTGGCGCAGCCAGTAGTTGCCGTGACCGATCGTGATGGGCTGCCGCAGTTGGGCGCGCTCGCGCGAGCCGGGCCGGCCGTGCGAAAAGATCACCAACGGAAACGGCCCCACGCCGGCGGGTTTGTAGATGTCCGCAACTACCTCGGTGGGCTGCCAGTCGATCACCAGCGGCAGGCGGGCCACCTCGGGCTGGACCTGCGGGTGCGATAGCGGAACTGGCGGCCCGGCGCAGCCCAGTACCAGCAAAGTCGCCATCAAATAGAGCACACGAACCCGCATGAGCTGCCTCCTTCACCGTCGCACGACTATAACCACGGCACCCTTTCTCAGACTATGGGAACCCCCGCCGCAGTGCGCATCAGCAGTCGCTTGCTGTGCTTAAATTGCCCCTTTCGGCGCTGCCCGCAACGCATCCAGGAGGTCCTGTGGCATCCACGATCAGCATCATTTCATCGATGGCAACCCGCCAGGTCCTGGCCGAGCTCGTTGAGCAATTCCAGCAGACCTCCGCGCAGCAGGTGTCCGTGGAGTCGGTCGGCGGCGTGGACGCAGCCCGGCGCGTGCAGGCCGGCGAAGCGTTCGACGTGGTGATCCTCGCCGCCAACGCCATCGAACAGCTGACCCAGGCCGGCAAAATCGTGCCCGGCAGCCGCGTCGACCTGGTCCATTCCGGCGTCTCCGTCGCGGTGCAGGCCGGCGCCGCACGGCCCGGCATCGACTCCGAAGAAGCCGTGCGGGCCGCGGTGCTGGCGGCGCGCAGCCTCGGCTACTCGACCGGTCCCAGCGGCGTGCACTTGGCCAAGCTGTTCGAGCGCTGGGGCATCGCCGACGCCATCAAGAGCCGCATCATGCAGGCACCGCCCGGCGTTCCCGTGGGCTCGCTGGTGGCCAAGGGCGAGGTCGAGCTCGGGTTCCAGCAACTGAGCGAACTGATCCACCAGGATGGCATCGCCGTGCTGGGGCCGCTGCCACCCGCGATCCAGATCACCACCACCTTCTCGGCGGGGCTGTCGGTCACGTCGGCGCAGGCCCGCGCGGTCGGCGCGCTGCTGGACTTCATGACCTCGCCCGCCGCCGCCGGGATCAAGCGGCGCAATGGGCTGGAACCGGCCTGACGCGGGATGAAGCAGCAAACCCATCCACATCAGACTGCCCGATGCGAATGCTGTCATGCGACGTCCCAATGGGGTTGCGCAGTATGTCCGGCAACCACGGCAGTTGGACCTCGGCGGGGCAGGCGAAATATCCGGCGGCTGGCTCATCCGCCAAAATTCAGGTTTGCCTACACAGCCGGGCAAGGCCATGGTGCAGGGGTTTTCACTTGGCGATGTTGTGTTGGGCGGCAGCCTATGGGTAACATCGTTGTCGTCTATTAGTTAGCCTCAATCACTCAATCCATTTCATCCCGGAAATCGGAGTCTTCTAATGACTTATCACACAATGCAACTTTCGGAGCCAGATCCCAGTCACGCAGGATTTATTCGTCGCTACTATGCGACCGTAGATGTGGCAATGTCAGGGACCACTTGGACTTGGCGCCAAGTCGATACAAATGGATCGAATGTGGGCAAGCCTAGCCAATCCCACGCAACTGAAGACGATGCACTGAAAGATGCACTCAACCGACTGAACGGCGATGAGTGGCTTTAGTTTTTAAACTCCGCAAAGTTGCGGCTAACAATTCGTTCCAGCGGACCGCCTTCGGCGTCCGCTGAACTCAGACGTTATACGGCTTCGCCCTGAAATCTTGCATAACTATGCTCCACAGCCCTGGAAATAAAATCCATCTGAAACTTCCATGATGACAACATGAAAAAACCGGACACGAACCCAAGCCAACCGGCATCGGAACTCGTCTCGAAACGAATCGCCGAACTCGGAGACTGGCGCGGGGCAACTCTCGGCAGGATGCGCAAGCTCATCAAGGCAGCAGACCCGGACGTCGTCGAGGAATGGAAGTGGATGGGCACGCCAGTCTGGTCGCACGACGGCATCCTCTGCACCGGCGAATCGTACAAGGACAAGGTGAAGCTGACCTTTGCCAAGGGCGCGTCCCTGAAGGACCCGGCCCATCTCTTCAACGCGAGTCTCGACGGCAACGTGCGCCGCGCGATCGACATCTTTGAGGGCGAAGAAGTCGATGAGTCCGCCTTCAAGGCGCTCGTTCGCGAGGCGATCGCCCTGAACAGTTCGGGTAAATCGAAACCGTCGAAAAAAGCGAAGTCCTGATCCTCGCCTGGAGC
>DATNBD010000162.1:0-52268 GCA_035572155.1 Rhodoferax sp.
GCGTACAAGGTGATGAATATGTACAACGGGCTGAATGGTGCTTTGACGAACTCACTGGGGACGCGGTAGGCAGAACGCGCGAACTGCGCACGGGCCGTGCTAAAATCCACGGCTGCGCGGCTGTAGCTCAGTTGGATAGAGTACTTGGCTACGAACCAAGGGGTCGTGGGTTCAATTCCTGCCAGCCGCACCAATCCATAAGCCCGCAATCCGGTGATTGCGGGCTTTTTTTCGTTGTTCCTGGAGCCACCATGAACAAGGCATTTACCAAAGAGTCCGACCAGGGCGACGACGATGACGCCGACCGGTCGCCGGCGCCGTTGCCCGCGGGCGGAAAAAACTACATCACGCCTTCGGGTTTTGCCCGGCTGCGGGCCGAATTGCTGGCGTTGATGGATGGTGAACGTCCGAAGGTGGTCGAGGCAGTGCACTGGGCAGCCCGCAACGGGGATCGTTCGGAAAACGGCGACTATCTGTACGGCAAGAAACGTCTGCGTGAAATCGATCGGCGCATCCGCTTCCTGACGAAGCGGCTGGAGATTGCCGAGGTGACCGATCCAAGCGTTCATCACGGCAGCGACCAGGTTTTTTTCGGGGCGACCGTCACCTACGCGGATGCGGCCGGCGCCGAGCGCGCGATCACGATTCTCGGCATCGACGAAGCGGACAGCTCGGCGGGGCAGGTGAGCTGGATAGCGCCGATTGCCCGGGCGTTCCTGAAGGCCCGGGAGGGGGACGTGGTCAAACTGACGACACCCGCGGGGGTGCAGGAACTGGAGATTCTTGCCGTGCGCTACCCGGCCGCGCCGTAAAACGCGGCGTCAGGCGCTGGGGATGGCCCGCACCACCCTCAAAACCGAAGGAGTGCGCTTCAAGTTGCGCAGCACCGATTCCAGGTGGGCGCGATCGCGCACCGCAATCACAAAGCGCAAATCGGTCGCATCCTGGGCAATTTCATCGCTCATGTCGATGTGGGTGATGTCCGCCTCCGCCGCGGCCAGCGCCGCAGCGACCCGGGCCAGAACACCTTTGCCGTTGTGTACCGTGGTGACGATGCTGGTCTCGAAGGTGCGCACCGGCTCGTCGGACCAGCTCACGGTAATGAACCGCTCGCTGTCCTTGTGCTGCAGACGCTGGGCCACCGCGCAGTCGGCGGTATGCACCACCAGACCCTCGCCCCGTCCGAGATAGCCGACGATGTCGTCACCAGGGACCGGCCGGCAGCACAGGGCGAACTGGACCGAAGCGTTCTCGCTGCCATCGAGGGTGACGGCCCCCTGCGACACGTGGTCGTGGGCCGTGTAGCGCTCGCGCGTCATCAGGACGGCATCCGGCTTTTCGCCACTCTCGCTGAGCAAGGTCATCAGGCGTTTGGCCACAATGCTCGCAATTCTTTTGCCCAGACCCAGATCGGTCAGCAATTCCTCGCGGTTGCGGCTGCCGGTGAAGCGCAGCAGCTTGTCCCAGATCGCCTGATGCGCGGCGTCGTTGTCGGGCAGCTTCTCCATGCCTTCCGCGCGCAGAGCCTGGGTGAGCAATTTCTCCCCCAGCCTCTGCGACTCGGCGTAAGCCAGGGTCTTGAGATGGTGCCGTATCTTGGAGCGTGCCCGGCCGGTTCGCACGAACCCGAGCCACGCGGGATTCGGCGCCGACACCGGCGCGGTGATAACTTCGATCACGTCGCCATTTTGCAATTCGGTTCGCAGGGGAACCTGCTCGCCGTTGATCTTGGCCGCCACGGTGCGGTCGCCCACATTGCTGTGGATGGCGTAGGCAAAATCCACCACCGTCGCGCCGCGGGGCAACGCCATGATCTGGCTCTTGGGCGTGAACACGTAGACCGCATCGGGAAACAGGTCGACCTTCACGTGGTCCCAGAATTCCGCCGCATCGTGCGTCTCGTACTGGATTTCGAGCAGCGACTGCAACCATTGGGAGCCCAGGCGTTCCGCGTTGGCATCGCCCGGCTCGCTGGCCTTGTACAGCCAGTGCGCGGCGATGCCGGACTCGGCCACCACATTCATTCCTTCCGTGCGCAACTGGAATTCGACGTTGACGCCCGAGGGGCCGACCAGCGTGGTGTGCAGCGACTGATAGCCGTTCACCTTGGCAATGGCGATGTGGTCCTTGAACTTGCCGGGAACGGGTTTGTACAACTGGTGCAAAACGCCCAGTGCCTTGTAGCAGTCCGGAATGTCGGACACGATCACCCGAAAACCATAGATGTCGGTGACCTGGGCAAAGCTCAGATGCTTGTCCGTCATCTTGCTGTAGATCGAGTACAGGCTCTTTTCCCGCCCGAATACGCGAACCTGCATCTGCGCCGCGGCGAATACGGCCTCCACTTCGCGCTGCACCTTCTGGATCAGGTCGCGCCCGCGGCTGCGCGCCTTGGCCACGGCCTTGGACAGCACGCCGTAACGCCAGGGGCGCAAATGGCTGAACGCCAGGTCCTGAAGCTCCCGATAGGTCTGATTCAAACCGAGCCGGTGCGCGATCGGTGCATAAATATCGAGCGTCTCTGAGGAAATGCGCTTCCACTTTTCACGCGGCACATCCGACAGGGTTCGCATGTTGTGGGTGCGATCCGCCAGCTTGATCAGAATGACGCGCACA
This sequence comes from Rhodoferax sp., assembly GCA_035572155.1. Lineage (GTDB taxonomy): Bacteria > Pseudomonadota > Gammaproteobacteria > Burkholderiales > Burkholderiaceae_C > Rhodoferax_A. Next base: position 2,617 of record DATNBD010000162.1, read on the forward strand.
TCGCGCGCCATGGCCAGCAACATCTTGCGAAACGACTCGGCTTGGTTTTCTTCGCGCGTGGTGAATTGCAGCTTGTCGAGCTTGGTCAGCCCGTCGACCAATTCGGCTACCGGGGCGCCAAAACGTTCGATCAGGTCTGTCTTGGTGACGCCGCAGTCTTCGATGGCATCGTGCAGCAGCGCGGCCATCAGGGCCTGGGCGTCCAGCTTCCATTCTGCGCAGCGGGCCGCCACGGCAATCGGATGCGTGATGTAGGGTTCGCCGTTGTTACGGATTTGTCCAAGATGGGCCTGGTCGGCGAAGCGATAGGCCAGCCGGACCTGTTCGACCTCGGTGGCATCCAGATAGTCGAGCCGGGCGGTGAGCCCGGCAAAGCTGGCGGCCGCCGCATTCGCCGCGGCCACGCCGGCTTCGCTGGCGTTCTGGCCAGTCGAAGCCCTGCCGCCCGCGGCAGGGTGTAGGGTAAGCACGGCGCCCATCCCCTAAATGTAGCGCGGCGCGCGCCATTGCGCGACCGGGCAGAAAAAAAGCACCGGATCGCGGTGCTTTTCTTCGGGAGCGATCAAGGCGCGCTCAGCTCGGTACTTTCTTGAGCATTTCAAGCCCGATCTTGCCTGCGGCAATCTCGCGCAGCGCGGTTACGCCCGGCTTGTTCTTGCTCTCGATCTTGGCGGCGTGGCCCTGGCTCAGCATGCGGGCGCGGTAGGTGGCCGCCAGCACCAGCTGGAAACGGTTCGGGATTTGCAGCAGGCAATCTTCGACGGTGATGCGGGCCATGAAGCTTCTCCGGTGATCTATGAAATATGAAGTGTCTGGAAGGTGTCGGCGCGGGCGCGGCGCTGTACCGAGAATTTAAGCCGTTGCGCGTGCACGATCGCCTTCAAGTCGAACAGGGCGCGCTCGAATAACTCGTTGATTATAACGAAGTCGAACTCGCGCGCCTGTGCTACCTCGATCGCCGCGTTCTTCATCCGCACCTCGACAGACTCCGGCGAGTCTTCGCCGCGGCGTTCCAGGCGCGCCCGAAGTTCTTCCCAACTGGGCGGGAGGATGAAGATCAGCACGGCGTTGGCAAAGGTCTTCTTGATCTGCAGCGCACCCTGGAAATCAATTTCGAGAATCACGTCGGCGCCCTGGGCGATTCGTTCTTCAATCGCTTTCTTTGACGTCCCGTAGCGAAAACCGTGCACGTTCGCCCATTCGACAAAGGCGCTGTTCAAAATCATCGCGTCGAATTCCGCCTGGGATACGAAGAAGTATTCCCTGCCGTGCTTTTCCTGGCCGCGCGGCGCCCGTGTCGTGTGCGACACCGAGGGCAGCACCCGGGCGTCGAGCTCCATCAAGGCCTTGACGAGGCTGGATTTGCCGGCGCCGCTGGGGGCCGCGACGACGAACAAATTACCGGGATAGTCCATATGGGTTATTGGTAGTTTGCTATGAATAACGTAGTATTACTCAATATTCTGCACCTGCTCGCGCATTTGCTCGATTAGCACCTTCATGTCGACCGACACATGCGTGAGTTCCAGCGCCGCCGATTTCGAGCCCAGGGTGTTGGCCTCACGGTGCAGCTCCTGGATCAAAAAGTCCAGCCGCTTGCCGATTTCACCGCCTTTTTTCAGCAGCCGTTCAATCTCGTCCAGATGCGACGTCAACCGGGTCAACTCCTCGGCGACGTCGATCCGGATGGCGAAGGCCGTGGCTTCGGTCAGGGCGCGCTCCTGCGCCGCTTCGGGTAGCGCGGTGCCTTCGGCAAGCGCCATCGCATCATGCCAGCGCTGCAGGAATCGACTGCGCTGCTGTTCGACCGCCACCGGCACCAGAGGTCCGGCGCGCCGGGTCAGTTCGCGCAACTGGGCCAGATGCCCGAACAGCATCGCGGCGAGTCGGGCGCCTTCGCGCTCACGGGCGGCCAGCAGCGCTTGCAAGGCCGTGCCCGCCAGTTCCGTCACCTTCCCGCTCCAGTCGGTATCGGACGCGCTCTCGGTGTCACACAAGCGGATGACGTCGGCCACGCCGAGCGGCGCGGCGTCGGGCAGCCAGGCCCGAACGTTGTCCTGGATGGCGCCCAGCCGCTGCAGCAGGCGCGGGGATGGATCGGACAGCGGGCTGGACGTAGCGCTGCCCAGTACGGCGCGAACCTCGATCTTGCCGCGCTTGAGCCGGGCGGTCAGCAGCTCGCGCAAGGCCGGCTCATGCTGGCGAAGCTCGTCGGGCAGGCGCAGGGTCAGGTCCAGAAAGCGGCTGTTGACAGAGCGGATTTCGAGCCCGAGGCGCGCCGGTGCCGGGCCCCTCGAGTCGGGTTCAGAGGCGGTCGCACCGGCGCTGCGCTGGGCGCTCGCGTACCCTGTCATGCTGTAAACTGGCATTGCAAAAGCGTTCGTTGGTGGTCGTTGCGTGGCCACCTTGAACAACCACTCACTCCCAGATTGTCACAGGCCAGCCCACCCGTAATTATGTCAAAGGTCAAACCAGCCCCGTTGCCGCCCGATACCGTCATTGGCGGTTACCGGGTGGTGCGCAAGGTCTCGGCGGGAGGGTTTGGCCTGGTTTACCTTGCCGTCGACAACGAGGGCCAGCAGGTCGCCGTCAAGGAATACCTGCCGTCCTCGCTGGCCACCCGGGGTCCCGGGGAACTCCTGCCACAGGTGCAGCCCGAGAAGCTTTCCCTGTACCGGCTCGGCCTCAAGAGTTTTTTCGAAGAGGGCCGCGCGCTGGCGCAGATATCCCACCCTTCGGTGGTGAGCGTCCTGAATTTCTTTCGGGAAAACGAGACCGTCTACATGGTCATGAACTTCCTGGAGGGCGCGACCCTGCAGGACTTCATCATTGCCGCGCGCGAGCTCAAGAAGCAGAAGGTGTTCCGCGAGTCCACCATCCGCTCGCTGTTCGACGAGATCCTGCGCGGGCTGCGCATCGTGCACCAGCACAAGATGCTGCACCTGGACATCAAGCCGGCCAACGTATTCATCACCGATGACAACAAGGCGGTGATGATCGACTTCGGCGCGGCGCGCGAAGTGCTGTCGAAAGAGGGCAACTTCATCCGCCCGATGTATACCCCCGGCTTCGCGGCGCCCGAGATGTACCGCCGTGATTCGTCCATGGGTCCCTGGACCGACATCTACGCCATTGGCGCCTGCATCTATGCGTGCATGCAGGGCTACCCGCCCAACGATGCGCCGCAGCGGCTGGACAAGGACCGGCTCGGCCTGGCCCTGTCGCGCCTGCGCGGGGTGTATTCGGACAACCTCATCGAGGTGGTGGAGTGGTGCATGTCGCTCGATCCGCTGTCGCGTCCGCAGTCCGTTTTTGCGTTGCAAAAGGAGCTGAGCCGGGAGAATGAGCGACGCTACACCAAGCTCTCCGTCGGAGAAAAGGTGCGGCTGCAGTTTGACAGCCTCGTGACCGATACCAAGAAGAACCTGCGCAACGTGACCGTGTTCGGCGCCAGGACGAAATGAAGTTCTCGGTATTCCAGGTCAGCCGCAAGGGCGGGCGCGACAAGAACGAAGACCGCATGGGCTATTGCTACACCCGCGAGTCCGGCCTGTTCGTGCTGGCGGACGGCATGGGCGGGCACCCCGAGGGCGAGGTGGCGTCCCAGCTGGCGCTGCAGATCGTCTCGGCGCTGTACCAGAAAGAGGCGCGGCCCATTGTGAAGGATGCGCCGGCGTTTCTGAGCGGTGCGCTGATGGCGGCGCACCATCAAATCATCCGTTACGCGAGCGAAAAGGGCATGCTCGACACGCCGCGCACGACGCTCGTGGCGGCCTTGGTGCAGGGCGCCAGCGCGTTCTGGGTCCACTGCGGCGACTCGCGCCTGTACCTGGTGCGGGACGGCGAACTGCTCACGCGCACCCGCGATCACTCCTACAGCGAGCACCAGGGCACAAACCCGGGTAGTCCCGTGGCGTTGAACCGCAACATTCTGTTCACCTGTCTGGGCTCGCCGAGCAAGCCGATGTTCGATGTGACGGGGCCCGTCACGCTGCAGCAGGGCGACAAGATCATGCTGTGCTCGGACGGCCTGTGGGGCACGCTTGACGACAGCGAGATCGTGCGTCAGCTGAGCCAGCAGCCGGTGTCCGAAGCCGTGCCCGAGCTGGTCGAGCGGGCCCTGCGCAGCGGCGGCGTTCGCAGCGACAACGTCACCGTGATCGCGCTGGAGTGGGAAACGCCCGATTCCTTCGAGTCCACGCGCGGCATTTCGACCGACAGCATCCACGATGGCGTGTTTGCCTCCACCATCCAGGCCGGCCTGCTCGATCTCGCGGTGGACGATCTTGATGACGCCGCGATCGAGCGTTCGATCGCCGAAATCAACGAAGCGATCCGGCGTTCCGTCGCGCGCAAGGCTTGACATTTGCCGGCGGCGCGGTCCGTCGTTTCACATTTAATTCTTCCTGCTCCATCATGAATCCATTTCAACGAAGCGGCGGACGCGCCGCCGACCAGTTGCGCCCCGTGCGCGTCACGCGCCACTACACCATGCATGCAGAGGGGTCGGTGCTGATCGAGTTCGGCAACACGAAGGTGCTGTGCACCGCGTCGGTCGAAGAAAAAGTGCCGGGCCACAAGAAAGGCAGCGGCGAAGGCTGGGTCACGGCCGAGTACGGCATGCTGCCGCGCGCCACCCACACGCGCGGGGACCGCGAGGCGGCGCGCGGCAAGCAGAGCGGGCGCACGCAGGAAATCCAGCGCCTGATCGGGCGTTCGATGCGCGCGGTGTTTGATCTGAAGAAGTTGGGCGAGCGCACGATCTACCTCGACTGCGACGTGCTGCAGGCGGACGGCGGCACGCGCACGGCCAGCATTACCGGCGCCTTCGTGGCGGCGCAGGACGCCGTCAATCAACTCATCGCGCAGGGCAAGCTGGCCGCGTCGCCGATCCTGGACCAGGTGGCTGCCATCTCGGTCGGCATCGTGCAGGGCACACCGCTGCTGGACCTGGAGTACATCGAAGACTCCGCCTGCGACACCGACATGAACGTGGTGATGACCGGGGCCGGGAACTTTGTGGAGGTGCAGGGCACGGCCGAGGGCGCCGCTTTCTCGCGCGCCGAGATGGATGCGCTGCTCGCGCTGGCCGGCAAGGGCGTTCGCGAACTGGTGCTGGCGCAAACGCGGTCACTATCGAATAAATAGCAATATGTCGATGCTGTATAAGGGCCAGAGCCTGATTTCATGAAGATTGTTCTTGCATCCAACAATGCTGGCAAGCTGGCGGAACTCCAGGCCATGCTGGCGCCGTTAGGGCTGTCGCTGGTGCGCCAGTCCGAGCTGGGCATTGCCGAAGCCGAGGAGCCGTTTCGCACCTTTGTCGAAAACGCGCTCGCCAAGGCCCGCCACGCTGCGCGCCACAGCGGGCTGCCCGCGCTGGCCGACGACGCGGGCCTGTGCGTCGACGCCTTTGGCGGCCTGCCCGGCGTGGACACCGCGTTCTATGCCACGCAGTTCGGCTATGCCAAGGGCGATGCCAACAACGTGCGCGCCCTGCTGGAGCAATTGAAGGACATTGAAAACCGGCGCGCGGCGCTGGTCAGCACGCTGGTGGCGGTGCGCTCGCCGCAGGATCCGGAACCGTTGATTGCCGTGGGTCGCGTGGTCGGCGAAATTGCGCGCGAGCCAGTGGGCAGCAACGGCTTCGGGTTCGACCCTGTGATGTTCGTCGCGCAATTCGGCAAGACCTTCGCGCAATTGCCGCCCGAGGTGAAAAATGCCCATAGCCACCGCGGCCAGGCGGCGCAGGGCATGATGCGCCTGATTCGCGAGCGCTGGATGTGACCGCCGATATCCAGCACTACATGCGTCCCGGCAGCCTGCAGTTGGCCGCCTTGCCGCCGCTGTCGCTGTATGTGCACCTGCCCTGGTGCATCCGCAAATGCCCCTACTGCGATTTCAACTCGCACGAAATGAAGCGGGACGAGCTGCCCGAGCAGCGCTACCTGGACGCGTTGATCGCCGATCTGGAAGCCGCGCTGCCGCTGGTCTGGGGCCGCGCGATCCACAGCGTCTTCATTGGCGGCGGCACGCCCAGCCTGTTCTCGCCCGAGGCGATCGACCACCTCCTGGGCGACATTCGGGCACGGCTGCCGCTGGAGCCCGATTGCGAGATCACGCTGGAGGCCAATCCGGGCACCTTCGAGAAGGATCGCTTCAAGGCGTTTCGCAGTGCGGGCGTGACGCGCTTGTCAGTCGGGGTGCAGAGCTTCAACGACGACCATCTGAAGGCGCTGGGGCGCGTGCATGATCGCGCCCAGGCGTTTGCCGCGGTAGAAGAAGCCGCCGCGTCCTTCGATACCTTCAACCTCGACATCATGTACGCGTTGCCCGGGCAGACGCTACAGGATGTAGAGCGGGATATCCAGACGGCGCTTGGGTTAAATCCTCCTCACATCTCGATCTACCACCTGACGATCGAGCCCAACACCTATTTCGCCAAATTCCCGCCGGTCGTGCCCGAAGACGACACGGCCTACGCCATGCTGGACCGCATCACCGAGCTGACCGCCGCAGCGGGGCTGGAGCGCTACGAGGTCTCGGCCTACGCGCGGCCCGGCCACCGCTGTGCGCACAACCTGAACTACTGGCAGTTTGGCGACTATCTGGGCATTGGCGCGGGCGCCCATAGCAAGCTGAGTTTTGCGCACCGCATCGTGCGCCAGGTACGCTTTCGCGAGCCGCGGCTGTACATGGACAAGGCGCTGGCCGGACAGGCCGTGGCGCAGGACGAGGAAGTCGGCCGCGCCGAGTTGCCGTTCGAATTCATGCTGAACGCGCTACGCCTGAAGGACGGTTTCGATCTGTCGCGGTTTTTCGAGCGCACCGGCCTCACGCTCAACGCCGTTCGCCAGGGGCTCGACGAGGCCGAACGAAAGGGATTGATCGAGCGCGACTTTGCCGGCGTCAAGCCGACCGCGCGCGGTTTCGATTTCCTGAGCGACCTGCAGGCGATCTTCCTGCCGTCGTCCAAATAGTCCCAGCCAATTCCTGTCCGGCTTGCCGGCCCGGTTTCGGGTGCAAAGCTCAAACCGGGTTGGCGCGGCCCAGCAGCAAATATTCCATCAGCGCCTTTTGCGCGTGCATGCGGTTCTCGGCTTCATCCCACACCACCGACTGGGGGCCGTCGATCACGTCGGCCTCGACCTCTTCGCCGCGGTGTGCGGGCAGGCAGTGCATGAACAGTGCGTCGGGTTGGGCGGCGCGCATCATGTCCCCATCCACACACCAGTCGTTGAAGGCCTTTTTGCGTGCTTCGTTCTCGGCCTCGAAGCCCATGCTGGTCCAGACGTCGGTGGTGACCAGGTCGGCCGCGGCGCAGGCGTCCATCGGATTCTTGAAGACCTTGTAGCTGTCGGCGGAGCGCAGGCCGGCCACCGACTGATCCACCTCGTAGCCGCTGGGCGTGCTCACATGCACTGTGAAGCCCAGGATTTCGGCCGCCTGCAGCCAGGTGTTGGCCATGTTGTTGCCGTCGCCGACCCAGGCCACCGTCTTGCCCTTGATCGAACCCCGGTGCTCGATGTAGGTGAAGATGTCAGCCAGAATCTGGCACGGGTGGAATTCGTTGGTCAGGCCGTTGATGACGGGCACGCGCGAGTGCGCGGCAAAGCGCTCGATCTTGGTCTGCTCGTAGGTGCGGATCATCACCAGGTCCACCATGCGGCTGATCACCTTGGCGCTGTCTTCGATAGGCTCGGCGCGGCCCAGCTGGCTGCCTTCGGTGGTGAGGTTGACCACCGTGCCGCCGAGCTGGTACATGCCGGCCTCGAAGCTCACGCGCGTGCGTGTCGAGGCCTTCTCGAAAATCATGACCAGGGTGCGGTCGATCAGCGGCTGGTGCTTCTCGTAGGCCTTGAATTTTTTCTTGATCAGGGCCGCGCGCTCGAACAGGTAGGCGTATTCGCTGGCGTCGAGATCGGAAAACTGCAGATAGTGCTTCATGGCGCCTCCGTCAGGAACTGCTTGATGAGAGGACACAGAATGGCCACGACTTCGTCCGCCTCGGCCGTCGTCATGATCAAGGGAGGGACCAGGCGAACCACGCGCTCGGCCGTGACGCTGATGAGCAGCCCCTTGTCGGCGCAGCGGTTCACCAGTTCGCCGCAGGGCCGCGTCAACTCGATGCCCAGCATCAGGCCCATGCCGCGGATTTCGCGCACGCCTCCGCTGGCCAAGGCACCGGCGAGTTCGCGGGTCAGCGCGGCCCTCAGGTGGGCGCCGACCTTGACCGCGTTTTCCAGCAGGCCGTCTTCTTCCATGATGCGGATGGTCTCCACCCCGGCGCGCATGGCCAGCGGATTGCCGCCGAAGGTGGTTCCGTGGTTGCCCGGCTGGAAGATGTTGGCGGCCTTGGGGCCAGCCACCACCGCGCCGATCGGCACGCCCGAGCCCAGGCCCTTGGCCAGCGGCATCACGTCCGGCTTGATGCCGGCCCATTGGTGCGCGAACCATTTGCCGGTGCGCCCCATGCCGCACTGCACCTCGTCGATCATTAGCAACCAGTCGCGCTCATCGCACAGCCGGCGCACCTGCTGCAGGTACTCGATGCGCATCGGGTTGATGCCGCCTTCGCCCTGGATGGTTTCGAAGAAGACTGCCACCACGTTCGGGTTGCCGGCGGTGGCGGCCTGGAGGGCTTCGATATCGTTCAGCGGCACCCGGATGAAGCCTTCCACCAGCGGGCCGAAGCCCTTTTGCACCTTTTCGTTCCCGGTGGCCGACAGCGTCGCGATGCTGCGGCCATGGAATGCGTGCTCGTAAACCACGATCTCGGGCCGCGCGATGCCCTTGTCGTGGCCGTATTTGCGCGCGAGCTTGAGCGCCGCTTCGTTCGCCTCCAGGCCGGTGCAGCAGAAGAACACGTTGGTCAGCCCGGACAATTCCACCAGTTTCGCGGCCAGCTTTTCCTGATTCGGCACGTGGTAGTAGTTCGAGCTGTGCATGATCTTGCCGATCTGGTCCTGCAGCGCAGGCACCAGCCGGGGGTGGTTGTGGCCCAGCGTGTTCACCGCGATGCCGCCCAGCGCATCAAGATAGCGCTTGCCGTTGATGTCCCAGACGCGGCAGCCCTGGCCATGCGACAGCGCAATCGGCACGCGGCCGTAGGTGTTCATGGTGTGCGGGGAGGCGGCTTCGAGAAACGACGGCACGGCAGCGTTCATGTGATTCACTCCAAAGGGATTCCAAAACGGAACGGCCCAACGAGAAGTTGAGCCGTTGAAGCGCGATTTTAGGCGCAGGAATTGTTTTGTCTTTTGACCATTGCGCATCACTGCGATGCGTCCCGCAGCCCTTCGCCAAGTCTTGTATAAGATAGAATACTTGTGCAGTGCAACAAGAGCGATCCTTGACCCGCCTGCGTCCCCACAGCCTCTCTCCGATGGCCACGAGCCCCACCACAGAAGTCTTCATTCAGGGCATCACTCGCGACGGCAAGGCCTTTCGCCCCAGCGACTGGGCCGAGCGGCTGGCCGGCGTGATGAGCCCGTTTCGCCCCGGCGGGGCCCAGCCGGGCAGCTACCTCAGCTATTCGCCTTGGTGCTTTCCCACCTTCATGGGCGGTGTCAAGTGCGTGGTCGTGAACCGCTCGCTGCGCGACCACAATGTCATGGCCTGGGATTTCTGCATGAACTTCGCGAAAGACAATGATTTGCAGATGGTCGAGGCGTGTCTGCTGCCGGACCGGCCGAGCGCCTGAACGGCGCTGGCGCCGGCAACAAAAAAGCCGTCTTTCGACGGCTTTTTGCTTTGCATCGACAGCGCACCCCGCAAAACGGCAGACTGAAATCAGTCCGGGCGGTTCGCCTTGTTCAGGCGGCGGTGGCCAGGGTTTTCACCTTGGCGGAGAGACGGCTCTTGTCGCGAGCCGCCTTGTTCTTGTGGAAGATGCCCTTGTCGGCCACCGTGTCCACCACGGCCTGCATCTTGCCGAAGAGTTCGGTGGCCTTGGCCTTGTCCCCGGCGAGAACGGCTTTTTCGACGTTCTTCACCGCGGTGCGGTATTTGGAGCGCAGCGAGGTATTCGCGGCGTTGATCTTGACGTCCTGGCGGACGCGCTTGCGGCCCGACGCGAGGCGCGGGTTCTTCTTTTTGGGTTTGGCTGAGGCCATGGGTGTGTTCCTTGTGTCAGGGGGATGTTGTCGGCAAAGCTCTCAATTGTACCAGCGTGGCTAATTTCAAAAGCGACGCGCCGGTCGGCCGCGGCGCCCCGGCTACACTTGCCGCGTGTCCCTGCTCAAGTCCGCGTCCACTGTTTCCCTGTTCACCCTGGCGTCCCGCGTGACCGGGCTGGTGCGCGACGTATTGTTCGCGTCGGTGTACGGGGTCAGCCCCATGACGGACGCGTTTTTCGTGGCGTTTCGCATTCCCAATCTGTTTCGCCGGATCTTTGGCGAAGGGGCGTTCAGCCAGGCCTTTGTGCCGGTGCTGTCGGCCTGCAAGGAGGAACATGGCGATGCCGGTGCGCATGCCTTGATCGACCATGTTGCCACGCTTTTGACCTGGGTGTTGCTGCTGGTCTGCGTGGTGGGCATTGTGGGTGCGCCCGTGCTGGTCTGGGCGCTGGCCAGTGGATTCCACCCCGCGGCGTTCGATGCAACGGTGGTGATGACGCGCTGGATGTTCCCGTACATTGGCTTCATGTCGCTGGTGGCGCTGGCGGGCGGCATCCTGAACACCTGGCGCAAATTTGCCGTGCCTGCGGCCGCGCCGGTGCTATTGAACGTGGCGATGATCCTGGCCATCGTGGTTGCGAACCCGTGGTTCGAGCGCCACGGAATCGTGCCGATCTACTCGCAATGCGTGGGCGTGATCCTGGGCGGCATCCTGCAATTGAGTCTGCAGTTCATCGCGCTCAGGCGCCTGGGCATGCTGCCCCGCCTGGGCCGCAGCCTGCGGGCCTTGCAGGCTGCCTGGGTGGACCCGGGCACCCGCAAGGTCCTGCGCCTGATGGGGCCGGCGCTGGTCGGCGTGAGCGTGGCGCAAATATCGCTGCTGATCAACACCCAGATCGCCTCGCACCTGGCGCCCGGCAGCGTGACGTGGATCACCAATGCCGATCGGTTGATGGAGTTTCCCACCGCCATGCTGGGCGTCGCGCTTGGGGTCGTGTTGATGCCGCAGCTGGCGGCGGCGCGGGCCAGCCGCAACGATGCCGAATATTCCGCGATGCTGGACTGGGGCCTGCGCCTGGTCGTGCTGCTGTCGGTGCCTTGTGCGGTGGGCCTGCTGCTGTTTGCCAAGCCCCTGGTCGCGACCCTGTTTAACTACCGGGCGTTCACCGTGCTGGATGTGGACCGCACCGCCGCCGCCTTGATGAACTATGGCGCCGGGCTGCTCGGCATTGTGGCCATCAAGGTGCTGGCGCCCGGTTTTTATGCGCGCCAGGATACCGGCACGCCCATGCGCATTGCCGCTGGCGTGCTGGTGCTGGTCCAGGTGCTCAACTATTTTCTGGTGCCGCCGCTGCAGCACGCGGCGTTGACGCTGTCCATCAGCATTGGCGCGCTGGTGAACGCGCTGCTGCTGCTGGCGGTGCTGGTGCGGCGCGGCAGCTACCGGCCGCTGCCGGGTTGGGGCAAATACCTGCTGCAGGTGATCGTGGCCAGCGCGTTGCTGGCCGTGTTCCTGCTGTGGGGCGCGAATGCATTCGACTGGGCCGGGGTGAATGTCGAAAAAATCCGAAGAATATGGTCTCTGGCCCTTATGTTGATTGCTTCTTGCGCTATTTACTTTATAGCTTTGCGGCTTACTGGCGTGAAAGTCATGGCGCTCCTGCGTCACTGAGCGGCGCAGTCTGGCGGCGGTGGATCCGCAAGAGCCGGACGAGGTTGTATTTTCGGAGACAATGAAACGGAACTATGACCCATCAACGATTACTGGACCTGTACCGGCTGATGCGGCGTATCCGCGCTTTCGAGGATGCCGCGGAAATTGCCAGTCAGGGCGGCGTGGCAGCCTGGGGGCTGGCGGCCTCGACCAAGCCCGCGCTGGTGCGCGGCCCGCTGCACCTGTCCACCGGGCAGGAAGCGGTGGCGGCCGGCGTCTGCATCAGCCTGCAAAAGAAGGACCTGCTGACCTCCACGCACCGTGGCCACGGCCACACCCTGGCCAAGGGGGCCGACACCAGCCGCATGATGTGCGAGCTGTTCGGCCGGGCCACGGGCTACAACAAGGGCAAGGGCGGCTCCATGCATATCGCCGATTTTTCCGTCGGTATGCTCGGCGCCAATGGCGTGGTGGCGGCGGGCATTCCGATCGCCACGGGTGCCGCGCACGCGCTCAAGATTCGCCGGCAGCCGAACATCGTGGCTTGCTTTTTCGGCGACGGGGCGGCGAATCGCGGGCCGTTCCTGGAGGGCCTGAACTGGGCACAGGTGTACCGGCTGCCGGTGTTGTTCGTTTGCGAGGACAACCGTATTTCCGCGACGACACCCACGGATACCATGACGGCGGGCGAAGGCGTCTCGGCGCGGGCCCGTGCACTCGCGATGCCCTCGCTGAAGGTCGACGGCAATGACGTGCAGGCCGTGGATGAGGCGGCCGCCCGGCTGATCGCCGAGGTTCGCACGGGCGGCGGGCCGCGTTTCCTGCACGCAGTGACCTATCGCTTCAAGGGGCATGTCTCGGTTGACCCCGGTACCTATCGCAATCCAGAGGAAGTCGCGGCGGCCCGGCTCGCCGATCCCTTGCTGGTGGCCGCGGCCAGGCTGACCGCCCACGGCGTGAGCCAGGCCGTGATCGATCAGATCGACGACGAGGCGCGTGCCGAAATCGCGCATGCGTTGCAGGTGGCCGAGGCCGCGCCCTGGCCGCAGGCCGGCGCGGCGTACGAGGACGTTCAAAGCACTGGCGAGGCGATGTGGCAATGAGCGAAAAAATGACTTACGCGCAGGCCGCTTGCCTGGCGCTGCAGGAGGCGATGCGCGCCGACCCCTTGGTTGTCGCGTTGGGCGAGGATCTGGGACGCGGCGGCGTGTTCGGGCAGTATCGCGGCCTGCCGCAGGAGTTTGGCCCCGAACGCATCATCGACACGCCGATTTCCGAGGCCAACATCATGGGCGCGGCCGTCGGTATGGCGCTCGCCGGCCTGCGTCCGGTGGTGGAGATGCGCGTGATCGATTTCGCGCTGTGTGCGATGGACGAGATCGTCAACCAGGCCGCCAAGAACCGCTACATGTTCGGCGGGCAGGGGCGCGTGCCGCTGGTCGCACGCATGCCGATCGGCATCTGGTCGGCGTCGGCCGCGCAGCATTCGCAGTCGCTGGAGGCCTGGTTCACGCACATGCCCGGCCTGGTGGTGGTGACCCCGGCGACACCGCAGGACAACTACGGTTTGCTCAAGGCGGCGCTGGCCTGCGGCGATCCGGTGATCTATATGGAGCACAAGGAGTTGTGGGGGGTGGAGGACGAGGTGGTTGCAGGCCAGGAAGTTGCGTTGGGCCAGGCCAGGGTTTTGCGCGAAGGCCATGACCTGACCATCGTGACCTGGTCGCGCGGGGTTGGCGTCACCCTGCAGGCGATCGATACGCCCGCGTTGGCCGGCATCAGCGCGGAAGTCATCGACTTGCGCACCCTGTGGCCCTGGGACAAGGAGACGGTTTATCGGTCCGCTGCCAAAACGGGGCGCCTGCTGGTGGTGCATGAGGCGGTGCAGGTGTCCGGGTTCGGGGCGGAAATTGCCGCCAGTGCGGCGCAGGAAACCGGTTGCCGCGTGCGCCGGCTGGGCGCGCCGCGCATTCCGGTTGGCTATGCCCAGGTGCTGGAAGACGAAGCGCGCCTGACGCCCGAAAAAATTGCTGGCGCCGTGCAGGCACTGCTGGCTCAACAACGCTGAAGGAAATTTGCGATGCCCAACCAACGCAAAGCAATCGTCACCGGGGCTGCCAGCGGCATCGGCGCGGCCACGCTGCTGGAACTGGTGCGCACAGGGTACGACGTGGTGGGCCTGGACATCAACGAGGGCGGCATGGCGGAGGTTGCCCAACGGGCCGGTACGCTCGGTGGACGCAGTCTGGGTCTGCGCGTCGATGTGTCTGACGAGGCCGCCCTGGTGGCTGCATTTGCCGGGGCCTGCGAATGGCTGGGCGGGCTCGATGCGCTGGCGACATGCGCCGGGGTGGCGAACATGACGCCCTTCATGGACATCACGGTGGACATGTTCCGCGACGTGTACGCGGTGAATGTCATTGGCACCTTCCTGTGCCTGCGCGAGGCAGCCCGCCACATGCATCCCGGCGGGCGCATCTGCACCGTGGCCAGCGTGGCCGGCCTGCGCGGCGGCGGCCTGTCCGGCACCGCCGCCTACGCCGCCAGCAAGGGGGGCGTGCTGGCTCTGACCAAGAATGCCGCGCGAGCGCTGGCTGACAGGGAAATCAGCGTGAATACGGTGGCGCCCGGCGCAACCCTCACGCCGATGATCGAAGAGGCGTGGAAAAACGAGGCGCACCGCAGGCGTGTCGAAGCCATGGCGGTGCAGAACCGGACCGCGGCGCCCGAGGAAATCGCGAAGAGCATTGCCTTTCTGTTGTCGCCGGACGCTTCGATCGTGACCGGCGCGACGCTGGTGGCCGATGGCGGTCTGGTGATGTACTAGACTGTGCGGCGCCCCCATTTTTCAACCAAAACAACCTGGAGACATGACGATGACTGCTGCACCCCGTTCGACCACCATCCCGCGCCGCGCCTTCATTCAGGGGGCAGCCGGTATCGGGGCGCTGACTGCCATCGGGCAGCCGGTGTTTGCGCAAACCGCCGAATACACGCTCAAGTGGGCCAACAATATTCCGGCGACCCATCCCTCGACGATCCGGATTCGGGAGGCAGCGGATGCGATCAAGAAGGAGACGAATGGCAAGGTCGATATCCAGATCTTCCCCAACAACCAGCTGGGCGGCGACACCGACATGCTGTCGCAGGTGCGCACCGGTGCAATTGATATCTTCCCGCTGTCCGGCCTCATTTTGCAGACCCTGGTGCCGGTTGCCGGGATCAATGGGCTGGCTTTTGCGTTCAAGGATTACCCCACGGTCTGGGCTGCGATGGACGGCGATCTCGGCGCCTACGTGCGCGCGGCCATCAGCAAGGTGAACCTGTACACGTTCGACAAATGCCTGGA
Organism: Rhodoferax sp.; assembly: GCA_035572155.1. Classification (GTDB taxonomy): domain Bacteria; phylum Pseudomonadota; class Gammaproteobacteria; order Burkholderiales; family Burkholderiaceae_C; genus Rhodoferax_A. Next base: position 17,738 of record DATNBD010000162.1, read on the forward strand.
CAACGGGTATCGCAACATCACCACGTCGACCAAGCCCATCAGCACCGCGGCCGATTTGAAGGGTTTCAAGATCCGCGTGCCGGTGAGCCCGTTGTGGACATCCATGTTCAAGGATCTGGGCGCCTCACCCACGGGCATCAATTTCAGCGAGGTGTATTCCGCGCTGCAGACCAAGGTGGTCGACGGACAGGAGAACCCGCTGGCCATCATTGAAATTGCCAAGCTGTACGAAGTGCAGAAGTACTGTTCGCTGACACGCCATATGTGGGATGGTCAGTGGATCCTGGCGAACGGGAAGCGCTGGAACTCGTTGCCCAAGGACATTCAGGCGGTGATCAACAAGCACGTGACCGTGGCGGTGGAGAAGCAGCGTGACGACATCCGCCGGCTCGACAATACCGTGGAAGGGGAGCTCAAGGCCAAGGGCATGATCTTCAACGACCCCGATCCCAAATCGTTCCGCGACACGCTGTCCAAGGCCAGCTTTTATCAGTACTGGCGCACGAAGTTTGGTGAAGAGGCGATGTCGAAGCTGGAAAAATATTCCGGCAAGCTGGCCTGACCGCCCGTGACGGTTCGCGGGCCCGCCTTGGCCTTGAAGCCATTGCGGGCCTGATTTTTGGGCTTGCCATGCACATCTCCGACGACCGTTCGACCCTGCATGCTTCGCGATCGCTGGCGCTGTTCGATCGCGCCATGGCTTGGGGAACGGAGATACCGGCGGCGATTCTGGTCGTGCTGGAAACCGTGATCCTGTTCGCCGGCGTGGTCTCGCGCTATGTTTTCGATGCGCCCTTGACCTGGACGGACGAACTGGCCTCCATCCTGTTCCTGTGGCTGGCCATGCTCGGCGCCGTGATTGCGCTGCGGCGTGGCGAACACATGCGGCTCGCGACGTTCCTCAACTGGATGCGGCCCGGACTTCGGGCGTGGGTCGAGACGCTGGGAACCTGCATCGTGGTGCTGTTCGTTGCCATGCTGCTGTTGCCGTCCTATGACCACATCGTCGACCAATGGATCGTGACGACGCCGGCACTGCAGTGGCACGACAGCGTTCGTGTTGCCGCCATTGGCGTGGGCGTCGTGCTGATGCTGGCCATTGCGCTGGCGCGCCTGCTGGAGCGTTCCAGTCTGCGGGCCGTGGCGGGCTGCGTTGTCGTGATGACCGCACTGGTCGCGGCGCTGTGGTTCCTGAAGCCCGTCCTCGCGACACTGGGGAATATCAATTTGCTGATTTTTTTCGTGGGTGGGGTGGGCCTGTGTGTCGCGCTGGGCGTCCCCATCGCTTTTTCGTTTGGCATTGCCACCCTGGGCTATCTTGCGCTCACCACCACCGTGCCGCTCACCATCGTCGTGAACCGCATGGACGAAGGCATGTCGAACATCATCTTGCTGGCGGTCCCGCTGTTCGTGTTTTTGGGCGCGTTGATCGAGATGACGGGTCTGGCCCGTGCCATGGTGGATTTTCTCGCGTCGCTGCTCGGCCACGTGCGTGGCGGGCTGCAATACGTGTTGCTGGGCGCGATGTATCTGGTGTCGGGCATCTCGGGCTCCAAGGCGGCGGACATGGCCGCCATTGCGCCGGCCCTTTTTCCCGAGATGAAAAAGCGCGGCGCACAGCAAGGGGAACTGGTCGGGTTGCTGGCGGCCTCCGGCGCCATGAGCGAGACCATTCCACCCAGCCTGGTCCTGATCACCATTGGCGCCGTGACCGGCGTATCGATCTCGGCGCTCTTTACCGGCGGCCTGCTGCCGGCCGTGGTCGGCATGTTGGCGCTGGGCATTCTGATCTACTTCCGCACGCGGGCTCACGACATGAGCGGCGTTGCACGGACCCATTGGCGCCAGGTTGGCAAGTTGTTTGTGATCGCGCTGCCGGCGCTGGCGCTGCCGGTACTGATCCGCGCCACGGTGGTCGAGGGCGTGGCCACGGCCACCGAAGTCGCGACGGTCGGTGTGGTGTACACGCTGTTGGCCGGCCTGCTGCTGTACCGCCAGTTCGACTGGAGTCGCATGTACCCGATTCTGGTGGGCACGGCGTCACTGTCGGGGGCGATCTTGCTCATCATCGGCTGTGCGACCGGAATGGCCTGGGCGCTCACCCAATCGGGCTTTTCGCGTTCGCTGGTCGAAATGATGACCGCGGTGCCCGGCGGAAAGATCGGATTCCTGCTGGTCTCGGCGCTGATGTTCACGGTGCTGGGCAGCGTGCTCGAGGGTATCCCGGCCATCGTGCTGTTTGGCCCTCTGCTGTTTCCGGTGGCGCGCGCGGTCGGCGTCAACGAAGTCCATTACGCCATGGTGGCGGTCTTTGCCATGGGGCTGGGTTTGTTTGCACCGCCTTTCGGCGTGGGGTTTTATGCAGCCTGCGCGATCGGCAAGGTCGAACCCGACGAGGTGTTTTCGCGCGTGTGGCCCTTCCTGGGCGTACTGCTCATTGCGCTGCTGATCATCGTCGCCATTCCCTGGATATCGATCGGGTTCTTGTGAGTCCATGCCAGGTAACGTTGCTGAACCGCCACCCGGACCCCTTATTGCAACGAAATGCAACGGCAAACTTCGCCCAGGCGTCTCGGCACAGGACTGCCTTGACGCGCGTCGGCGCCGCCGTTACAACGGATGAAGCGCCGAATGAATTCGTGGATACTGCATCATGCAAATCAGTCTGGGAGCGCCCACGCCGCTGGAATTCTTCACTGCCCTGGTGCAGTCGGACGAGCACTTTCCTCTGCTGGAGGCGGCGGTCAGTCTGGCGCAGGATGAGTATCCCGAACTGGATGTGCAGCAGGTCCTCGGCGAGGTCGACCAATTGCTGGCACGGCTCAGGCGCCGCATCCCGACCGATGCGGCTCCCCTGCAGTGCCTGCGGATGTTGAACCAGTTTTTCTTTCGCGACCTCGGCTTTGGCGGCAACGTCAACGACTATTACGACCCCGACAACAGCTACCTGAATTCGGTGCTGCGAACTCGGCGCGGCATTCCGATCTCGCTGGCCGTGTTGTGGCTGGAACTGGCCCAGGGACTGGGTCTGAGCGCGCGCGGCGTGGGTTTTCCAGGGCATTTCATGGTGAAGGTGAGCCTGCCCAAGGGCCAGGTCGTGATCGACCCGTTCTCGGGCCAGTCGCTCAGTCGGGAAGAGCTGTCCGAGCGGCTGGAGCCGTACCAGCGGCGCAGCGGGCTGGTGGACGATTTCGAGGTGCCGATGGGGCTGTATCTGCAGGCCGCGCCGCCGCGCGAGATCATTGCGCGCATGCTGCGCAATCTCAAGGAAATCCACAGGACGCAGCAAGACTGGGCGCGCTTGATCGCGGTGCAGGACCGGCTGATCATCCTGCTGCCCCAGGCGTGGGGCGAGTACCGGGATCGGGGTCTGGCCCACGCGTCGCACGGCAATACACAGCGGGCGGTGCTCGATCTCGAAAATTACCTGGTGCACGCCGAGGAAGCGTATGACCTCGACGCCGTGGCCGAGCGCGTGGCAGAGCTGCGGCGTGCCAAGAACTGAGGAGGTCGCCTGACGCCCCGGGGCGTTTAGGGGCCAAGGACGACCGCGCCGGCCGCGCCACGCGGCACGATGGTGCCGATCTCGAATACCGTCTCGCCCGCGTCGCGCAGCACCTGCGCCGCAGCGGCGGCGTGCGCAGGGGCCAGCACCGCCACCATGCCGATGCCATTGTTGAAGGTCCGGTTCATCTCGTGATCATCGATGCCCGCCGTTTTTTGCAGCCAGGCGAACAGCTCCGTTTGCGGCCAGCTACCCTGGCGCAGATGCGCGGCCATATGGTCCGGCAGCACGCGCGGGATGTTCTCCAGCAGGCCGCCGCCCGTGATGTGCGCCAGCGCCTTGATCGGATGCCGGGCCAGCGCCGCAAGCACGCTCTTCACGTAGAGCCGCGTCGGCGCCATCACGGCCTGCCGGAACGGCTGGCCGTCCAGCGTGGCCGGCAACTGGCTGCCTGCGCGCGCTATGCATTGGCGCACCAGGCTGAAGCCGTTGGAATGCACGCCGCTGGAGGCCAGGCCCAGCACCACGTCGCCGGCCTGCACGTTCGCGCCCGTGAGGATCCTGGATTTTTCAACCGCGCCCACGGCGAAACCGGCCAGGTCGTACTCACCAGCGGGATACATGCCGGGCATCTCGGCGGTCTCGCCGCCGATCAGCGCGCAGCCCGAGAGCTCGCAGCCGCGGGCGATGCCGCCGACCACGCGGGCGGCCGTTTCCACATCGAGCCTGCCGCAGGCAAAGTAGTCGAGGAAGAACAGCGGCTCGGCGCCCTGCACCAGTACGTCGTTCACGCTCATGGCTACCAGGTCGATGCCCACGGTGTCGTGCATGTTCCATTCGAACGCCAGTTTGAGCTTGGTGCCCACGCCGTCGGTGCCGCTGACCAGCACCGGCTCCTTGTAGCGTTTGGGCACCTCGAACAGCGCGCCGAAGCCGCCGATGCCGGCTAGCACGCCCTCGCGCATGGTCTTCTTGGCCAGCGGCTTGATGCGTTCCACCAGCGCGTCACCGGCGTCGATGTCGACGCCTGCATCTTTGTAGGACAGCGGGGAAAAGCCGGAAGCGGGGGGGGCGGATGAGTTCATGAAAAGTGGCCAGACGGGACTGCGTGCGTGGCCCTATAGAATTTGGCTGATTTTAAGGGTTCACCCGCCCGTCGCCGGTTCCGGCGGCCCTCTGCCTGATCGTCACCCGTTTGCATGGAATTCACGCCATTTCAAAAACGCGCCGTTGCCTGGACCGCCATTGCCGCGCTGGTGTTGCTTGCGCTGTGGCGGCTCGGCCCGGTGCTCACGCCTTTCGTGGTGGCGGCGGTCCTGGCGTATGCGCTGACGCCCCTGGTGAACAAGCTCGATCGGCTGGGCCGCGGAAAAGTGCCGCGCGCCCTGGCAGTCTTGCTGGTGGAACTGGTGTTCATCGTGACACTGCTTGGACTGCTGCTGCTGATCGTGCCCATTCTGGCGAAGGATCTGCCGCTGATGCGCAACCAGGTGCCGATGCTGCTGGACCGGCTGAGCGGGTGGATCGACCCGCTGCTGGCGCGGATCGGCGTGCAGATGACGCTGGACATGGCCAGCATCAAGAGCTTGTTGCTCCAGTACCTCAACGGGAATGTGGAGCAGACCCTGGGGTCGCTGCTGTCCTCTCTCAAACTGGGCGGCAGCGTGGCGCTGGCGCTGGTCGGCAATGCGGTGCTCATTCCGGTGGCGCTGTTTTACCTACTGATGGATTGGGACCGGTTTGTCGCGCGCATCGTGGAATTGGTGCCGCCCCATTTGCGTGACGCCTTCGACAGCTTCACGAACGAGGCCGACAAGGTTCTCGGCGAATATCTGCGCGGCCAATTGCTCGTGATGCTGACACTGGCCGTTTACTACAGTGTCGGTCTGTCCCTGTTCGGGCTGGATCTGGCCTTGCCCGTGGGGATTTTCACCGGGCTCGCCGTGTTCGTTCCGTACCTTGGTTTTGGCCTGGGGCTGGTGCTGGCCACGCTCGCCGGTTTGCTCCAGTTTGCCTCGTTCAAGGCGGTTGTGATGGTAGCCGTGGTCTATGGCCTGGGCCAGTTCGGGGAAGGTTTCTTCCTGACGCCACGGCTGGTCGGCGAGCGCATTGGCCTGCATCCGCTGGCGGTCATTTTCGCCTTGCTCGCGTTTGGCCAGCTGTTCGGTTTTGTGGGCGTGCTGGTTGCATTGCCGGCCAGCGCGGTGCTGCTGGTCGCGATCCGGCGCGTGCGCACCGGTTATCTCGCGAGCAAGCTCTACCGGGGCTGAGAACTCGTCAGGCGAGGTACCGATGAAGCAGATTGCCCTCGATATCGGCGTGGCCAGCGAGCCTACGTTCGCCAGCTTTTTTGCGGGGCCGAACGAGGCCGCGCTGAGGCACTTGCAACTGTGGGCCGGCAATCCGATGCGCTCACCCGTTCCCACCTATCTGTGGGGCGCCGCGGGTAGCGGCAAGAGTCATTTGCTGCGCAGTGTGCGGGCGACGTTGCGCGAACAGGGTGTGGGCTGGCTTGATGCCTCCGTGCAGGAACCGGCTGAATTCAGCGACGGCTGGGCGGTGATCCTGCTCGATGACGTGCACTTGTACAACGCGGTGCAACAGCATGCGGCATTCAATTGGTTCGTGAATGCCATGAGCGCGCGTGACGGCCATCCGCGCGGGGTGCTGGCCGCGGGTGAGATGCCGCCCGCGGACCTGAAACTTCGGGAGGATCTGCGCACCCGCCTGGGCTGGGGCCATGTGTTCCAGCTGCAGGTGCCGAGCGAGCCCGAGCGCCGCGCCGTGCTGCGCCAGCAGGCCGAGGCACGCGGCGTCCTGTTGGGCGACGAGGTGGTGGACTTCATGCTTACGCGCTTCAGTCGCGATCTGGGCAGCCTGGTGCAGTTGCTCGACCTGATCGACAGCTACTCGCTGCAAACGCAGCGCGCCGTCACCATTCCGCTGATCAAATCGATGCTGAGCCACGAGTGAAACCCGATCAATACAATACCCTCTCGTGAAACTGACGCTTTTCGATCTCGATCACACGCTGCTGCCCATTGATTCGGATTACGCCTGGGGCCAATTCACCACCGCGATCGGTTGGACAGACCCGGTGGAATTCGCGCACAAGAACGACGCGTTTTATCAGCAATACCAGGCCGGAACACTGGATGTGCATGACTACGTGCGCTTCGCGATCGATGCCGTGCGGCGCCGGGGTGCTACCGAGTCCCTTGCTGCGCACGCCCGCTTCATGAAGGATGTCGTGCAGGGGAATCTCAAGGCCGAGGCGCTTGCGCTGGTTGCACAGCATCGGTGCGCCGGGGATGAAGTGTTGATCGTCACCGCCACCAACGAGTTCGTGACGCGCCCGATCGCCGATGCCTTCGGTGTGAAGGATTTGATTGCGATCGAACTGGAGCGCGGGCCGGACGGCTGGTTCAACGGAGAGATCCGCGGCGTTCCCTCGTTTCGCGACGGCAAGGTGACCCGCGTTGCGCAATGGCTCGCCGCGCGCCAGCTCGGCTGGGCCGATGTGGACAGCACGTTCTATTCCGATTCCATCAACGATCTGCCGCTGATGGAAAAGGTGCGCAGACCCATTGCCACCAACCCCGACGCGCGGCTGCGCGCCCTTGCCAGCGAGCGCGGATGGCGCATACTGGATCTGTTCTCTCCATCATGATCAAAAAATTCATCGACCGATTGCTGGGAAAAAGCCCCGCCGGAGCCGCGCCGGCCAAGGCCAAAAAAAACCATTTCGGCAAGCGCGTGGAAGTCGCCCAGTCCGTGCATGGCATCGACCCGAAGCTGGTGGATGAGCGCGCGCTCAACGTGGTCAGCACTTTGCAGGGCGCCGGTTTCGAGGCCTACGTCGTGGGTGGCGCGGTGCGCGACCTGCTGCTGGGCCTGCGCCCCAAGGATTTCGACGTGGCGACGAATGCCACGCCGGAACAGGTCAAGGGCCTTTTCCGCCGTGCGTTCATTATCGGGCGGCGTTTTCGCATCGTCCATGTGGTGTACGGGCGCGGGCGCGAACATGAGGTGATCGAGGTCTCCACGTTTCGCGCCTATCTCGACAATGCGGCCGCGGAACAGGTTGCCGGCAACGAAAAGACCAGCAAGAGTGAACTCGCCGGCATGAAGCATGCCGTCGACTCGACCGGCCGTGTGCTGCGCGACAACGTCTGGGGCCCGCAGGAAGAAGACGCCGCGCGGCGCGACTTCAGCATCAACGCCATGTACTACGACCCGAAGAGCCAGATGGTGGTCGACTATCACGGCGGCATCCAGGACGCGAAAAAAAAGGTGCTGCGCATGATCGGCGACCCCGCCGCGCGCTACCGGGAGGACCCGGTGCGCATCATTCGCGCGGTCCGCTTCGCCGCCAAGCTCAGCGCCTTGGGTTTCAAGCTCGATCCCAAAACGGCGGCGCCGCTGGTCAAATCCCAGGCTCTGCTGGCCGACGTACCGCAGAGCCGTTTGTTCGACGAGATGCTCAAGCTGCTGCAGACCGGCCACGCGCTCGCGAGCATCGAGCAGCTCCGACTGCTGGGCATGGCGCATGGCATCTACCCGTTGCTCGATGTGGTGGTCGAGCGCGCGGACCAGGCCTTTGTGAAGGCGGCGCTGCAGGACACCGACCGCCGCGTTGGCGAAGGCAAACCGGTGGCGCCCAGCTTCCTGCTCTCGTGCGTGTTGTGGGCCGATGTTCGTGACGGTTGGCGCCAGCGCATGGAAGGGCGCCAGCGCCAGCCCTCGTTCCCGGCGCTGCAGGATGCGATCGATGACGTGTTCAATGCCCGCATCGGCGATGTGTCGGGCCGCGGCAAGCTGGCCGGCGACATGCGCGAGATCTGGATGATGCAACCGCGCTTCGATAAGCGCACGGGCAGCACGCCGTACAGCTTGGTGGACCAGCCGCGCTTTCGGGCCGGATTCGACTTCATGCGCCTGCGCGCCGACATTGGCGAGATCGACGAGGCATTGGCGGCGTGGTGGCAGGAGTTCAGTCTGGCAAATGGCGACGAGCGCGAAGGCTTGCTCGAACAGGTCCGGCAGGAGCGCCAGCCGGTGCGCCAGCGCGTGCGCTCACCCAAGAGCCAGGCCGCCGCACCTTCGGAGGTGGCCGATGTGGCGGGCGAGCCTGTCGGCGCCGAGGCCGCCACCGAGGCTGGTGACCCGGGCGCGTCCGACGCCCCGAAAAAACGCCGGCGCCGGCGCCGCTCGGGTGCTTCTAAAAATATAGCTAATCAAGTAGATGATACAAGGGCTTGAGCCGCTTTTATCTTGAAAAATCCGCCTGTGACCGGCTATATTGCCCTGGGGGCGAACCTGGGGGACGCGGCGAGTGCGATTTGCCATGCGATGGACGCGATCGGCATGTTGTCCGACACGCAAGTGACGCGCCGCTCGTCACTCTATCGAACCGCACCCGTCGATGCGGCCGGCCCCGACTACGTGAATGCCGTCGTGGAGATTGCCACTACCCTGACCGCGCCGGCGCTGCTGCAGCGATTGCAGCAACTGGAGCGGGATGCGGGGCGTGAGCGCCCCCACCGGAATGCTCCGCGCACGCTGGATCTGGACCTTCTGCTGTACGGCGACGCACAACTGCAGAGCCCGACGTTGACGCTTCCCCATCCGCGCATGGCCGAGCGCGCCTTTGTGCTGGTGCCGCTGGCGGAAATTGCGCCGCAGCGAGTCAGCGCTGCACAACTGCGCCACGTGCACCGGCAAGCCATTGCGCGCTTGTGAAATGACTGCTTTGGCCGCGGTCGCCTGCGATCAGCCGGCGCGGGCACGGGCCTCGCGTCGATGCAAGTGGTACCGGGCCCGACTTTGAAATCCGGCGGCGGTTAAACTCTCGCGGGTCACCGGGCGCTACCCATCCGACGGACACTCCAGGATCGAATCATGCTGTTTGCCAAGTTACTGCCGCGCGAAGGCAATTTTTTCGACATGTTCAACCAGCATGCGGACCGGATGGTGGAAGCAGCGCACGCATTTGTGAAACTGGTGGCGAACTACGGCGACCTTCACGAGCGCGAGAAGTACAACCAGGAGGTCGACAACGCCGAGCGTGCCGCGGACCGTGTGACACACGAGGTCAACCGGGCCTTGCACAAGACCTTCATCACGCCCATCGATCGCGAACAGATTCACTCGCTGATCAACGCCATGGATGACGTGGCCGATCTGATTCAGGACTCGGCGGAGACCATGGCGCTGTACGACGTGCGCGAGATGACCGAGGAGATTTCGCGGCTGACGGACCTGAGCGTGAAGTGCTGCGAGCGGGTACGCGATGCGGTGAAGCTGCTGGACAAGATCTCGGAGGCCGGCAATGCCGAGGCGGCGCTGAAAACCTGCGAGGAAATCGACCGTCTCGAGTCGGATGCGGACCGTGTGATGCGCTCGGCCCTGAGCAAGCTGTTTCGCGAGGAGCCCGACGTGCGCGAGGTGCTCAAGCTCAAGGCCATCTACGAGCTGCTTGAAACCATCACCGACAAGTGCGAGGACGTGGCCAACCTGATCGAGGGCATCGTCCTCGAAAATTCCTGATCCCGGGCCACGCATGGCAACCGCACATGTCGCGTTGTGGGTGGTGGTCCTGTTGGTGGCGATGGCGCTCGTCTTCGACTTTCTCAATGGCTTTCACGACGCCGCGAATGCAATTGCCACCGTGGTCTCCACCGGCGTGCTCAGGCCGGGCCAGGCCGTGGTGTTTGCGGCTTTCTTCAACTTCGTGGCCATCGCGGTGTTTCACCTGAGCGTGGCGGCCACGGTCGGCAAGGGCATTGCCGACCCGAGCGTGGTGGACGTGCATGTCGTGTTCGGGGCCCTGGTGGGCGCGATCTGCTGGAACTTCATTACCTGGTACTACGGCATTCCCAGCAGTTCCTCGCACGCCCTGATTGGTGGCATCGTCGGGGCCGTGATCGCGAAAACCGGGACGGGCGCACTGATCAGCTCCGGCATCACCAAAACCGTGCTGTTCATTTTCCTCTCGCCGCTGCTCGGGTTCTTGCTGGGCTCCCTGATGATGGTGGTGGTTGCCTGGACGTTCCGGCGGGCGACGCCGTCCAGGGTGGACCGGTGGTTCCGGCGCGCCCAGCTGTTCTCCGCCGGCGCCTACAGCCTGGGCCACGGCGGCAATGACGCGCAAAAGACCATCGGCATCATCTGGCTGCTGCTGATCGCCACGGGCCATGCGGCGGCGTCGGATACCTCGCCGCCGATCTGGACGATTGCGAGCTGCTACATGGCGATAGCGGTGGGCACCATGCTCGGGGGCTGGCGCATCGTGCGGACCATGGGGCAGAAAATCACCAAACTCAAACCGGTGGGCGGGTTCTGTGCCGAATCGGGCGGTGCCCTGACCTTGTTCCTCGCGACCTTGCTGGGGGTTCCCGTCTCGACCACGCACACAATCACGGGCGCGATCGTGGGCGTCGGTGCCACCCAGCGTGCCAGTGCCGTGCGCTGGGGCGTGGCGGCCAACATCGTGTGGGCCTGGATCTTCACGATACCGGCCAGCGCGTTCGTCGCGGCGATTGCCTGGTGGGCCAGCTGGCACCTGTTCTGAGCCGGGCGCTCCGTCACTGGCTGAGTTGCCGTGCCTGCGCGATCTGGTATTCGAAATAACGCTGGAAACTGAATGCGATGCTGGACATCAGCACCGTGGTGCCGATCAGCAGCGACAGGACGACGGCCCCGATGGTGAACCAGTTGGTGCGTCCGCCAGCGGCATCCGCGGGTGCGGACGGATTGAATCTGGCGTTCCATTTTTCGGGTGCCATCAGTCCGAAAACAATTGCGGTCAAGGCGCAGCCGGCGATCGTGAAACCGATCAGTGGAATAAGCACCCAGCTCAAGGCGTCGTCCAGCCCGAACTGGCGCGCGCGTGCGACGCCGTACAGCCCGAGCACGGTTGGAATCGGCAACAGCCACCCCAGCAGGTCACGTGCACCGTGCAGATAAAAACGGTGCAGGCCCAGCGGGCCGCCCAGAAACGCCAGCCACGCGGCGATAGTTTTGTTTTTCATGTGCTTCAAGAAGAATGGGATGGATGGGTTGGCTCGCCGGGCGGGCTGGAGTTCCCCGGACCCAGCGCCTTTTCCATCAGGACGACATCCAGCCATCGGTCGAATTTCCAGCCGCACGACGTCAGCACACCGACGTGCGCAAAGCCCAGGGAGCGATGAATCCCGATCGAGCCGGCATTCGCCGAGTCGCCAATCACGGCAATCAGCCGGCGTATACCTGCGCGCTGCGCCTGCGCGGTCAATTCGGCGAGCAGGGCGCGGCCCAGTCCACGGCCTTGGTAGCCCGGCGCCAGGTAGATCGAGTCCTCGGCCGAGAATCGATAGGCTGGGCGCGGCTTGAACCAGTTGCAATAGGCGAATCCGAGTACCTGCCCCTGCTGCTCGGCCACCAGGTAGGGCAATCCCCTGGCGAGGACGTCGTTGCGCCGCTGCGCCATGTCGGCTTGCGTGGGTGCGTCGATCTCGAAAGTGCCGGTGCCGTGCAGCACGTGATGGGTGTAGATGGCGGTCACGGCGGGAACATCGTCGTCCCGGCTCGGGCGGAGCAGGCAGGAAGTGGCTGGCATAAAAATCAAAAACGATATAATAAAAAGCTTTTCAGCGTGTGACTGGCCGGGCGGCCATGTCGCGTGTCTCAGCGCCGGAATGTTTGGTTAAGTGTCTGGTTGTGGAGCGGCTGCTCAACGTTGCATGACCATTTCAATCGTTCCCAAGGATAAATCATGGTTGTTATTCGTCTTTCACGCGGCGGCTCCAAGGCGCGTCCGTTCTTCAATATCGTAGTGGCCGACAAGCGCACGCGCCGTGACGGCCGTTTCATCGAGCGCATCGGGTTTTACAACCCGATCGCCAAGGACCACGAGGAAAGCATTCGCGTGGCGCAGGATCGGCTGACCTACTGGACCGGCGTGGGCGCTCAGGCTTCCCCCACCGTGGAGCGTCTGGTCAGCCAGGCCGCCAAAAAGGCAGCGTAATCCGGCGGGGTTGGCGCGAACCGGCATCAAACTGATGCTCGCAGGTCTGGAGCCCGCTGAATTGCCGGCCGATGCGGTGGAAGTGGGGCGCGTCCTGGACGCCTGGGGCGTGAAGGGTTGGTTCAAGGTTCTGCCCCACAGCGCTTCGCCCGAGGCGCTTTTTTCTTCCAAACGCTGGTACCTGCTGCCATCCGAAAAAGGTGCGAAAACCTTTACCGGTACGGCCTTGCTGTGCGTGCGCGAGGCCAGGGAGCACTCCGGCGCCATCGTGGCCAGCGCCAGGGAAGTCGACGATCGCGAGGGCGCCGAGGCCCTCAAGGGTGCGCGCATCTTCGTGCCGCGCTCGAGTTTCCCCACCGCCGACAAAGACGAGTACTACTGGGTCGACCTGATCGGCCTGGACGTGTTCAACCGCGAAGGTGTGGCGCTGGGGCAGGTGACCGAGCTGCTTTCCACCGGCGCGCAGACCGTGCTGGTGATCGGCTACACGCAGGACGGCAAGGCGCAGGAGCGCATGGTGCCGTTCGTGTCGGCGTACGTCGATGGCGTGGACCTGCCGGCGCGGCGCATCACCGTCGACTGGCAGCCGGATTACTAAAATTCAACATCGCGCCATGCGCTTCGATGTCATCACGCTGTTTCCAGAATTGTTCGCGCCCTTCGTGGCCAGCGGCGTGACGCGCCGCGCCTATGAATCCGGGCAGGTCGAATTGCGACTGTGGAACTTGCGCGACTTCGGGGAGGGCCATTACCGCCGGGTGGACGACCGTCCGTTTGGCGGCGGTCCCGGCATGGTGATGCTGGCGCAGCCGCTGTCGCTGTGCCTGCAGGCGATCCAGGCCGAACGCCGCGACGTGGCACCGGTCGTGTTGTTTTCGCCGGCGGGGCGGCCGCTGGACCACGCAGGTGTGGTGCGCTGGTCCGCCAGCGCCGGCGCGGTGCTCGTGTGCGGGCGTTATGAGGGTATCGATCAGCGCTTTATCGACGCGCATGTGGACCTGCAGATCAGCCTGGGCGACTTCGTGCTGTCGGGCGGCGAGATCGCGGCCATGGCGCTGCTGGATGCCGTGGCGCGACTGCAGCCCGGCGTGCTGCACGACGCCGAAAGCCACCAGTTCGACAGCTTCAATCTGGCCCTGGACGGGCTGCTCGACTGTCCCCATTACACCCGGCCCGAGGAATGGGCCGGGCGCAACGTGCCGCAGGCGCTGCTGTCCGGGCACCACGCCCAGATCGAGCGCTGGCGGCGCGACCAGCGCCTTGCGATCACCGCGGAGCAACGCCCGGACCTGATCGAAGCCGCCCGCGCCGCGGGGCGACTGAGCCGGCAGGACGAGGCCTTTCTGGCCGGGACGCCCTGACAACGGGTGCGCGCGGCGGGCGGTGAGCCGGCTGCACGGGTTGGAGCGCATGAGCATGATATTGCTATAATCAAAAGCTTTTCGATCCTCTGGCCGGCCGCTTGGACTCATTTCGCCTCGCGATTGCCGACAAGCCTTCAGTGCAGCGCGGCCACGATCGAGTGAGGAAACCATGGATCTGATTCAAACGCTTGAGCAGGAAGAGATTGCCCGTTTGGGCAAGAAAGTTCCCGAATTTTCCCCGGGCGACACGGTCGTCGTGAGCGTGAAAGTGGTCGAAGGCACGCGCAAGCGCCTGCAGGCTTATGAAGGCGTGGTGATTGCCAAGCGCAACCGCGGCCTGAACAGCGGCTTCACGGTGCGCAAGATCTCGAGCGGCGAAGGTGTCGAGCGCACCTTCCAGACCTACAGCCCCCTGATTGCCGGCATCGAAGTCAAGCGCCGCGGCGATGTGCGCCGTGCCAAGCTGTACTACCTGCGCGATCGCAGCGGCAAATCGGCGCGCATCAAGGAAAAGGTACCGTCCCGGGCCAAGGCTGCTGCCGCGGCCTGATTCAACCTTGCGGACCTGGCCGCTGCAGCATGGGCTGGTAGCGGCCTTTTTATTTCTCAAGGCTTGCCTCACTTGCCCTCCACGCCCTTCGTGCCGCTCTCCAGGCTGCCGAATTTTGATCCGCGCCGGATCCCCGTGGATCGCATCGATTCCGGTCTGCCGGCGGTGGATCGCGAGCGGCTGCGCCCCGACGCATTGCAGCGCCGATTCGCCAATCCGCCCCGCTGGCAGCCGGAGTTGCTGGCGGAGAAGAGGTTTACGGACCGCGAACCGGCCCGCGCCGCGGTGCTGGTGCCGGTGGTCATGCGGGCCCAGCCCACGGTGCTGCTGACCGAGCGCACCGCGCATCTGTCCAGCCATTCGGGCCAGATCGCTTTCCCGGGCGGTAAGGTTGATGCCGCTGACGCCGATGCCGCCGCCACGGCCCTGCGTGAAACCCGCGAGGAAGTCGGACTGGACGGGCACAGCATCGAGGTGATCGGCAGCTTGCCGGTCTACGTCACCGGCAGCGCGTTCATCATCACCCCGGTGGTGGCGCTGGTGCGGCCCGGTTTTGCACTGCACCCGAATCCGGACGAAGTGGCCGATGCGTTCGAGGTACCGCTTGAATTTCTGATGAACCCGGCCAATCACCACCTGCAGGCCCTCGAATGGGAGGGCATGCGCCGCGAATGGTTCTCCATGCCCTACCAGGACCACGGCAAGGAGCGCTTCATCTGGGGAGCCACGGCCGGCATGCTGCGCAATTTCTACCGTTTTCTGTCGGCCTGAGCCCGTCATCTGTGCTCGCTATGATGCGCGCATGAGCTTTTTTGCCGTTTTGCTGGCCCTGTTGATTGAACAGGCCCGTCCGCTGGGGCCCGACAACCCGGTTTACGCGAGCCTGCGCGCCTGGGCGGGTTGGGTCACCCGCAACTTCGACACCGGCAAGACGCGTCATGGCTGGGCCGCGTGGAGCCTGGCTACGCTGCTGCCGTCGTTGCTGGCACTGGGCATTCACTGGCTGCTGGTTTGGGGGCTGAGCTGGCCTTTCGCCGTGCTGTGGAATGTGGCCGTGCTTTATGTCACGCTGGGCTTTCGGCAGTTCAGCCACTACTTCACCGATTTGCGCGATGCGCTCGATGAGGGGAACGAGGCGCGGGCCCGCGCCCTGCTGGCGCAATGGCAGCGGGTCGATGCCGAGGACGTGCCGCGCAGCGAGATCGTGCGCCATGTGATCGAGTACTCGGTGCTGGCGGCGCATCGCCACGTGTTCGGCGTGCTGGCCTGGTATTGCGTGCTTGCGGCCCTGGGCTTGGGGCCAACTGGCGCGGTGTTCTACCGCATGAGCGAATTTGTTTCGCGCTACTGGAAGTACAAGGACAACCTGCAAAACCAGGCCGCCAGCCCCGCGTTGCAGGGCGCGGCGGCCGCTGCCTGGATGGTGGTGGATTGGCTGCCGGCGCGTTTCACGGCACTGAGTTTTGCCGTGGTGGGCAGTTTCGAGGACGCGATTGACGGCTGGCGCAACTACGCGCAGCGCTTTCCCGGCGACAACGACGGCGTCATCCTGGCCGCGACCGCCGGCGCGGTGGATGTGCGGCTCGGGGGCGAGGCCTTGCGGGCCTCGTTTGCGTCCGCTCCCAGCCCGGGCTTCGAGGCGACGGTCGACCAGGAAGACAGCGTCTCCACGCCCGGGCGCGAACCCGAAGTGGCGCACCTGCGCAGCATTGTGGGGCTGGTCTGGCGCTCGGTCGTCATGTGGATGGTGCTGCTGGCGTTGCTCACGCTGGCGCGGCTCCTCGGTTGAGGCGGGAATTTAAGTAAAAATGGCCTGTAACCCTTTCTGAATATGAGTTTCAAGCTATCAATTCAGGAATTCATGTGAACCCGGAAGAAACCTTCTGGAGTCCCGCCATCCAAGGCCTCGTGCCCTATGTGCCGGGCGAGCAGCCGAAAATTCCCAACCTGATCAAGCTCAACACCAACGAGAACCCGTATCCGCCCGCGCCGCAGGTCGTGCAGGCCATCACGGCGGCCGCGCGCCAGGGTCTGCAGCTGTACCCGGACCCGCAGGCCACGGCGCTGCGTGAGGCGCTGGCCGCGCATCATGGCATCGCCGCCGAACAGGTGTTCGCGGGCAACGGCTCGGACGAGGTGCTGGCGCACGCCTTCTTCGCGTTCTTCCGCCATGGCCGCCCGCTGCTCATGCCCGACGTCACCTACAGCTTCTATCAGGTGTATTGCGGCCTGTATGGCATCGCCTTCGAGGCCGTGCCGCTGGACGAGCAGATGCGGATTCGGGTCGCGGACTACGCGCGGGCCGACCCGCTGGCCGTCGGCGGCGTGGTGATCGCCAATCCCAATGCGCCCACCGGCTGCGCCTTGCCGCTGACGGCGATCGAGCAGTTGCTGCAAAGCCAGCCGCGGCGCGTGGTGCTGGTGGACGAGGCGTATGTGGACTTCGGCGCCGACAGTGCCATCGGTCTGGTCGATCGCTACCCGAACCTGCTGGTGGTGCAGACATTGTCCAAGGCGCGCTCGCTGGCGGGCCTGCGCGTCGGTTTCGCGGCGGGGCAGCGGCATCTGATCGCCGCGCTGGAGCGCGTGAAGGACAGCTTCAACTCCTATCCGCTGGACCGTCTCGCGCTGGCCGGCGCCGCGGCCGCCTATCAGGACCATGCGTATTTCGAACAGACCCGCGCTGCCGTGATGCACAGCCGAGACGGTCTGACGCTGGCGCTCGAAGACCTGGGCTTCGAGGTGTTGCCGTCCAAGGCCAATTTCATCCTGGTGCGCCATCCGCGCCGCGATGCGGTCCTGCTCGCGCAGGCACTGCGCGAGCGCGGCATCCTGGTGCGGCATTTCGGCTTGCCGCGGGTGGCGCAGCATCTGCGCATCAGCGTCGGTACGCCGCCGCAGTGCGAGGCGCTGGTGCAGGCGCTGGGCGATCTGCTGGCGCCCTGAACTCAGTACTTCGACTGGCTCAGCTCGGCAAACAGGTCACTGTAGATTTTATAGCGCCTCTCGCTGACCCCATCGGGGCTACTGGCCGATTTGATGGCGGCGATCACGCCGCAGCCCGGTTCGTGCAGATGCGTGCAGTTGTAGAACTTGCAGTTCGCCACCAGCGGTTTGAGGTCCGGCATGAACGCGGCCAGGTGCATGGCGTCGATGTGGTGCAGCCCAAACTCCTGAAAGCCGGGCGAGTCGATCAGCGCGGTCGTTTTCGCCTCGTCGACCCAATACCAGGTGGTGCTGGTCGTGGTGTGCTTGCCCGAACTCAAGGCCCGGGAAATTTCGCCGGTGAGTGCGGCCGCGCCCGGCACCAGCAGATTGATCAGCGTGCTTTTGCCGGCGCCCGAAGGGCCGAGCACCAGCGTCGTCTTGCCCTTGAGGTGATCGACCAGAGCCGGCAGCGCGGCCGTCGAAGGTGTCTGGCTCGCGGCTGCGGGAACTTGTGGCTTGAGGGCCAGCGGCAGCACGGTATAACCCATCCGCCGGTATGGCGCCAGCCGGCTCCATGCGCGCTCGAACGGGATTTGCAGATCGCTTTTGTTCAGCGCGATCAGCGGCGTGATGTGCTCGGCCTCGGCGGCGATCAGCGCGCGCGACAACTGGTTCTCGGAAAATTCCGGCTCGGCCGCGATCAGGATCAGCACCTGGTCCAGGTTGGCTGCGAACGACTTGGTGCGGATCTCGTCCTGGCGGTAGAGCAGGTTGTGCCGCGCCTCGATCTGTTCGATCGTTCCCTCATCCTGCGAGGCGCGCCAGCGCACGCGGTCACCCACCACGGCCTGGCTCTTCTTGCCGCGCGGGTGGCAGATGACGCGCTGTCCCTGCGCCGTCTCCACCAGAAAGTGCCGGCCGTAGCCGGCGACCACCAGCCCATGGTTCAGGGCCGATGGTCCGCTCAAGGCGCGGCCTTGGCGTCGGGCAAGGCCAGCAGGGCATCGACCTGTGCGGCGCAGTCGAAATCCGTGACCGAGATGCCGCCCACATCGTGTGTGTTGAAGCGCACCACACAGCGGTTGTAATGCACCGACAAGTCGGGGTGGTGGTCCTGCGCGTTGGCGATGAAGGCGACGGCGTTCACGAACGAGATGGTCTCAAAGTAATTGGCAAACGTATAGGTCTTCTCGATGGCCATGGCGGCGGCATCCCCGCTGAGCTTCCAGCCGCTCAGCGCGGCCAGGCGGGCTACTATTTCCGTAGCGACAAGTGCCCGCCTCGTCTGGGTGGACCAGTCTTTCTTTGTCAACATCGTGGTCATGTCATGCCTCCTGCGGTCATTCGCGCCAGGCGTTCCGACGCGGGTGGGTGCGAATAGTAGAACTTCACGAACAGCGGGTCGGGCGTCAAGGTGGAAGCGTTGTCTTCGTACAGCTTGAGCAGGGCGGCCGACAGGTCCTGGCCGCTGGTTTGCGCCACGGCATACGCGTCCGCCTCGAACTCGTGCCGGCGCGAGAGCTGCGCAAACAGCGGCGAGACAAAAACCGAGAACACCGGCATGGCCAGCACGAACAGCAGCAGCGCCAGGGCATTGTTGGGTGCCACCAAATTGGGGTTCACGCCCAGGCCTGTGTAGAACCAGACGCGTGTGGAGAGCCAGCCCAGCAGCGCAAAGCCGGCCAGGCTGATCGCGAACATGCCCGCGATGCGCTTGACGATGTGCCGGCGCTTGAAGTGGCCCAGCTCGTGTGCCAGCACCGCGTCCACCTCGCCGGGGGACAGCTTGGCCAGCAGCGTGTCGTAGAACACCACGCGCTTGGCGGTGCCGAAACCGGTGAAGTACGCGTTCGCGTGCGCACTGCGTTTGCTGCCGTCCATCACAAACAGGCCTTTGGACGCAAAGCCGCAACGCTGCATCAGGGCCGTGACGCGGCGCTTGAGCGCATCGTCGTCCAGCGGTTTGAACTTGTTGAACAGCGGTGCAATGAACATGGGGTAAATCACCAGCAGCAGCAGGTTGAAGCCCATCCAGACCGCCCAGCCCACCAGCCACCACGACTTCCACCAGGGACTGCCCGGCAGCGCACCCATGAGCCAAAGGATCAGCGCCACGATGGGCAGGCCGATGACGGCGCCGACCAGCGTCGATTTCGCCAGGTCGGCCAGCCACAGCCGCAGCGTCATCTTGTTGAAACCATAGCGCTGCTCGATCACAAAGGTTTGATACCACGCGCCCGGCAGGTCGATCAGACCGCCGATCAGCGCGAACGCTGCCAGCAACGCCAGTTGCTGCACCATGCCGCCGCCCAGCCACGACAGCAACAACTGGTTCAGCGCCTGCAGCCCGCCCAGCAGCGTCCAGCCCAGCAGCACCACGGCGCCAAGGGCCATTTCCAGCAAGCCAAAGCGCGCCTTGGCCACAGTGTAGTCGGCCGCCTTTTGGTGGGCCGCCAGCGTTACCGTTTGGGCGAACGCCGCGGGGACACCGTCGCGGTGCCGGGCCACGTAACGGATCTGGCGCGATGCGAGCCAGAATTTCAGCAGCAGGCCGGCGGCGATCGCCACTGCAAACACCAGCGTCAGGACAAGAGAGGAGGACATGAAACAGAGTTTAGGCGCATTTTTCGCGGAGCCCGCGGCATGGGTGACAATCGGCCCCATGTCTGAAGTTACCGCCGAAACAAGCCTCTCCCTGCCAAAATCCGATCAAAACCTGGTCTGGCTCGATTGTGAAATGACCGGTCTGGACCCCGAGGTGGATCGCCTGATCGAAATCGCCGTCGTCGTGACCGGCCCGAACCTTTCGCCGCGCATCGAGGGACCGGTGCTGGTCATTCACCAGAGCGACGAGCAACTCGCAAAAATGGACAAGTGGAACCAGAATACCCATGGGCGCAGCGGCCTGATCGACAAGGTGCGGGCGTCCACACTGGGAGAGGCGCAGGCCGAGCAGCAACTGCTGGACTTCATCAAGCGCTACGCACCGAAGAACGGTTCGCCCATGTGCGGCAACACGATCAGCCAGGACCGGCGCTTTCTGGTGAAGTACATGCCCAAGCTCGAAGCCTTCTTCCACTACCGCAATCTCGACGTCAGCACACTCAAGGAGTTGGCCAAGCGTTGGCGGCCCGAGGTTTACAACGACTTTAAAAAGCAGCAAAAGCACACGGCACTGGCCGATGTGCATGAATCGATCGATGAACTCGCGCATTACCGCGAGCGCTTCCTGAAGCTGTCTTGACGCGAGGCATTAGGTAAAAACCCGAACTCATGCGATAATCACAAGCTGAGCTGCAAACGGCAGCCTTTTGCACATCTCCCTTCACTCATGCGGTTCGACAATACGAACCGACTCACGCCCAGCAGCGTCTTCGCTGCGGCCAGCACGGCTGGCACTGAGCTTCGTTTGATGGTTGATGTTTTTTAACCATTGACGGAGTACCCGCAGTCCTTGCGGGACTTTCGTGTGAGAACAACATGACTGACGCTTTTGACGCGGCAGGCGATTCCTCGCTTGCCGAAACTTTTGTGGCCGATTCTTCCGCCGAATCTTTGCATGCGGAAAATTTTGCCGTGGCCGCCCCCGAGTTTGCCGAGCCGGCCGAGGTATCAACGCAAGACGACGCCGAGCCGGTCGCCGTGGCGCCGAACGGCTTTGTGAAGCTCGGTCTGGCGCCCGAACTGCTGCAGGCCGTGGAAGACCTGGGGTTCAACCAGCCGACGCCGGTGCAGTCGCAAACCATTCCGCTGGCCATGCAGGGCGAGGAGTCCGGGAGCGAAGCCGCGCGTTTCATCGACCTGATGGTCTCCAGCCAGACCGGCAGCGGCAAGACCGCCGCCTTCCTGTTGCCCGTGCTACACACCTTGCTGAAACAGCAGGCGCGGTTGGAGGCCGACGAGCGCGCAGCGTTCGAGCGCGCCGTGGCCGATGCCGCCGCCCGGGGCGAAGCGCCCCCCAAACGGGCCAGGCGCAAGGACCCGACCAATCCGCGCAACTTCAAGGCGGCTGCGCCCGGCGCGCTGGTGCTGTGCCCGACCCGCGAGCTGGCCCAGCAGGTGGCGCATGACGCCATTGAATTGGT
This sequence comes from Rhodoferax sp., assembly GCA_035572155.1. Classification (GTDB taxonomy): domain Bacteria; phylum Pseudomonadota; class Gammaproteobacteria; order Burkholderiales; family Burkholderiaceae_C; genus Rhodoferax_A. The sequence continues at coordinate 39,177 of DATNBD010000162.1, forward strand.
CAAGCACTGCCGCGGCCTGCGCATTGCCAACGTGGTGGGCGGCATGCCCTACCAGCTGCAAATCGCCAAGCTGCAAAACGCCAACCTCGTGGTGGCCACGCCCGGCCGTCTGCTGGACCTGCAACGCTCGATGCAAATCAAGTTGGACCAGGTGCAGTTCCTCGTGGTCGATGAGGCAGACCGCATGCTCGACCTCGGCTTTGCCGACGATCTGGCGGAAGTCAATCAGCTCACCATTGAGCGCAAGCAGACCATGATGTTCAGCGCCACGCTGGCGCCGCGCATCCAGCAACTGGCCCAGCGCGTGATGCGCGAGCCGCAGCGCCTGCAGATCGACAGCCCGCAGGAAAAACACCAGAACATCAAGCAGGTGCTGTTCTGGGCCGACAACGCCCAGCACAAGCGCAAGCTGCTCGACCACTGGCTGCGCGACACCACGATCAACCAGGCGATTGTGTTTGCCAGTACCCAGATCGAGTGCGACGGCCTGGCCAACGACCTGCAGCAGGACGGGTTTTCCGCCGTGGCGCTGCATGGCGCGCTGAACCAGGGCCTGCGCAACCGCCGGCTGATGGCGCTGCGCGAAGGCCATGTGCAAATCCTGGTGGCCACCGATGTGGCCGCGCGCGGCATCGACGTGCCCACCATCAGCCACGTGTTCAACTTCGGCCTGCCGATGAAGGCCGAGGATTACACGCACCGTATTGGCCGCACCGGCCGGGCCGGGCGTGACGGCCTCGCCGTGACCTTTGCCGAGTTCCGCGACCGCCGCAAGATTTTCGACATTGAGAGCTACTCGCGTCAGCAGTTCAAGGCCGAGACGATTCCGGGCCTGGAGCCGCAGCAGCGCTTTCCGGATTCGCGTCCACGCGGCCATTTCGGCGGACGCGATAGCGACCGCGGTGGCCGTGACAGTCATTCTCGGGACCGCAAGTTCGGTCCGGCGCGCGGTGGTTTTGGTGATAAAAACACCCGTGGCCCTTTCAATGCGGGCGCAGTTAGCTATCAAAACAATAGTGACAGCGGCTTTGGCCAAGGCCATGAACGCCGCGAAGGTTTCAGCTACGAGCGCAAGGGCGGCTTCAACGACCGCTTTGCCGGCGCCAGCCGTAGCGAAGGCGCGGCTGGGCGCGGCGACTTCGCGGCGCGCAAGCCCGCGTTTGGCAAGCCCGTGTCGGCCAGGCCCGGCAATGGCGGCAAGGTTTTTGTGCCGCGCGATGTGCGCAAGCGGCCTGCCAAACCGGTCCGCTGATCCCCTGCTGCGCTGAGCGAAAAGCCTGCAAGTCGCAAGACCTGCGGGCTTTTTTGTGGTCGGGTCGTGTCAACCCACGTGCAGCCAGTACAGCAGGGCGTAACCCACACCGCTCGAGATCAACAGAAATGGCACGGAATAGACGTGAAAGCTCAACCAGGCCCTGCGGTCGCCCACCATGCGCAAGGCGATCAGATTCGCCAGCGAGCCGACCATGATGCCAAAGCCGCCGATGTTCACGCCATAGGCAATCACCTGCCAGTCCCGCGAGTATTCGGCCAGTGCAATGGCCGCCGGCACGTTGCTGATGATCTGCGAGGCGCCGACCCCGGCCCAGAACAGATGCCGCGGCTGTGCCAGATCGAGATGATTCATCCATCCGCGGACCACGCTTTGCCCCGCCAGCAGGCGCAGATCGACGAACATCAAAATGAACACCAGCAGCAGGCCCCAGTCGATTTGCGGCAGCACGCGCGGGCGCACGGCGAGCAAGATCAGCGTCAGTGCGGCGAGTGCCCACGGCGCCTGGTGCAGATCGGCGAGCACTAGAAAAGGCACGTACAGCATCAACGCGGTGATCAGCAGGGTGCGGTCCAGGGGCGGCGCATTTTCTTCGAGGCGCACATGCATGGTCCGGGCCGGAAAAGCAGCGATGGTCAGCGCCAGCAGCAAGCCCATCAGCACCGCGACCAGCGGCAGCATGTGCGCCACGAAATGTCCAAACGGTAGCCTGGACAGTTGCCATAAAAACAGGTTCTGCGGATTGCCGATGGGCGTGAGCGCCGACCCCGCGTTGACCGCCAGCGCCTCGAACACGACCAGCCGGGTGGCGGGCAGCGTGGTGATGCGGCATAGGCCCAGCGTGAGCGGTATCACCACGAACAGCGCGACATCGTTGGTCAGCAGCGTGGACAGCAGCGCCGCGGCCAGCACCAGGCACAGCGCCGCGGATCGCTGCGTGTTGACGCGCGCGATGGCCCAGCGGCCCATGCGGTGCAGGGCGCCGCTGTTCTCCACACCCTTGGTGAGCAGCAGCAGCCCGGTCAGCGCCGCCATCGTGGGCCAGTCGACGAGCGAAGAGTAGTTCGGGATCTGCCCCGGCGCCAGCAGCGTCAGTACGGCCAGTACAGCCAGCAGCGTGAGGAAGACAACGTCCTTGCCCAGTGTGCGGGCAAGATGAAACACGAATCGCGGTAGCTGTGCCAATGGGGCGGCCATGGATTCGCTGAACAGGCACGCGGTCAGGTCGGGGCCGTGACGCGTCCCACGCGCAGGGTGCTGAAGATGCCCGCCGCGGCTGCGAAGCCGGTCGCCAGCATCAGTGCAATCACCGGGCCGCGTCCACTGCGGTCACTCGTGATACTGAAAATGATCGAAAGCAACACCGCGCCCAGTGTCTGGCCGGTCAACCGTGCCGTGCCCAGCAGGCCGCTGGCGCCACCGGAGCGATGCACGGGTGCGGTTGTCACGATGGTATGGTTGTTGGGCGACTGGAACATGCCGAAGCCGATGCCGCAGACCGCCATGCGCCAGGCAATGGCCGCGTTGTCCGGCTGGTTGGGCAGCGCCGCCAGCAGCGCCAGACCGACCGCCATGATGGCCATGCCGATGCCACCCAGCAGGCCGTCCGGGTAACGGCCGATCAGGCGCCCGATGATGGGCGCCACCACCACGATGGCCAGCGGCCAGGCGGTAATCAGCAGGCCGGCCTGCAGCGGCGTGCGTCCGTAGCTGTCGAGCAGCAGGAACGGCATGGCAATATAGGCCAGCATCTGCGCGGCGAAGGCGCCCACCGACGAGCACATCGACAGCGCGAACACCGGAATGCGAAGCAGGTCCAGCGGAAACATCGGCACGGGTTGTTTCCATTGGCGGCGTATGTAAATCAAACCGACCAGCAATCCGCCCGCCAGCAGCGCCGTGCCTGTCCCGGGGCTGGACGACGTGGCAGATGATCCGCCGCGCGAACCCAGCGCATCCACTCCCAAGACCACAAGGCTGAACATCAGCGCGTTGAACAGCACGTCGATCCAGGACAGCGTCACGCCGCTGGGCGCTGCCACGGGGTTTCCTGGCAGGGCGCGCCGGCCAAGCCACAACACCACCACGCCCAGCGGAACGTTGAAGACAAACAGCCAGGGCCAAGAGGCGACCGACAAAATTCCCGCCGCGATCGACGGCCCGGCAACGGCCGACGTGGCCACCACCAGTGAATTGATCGCTACGCCCCGGCCCAGCAGGCGGCGCGGGTAAATCAACCGGTACAGGGCCGAATTGACCGACATGATGCCGGCCGCGCCCAGTCCCTGGATGGCACGCCAGCCGGCCAGCATCAGCAGGGAATTCGACAGTGCGCACACAAGCGACGCCGCCGTGAACAGTGCCAGCCCCGCCAGGTACACACGCCGATAGCCAATCAGATCGCCCAGCGTGGCCAGCGGCAGCAACAGACCCAGCGTTGCCACCTGATAGGCATTCACGACCCAGACCGCCTGCGCGGCGCTGGCGTGCAGGTCCCGTGCGATGCCGGGCAGCGCGAGGTTGACGATGGTGCCGTCCAGCACCGACAGCGCAATGCCGAGAATGATGACCGCCATTGCGTAGTAACGCGCCGGCGTGGGCAGACCGTCCTGAATGGGCATGGAGAACTTGCGGGGGGCGCACTCATTGTGGCGCGCGCAGAATTTGAATATTGACCGTGGCGAATATTATCTCGCACCGATTCGCAGCTCCGCCATCGTGACTGCCCGCCGAAGCATAAACCCCATCGGCCTCGCCGATGCCCAGTCAGGGTTGAACCCGATTGCATCCGGAGTCGGCGCAAGCGACACTACGCGCCGTCGCGTATGGCGGATCCAACGCCTAGCGGTCCGGACAACCAACAAAGGAGCACGTTCCATGAAGCGCCGTAATTTCGACAAGGCTCTCGCCGCCACCGCCCTGGGTGCGTTGGCTCCGTTTCAGATCGCCCGCGCGCAATCAAAGAAACTCCGCGTCGGCATGCTGCTGCCGCTGTCGGGTTACGAAGGGTTCATCGGCCAGTCGTGCAAAAAGGGCTCGGACCTTGCTCCCGGCGTGATCAAGGAGCTGACCGGCGTCGACATCGAGCTGATGAACGCCGACACCGAGTCGAACGTGCAGACCGCGCGCAGCCGCGCCGAGCGGCTGATCGATGAGGGCGCGAACGTGCTGGTCGGCGCGTTCGACTCGGGCGCGACGGCGGCGATCGCGCAGGTGGCCGAGCAGCGCGGCGTGCCGTTCGTCGTCAACATCGCGGCGGCGCCGCAGATTACCGAACAGGGCTACAAGTTCGTGTTCCGCAACTTCCCGACCGCGGTCGAGTTGCTGCGCAACGGCCTGTCGCTGGTCGGTGACCTGTTCCAGGCCACGAACGAGACGCCACGCACTGCGGTGTACATGCATGTGAACGATACGTTCGGCCAGGCGATGACCAAGGGCATCGACGCGATGCTGCCCAAGCTCACGCGGCTGCCGTTCAAGATCGTCGAGGAGGTCGCCTATGACCCCGCCACGAAGGACCTGTCGGTCGAGGTCGCGAAAGCCAAGGCATCGAAGGCGGAGTTTGTGCTGCTGGTATGCCGGCTGAACGACGCGATCCTGCTGCGGCGCGAGATCGTCAAGCAGCGTTGGAACATCATGGGCATCGTCAGCCCCGGCTCGCCCGGCATGTACGAGGAGCAGTTCTACCGTTCGCTCGGCAAGCTGTCCGACTACTGCATCTCCAACGTGCCCTGGTACAACCCGAAGGCCGATCTGACGAAGACCGTCGATCGCGCGTTCAGCAAGATGTTCCCGAAGGACAAGCTGATGTACAACGCGCTCAACGTCGGCTACACGTTCGAGGCGCTGCTGGTCGCGGCGGACGCGTTCAAGCGCGCGGGCAGCGGCGCGGCGCAGCCGCTGGCCGCGGCGATCCGATCCACCGACATCACGAACCGCATGATGCTCGGCGGACCGATCAAGTTCAACGCGAAAGGCCAGTGCGAGGGCAATCTGTCCGCCTGCGTGGAAAACCTGAACGAACAGCCGATGGTCGTGCTGCCGCAGGCCGCCGCCGAGGCGAAGCCCGTGTTCCCCTGGCCTGCGTACAAGAGGACCTGAGCGTTGGCGCGCGCTTGCAGGGGTCGGGGTCACCGGCCCCTTTTTTTCGTAGGAAGGTAGACCGAACGTGTCTGCCAGTCTCGTCGTCAACGTGCTGGTCTCGGGCGTGTTGACCGGGCTCGTTTATGGGTTGATGGCGCTCGGCCTGTCCGTCATCTTTGGTGTTGTGCGCGTGGTCAATTTCGCGCACGGCGAGATGATGGCGGTTGCGATGTACGCCGCCGTCTGGCTGTTTACATCGGCGCATGTGGATCCGATCGTTGCGATCGTGCCGGTGGCCATTGCGTTCTTCGTGCTGGGCTACGCGCTGCAGGCTTCGCTGATCAATCCGATGATCACGCGGCCGGAGCATTCGCAGTTCATCCTGCTGGTCGCGATCGCGACGATCATCAGCAATCTGCTGCTCATGGAGTTCGGCCCGAACGCTCTGAGCGTGCAGACCAGCTACCAGCTCGACTCGTACGAGATCGGTCCGCTGTTGTTCGACAAGGCACGCGTGTTCGCCGGCATCGCCGCCGTTGTCTGCAGCGCGATGCTGTTCGCGTTCTTCCGCTTCGCGCGCACCGGCAAGGCGATCCGTGCCTGCGCCGACAACTACCTCGGCGCGCGCGTCGTCGGGCTGCAGGTCAAGCGCCTGTACGCGCTGACCTTCGGGCTCGGCGCCGCCTGCGTCGCTGCCGCGGGCTGCATGATGGTGTTGCTGGTCGACGTCACGCCGGTGGTCGGGCCCAGCTACACACTGCTCGCGTTCGTGATCGTGATTGTCGGCGGACTCGGCTCGATGGGCGGCGCGCTGCTTGGGGGCGTGCTGATCGGCGTGTCCGAAGCGCTGGCGGGTCTGCTGTTCGATCCGGCGATGAAGAGCATGTTCAGTTTTGCGTTGCTGATCCTGGTGCTGCTGTTCCGGCCGCAGGGCTTGCTGGGGCGAAAAACTTGAACACGCTGCGCGAACTGCTCGCCTCGCTGCACGGACGCAGTCGCGTGCTGCTGGCATTGCTGCTGCTGGGACTGCTGGTCGTCCCGTGGTTTCTGAACGCCTACCTGTTGACGCTCGCGATCATGATTCTCTATCTTGCGTACACCGGCCAGGCGTGGAACGTGATGATGGGCTTTTGCGGCCAACTCTCGCTCGGCCACGCGCTGTTCGTCGGGCTGGGTGCCTACACGGCCGCTGCACTGCTGTTTCATTTCCAGATCCAACCCTGGGCCGGCCTGTGGGTGGCGATCGGAGTCTGCGTGCTGGCAGCAGCCATCGTCGGCGCGCTCGCCTTCCGCTTCGGCATCTCTGGCGTCTATTTCGCGCTGCTGACGATCGCGTTCGCCGAATTCACGCGCATCGGCTTCGAAAATTTCCAATGGGTCGGCGCCACCGGTGGCCTGTTCCTCAAGGTGGGGCAGCGCGAGCACATCGACTTGCTGAATCTGCGTGGCCCGCCGATCATGTTTTATTACGTGATCCTCGCGCTCGCCGCCTTCGCCTTCGTGTTCTCGGGCTGGCTGCTGCGCAGCCGGGTCGGCTACTACTGGCAGGCGATCCGCGAGAACGAAGATGCCGCACAGGCGCTGGGCATCAACACCTTCCTGTGGAAGATGGCCGCGATCACGGTCAGCGCCGCGATGACCGGCGTCGCCGGCGTGTTCTACGCGTTCTACTACAACAACCTGTTCCCTGATCAGGTGTTTCATATCAGCAGTTCGATCGAGATCATTCTTGCACCGATCATCGGCGGACTCGGCTCGCTGTTCGGGCCGATCTTCGGCGCCGCGGTGATCACCGTGCTCGGCGAGGGCATCACGAACCTGGTGGGCGCGCTCGGCTTCGATATTCCAGGGGTCAAGCAGGTGTTCTACGGTGTCGCGCTGATGATCGTGATCCTGTTTCTGCCCGACGGCATCTGGCCGCCGCTTGCGCGCCGCCTCAAACTTGGACCGAGGAGCGGCCGGTGACACTGCTTTCGGTCGAATCGGTGTCGAAGTCGTTCCGCGGACTGCGCGCGGTCGCCGACGCTTCGTTTGACGTCGAGGAAGGTGGCATCGTTGCGCTGATCGGCCCGAACGGCGCCGGCAAGACGACGATCTTCAACGTCGTCGCCGGCGTCTATGCGCCCGACAGCGGCAGCATTCGCCTCGGCAGCGAGCGCGTCGACGGGTTGCGCCCGCACCAGGTCTGCGCGGCCGGTATCGGTCGCACGTTCCAGGTCGTCAAGCCCTTCGCCGGCCTGACGGTGCTCGACAACGTGATCGTCGGCGCGCTCAAGCGCGAGCCGCGCGTCGAACACGCGCGCCGCGACGCACTCGGCATCCTCGAGCGCATCGGCCTGGCGGCACGCTGGGACCAGCCGGCCGCGTCGCTGACGCTGCCGGATCGCAAGCGGCTCGAGGTGGCGCGAGCACTCGCGACCCGCCCACGCCTGTTGCTGCTCGACGAGGTGATGGCCGGCATGCGCCCGACTGAATGCGACCGCATGGTCGAGGTGTTTCAGGCTTTGAACCGCGATGGATTGACGATCCTGCTGATCGAGCACGTGATGCGCGCGGTGATGGCGCTGGCGCAGCGCGTGGTCGTGCTCAACCACGGCCAGATCATCGCGAACGGCACGCCCGCCGAGGTGGTGCGCGACCCCGCAGTGCTCGAGTGCTATCTCGGCGAAGAGGCAGAGGTGTGAACGCGTTGACTTCGGTGCGCGCCGAATCAGCCAAGGGCGGCGGCGATCCGTTGCTGTCAGTGCGCTCGCTCGACCTGTATTACGGAGACGCGCAGGCGCTGGACCAGGTCTCGCTCGATGTGCCGCGCGGCGAGATCGTCGCGATCGTCGGCGCGAACGGCGCCGGCAAATCGTCGCTGATCCGCACCATCGCCGGTATCGAGAAGCCGCGCTCGGGGCAAATCCGCTTCGCGGGTCACGAAATTGCCGGGCTCGAATCACACCGGGTCTGCAACCTCGGGGTCGGCCAGGTCGCCGAGGGCCGGCAGGTTTTCCCAACCCTCACCGTCGCCGAGAACCTCGAGATGGGCGCGATGCTGCCGCGTGCACGCGCGCTGGCCAGGCAGACCCAGGCCGAGGTGTACGAGCTGTTCCCGCGCCTCGCGGAACGGCGTGGGCAACTGGCCGGCACCATGTCCGGCGGCGAACAGCAGATGCTCGCGATCGGCCGCTGTCTGATGGGCCAGCCCGAACTCATCATGTTCGACGAGCCGTCGCTCGGCCTCGCACCGGCGATCGTGCAGGAGGTGTTCCGCATCATCCGGGCGCTTAACGCCAAGGGGTTGACCGTGCTGCTGGTCGAGCAGAACGTCGCGGTATCGCTGCGGATCTCCAAGCACGCCTACGTGCTCGAGAACGGCCGCGTTGTGATGACCGGCTCGGGCGACGAGCTGCTGCACGATGACCGGGTGCGACAGGCGTATCTGGGGTTGTAGCGGGCCGCCGTTTGCGTGCCAGACGGCACGCATGTCAATCCCCCACGTCCCGGTCTGACGCTGCACAGCGATGTCTTGCCCGCGCCGGGCCTGGGCGTCGTCACCCAGGCCGCAGAGGAGCCTGGCGGCGCATGGCTACTTGCGGCACTGCGGCGAGTCGGGATTCGTGGCCTGCTTCAAGTAGGCGATCAGATCGGCCCGGTCCGTCGGATCGGTTACGCCGGCGTAAGTCATCGCGGTGCCAGGCACCATCTTCTGGGGATTCTTCAAAAACTGGTCGAGCGTCTTCTCGTTCCAGACGATCTTCGACTTCTTCATGGCCGGCGAATAGTCAAAACCCGGCACGCTGCCGGCCAGCCGGCCGAACAGGCCGCAATGGTGTGGCCCGACCCGGTCGTATGCCAGCGCGTGGCACGCCATGCAACGTACATAGACTTGCTCGCCGTGCTGCACATTCGGCGCCGCTTGCGCGCAGGCAGCGCCGAATGCGATGGCGCCGGCCAGCATCAGGCCGCGCGCCTTCATGACATGAAGGCGGTCGGAACGGGCGGCATGCCCAGCGCCTGGCGCAGCACGGCCCAGTGCATGGCCTCGTCACCCAGGATGCTGGCCGCAGCCTTGGCCAGGTCACGGTTGCGGAAGAGAGGTACCGCACCCAGGTAGGCGCTTACGGCACCTTGCTCCAGTTGGGCCGCGAACTTGAGCACGTCGGCCTGTGTCTTGAGCTGATCGACCGGGAAGTGGTAGTTGCTCTTTGCCGCGACCGCCTTCCCACCCAATTTCTGCACCGTCTTGGCGAGCAGGTCCGCATGCTCCTTGTGCTGGCCCTGAAACGTCAGTGCGAGGTCGAGTACCGGCTTGTCCAGCAATTTGCTCTCGGCGCCTACCTGGTAGGCGGCAATGGCCTCCAGTTCGGCACCGAGCGCGGTATTGAGAATCTGGACGTCGCCGGCCTTGCTGCCGTGCTCCGCAGCCAGCGCGTCCTTGCCCGCGAGCAGGGCGACCGCCGCCCCGGAGAGAACGAGGCCGCCGGAGCGGCCCAAAAACACACGCCTCGCGGCAACAGGGGTGGGCATCTGAAAAAATGACATGACAAACTCCTCGATGGTTTGGATAATTAGAGAGTCCCCGCGCATTCGGGTCGCTTCTGTCCATTGGATGGGTCTGCTTGCCGCCACGTTCCCGCTCCGGATCAATTGCGCCGCATTACTCCGATCTTGTGGGCGGGGAGAGGCGCTCATTGGCAAGCCTGGCCAGCACGCCGGCCACGATGCGGTCGCAGCGCGCACCGTCGAACGAGAACGCGTCGCTGACGGCCAAGTCCACGTCGCGCGACAAACCTTCACGCAGCTGACTGCGTGCGCGGAAGAACCGGGTGCGCACCGTGGCTTGCGGAATATCCAGTGCCGACGCCACGTCCTCGACGCTCATTTCCTCGACCGCGCGCAACATGAATACGGTGCGAAATACCTCCGGAAGCAGGTCGATGCGTGCCTCCATCAGCCGGCGCACCTCGGCGCGCATGGCGGCGCGCTCCGGGCGATAGTCCGGGTCGTCCTGCAGCGACGCCTGTATGTCCGGTTCGGTTGAGTCCATCGCGCTGTCCAGAGGTATGACCTGCGCGCCGCGGTGGCGCAACCGCCCCAGCGCTTCGTTGATGACAATGCGTACCAGCCAGGTCGAGAGTTTGGCGTCGGCCCGGAATGTCGCCAGCGCACGCCAGGCGCGCAGATAGGCCTCCTGCAGCGCCTCCTCGGCTTCCGGTTCGCTTTTCAGAATGCTGCGGGCGGTACGAAACAGTAACTGATTGTGGCGGTGCATGATGCATTCGAAGGCGCGCTCGTCGCCTTTCGCGGCCTGGGCGGCAAGATCAACGTCGGGCAGTGTTGCCAACTCGGCAACGGGCCTTGTGGTGGGCGCGGGAGACGGCCAGGATTGGATGTGTGTCATCCTCGATTGGATGGAACACTATCGCGCCGCGTTCCCGGACTTCGCCGGGCGCAAGGCACCCGAGCGGCTCAGGCCAGAAAGCGCTCGATCAACCGGACCCAGTAGCTGGCCCCGATCGACAGGATGGCGTCGTTGAAGTCGTAGCCCGGGTTGTGCACCATGCAACCGCCTTCGCCGTCTCCGTTGCCGATCGTGAAGTAGCAGCCCGGCTTTTCTTCCAGCATGAAGGAGAAGTCCTCGCTGCCCGTCAGCGGCTGCATATCGGGGATCAGCGACGACTCGCCGAAATGGTCGATTGCGACCTGCCGCGCGAATGCGGTCATCGCCGGGTCGTTCTGCAGCGCCGGATAGCGCCACTGATAGTCGATCTCCGCGCTGGCGCCCAGCGTCTGCGCCTGCATTTGCACCAGTGCGGTGATGCGCTCGCGCAACTGGGCACGCACCTCGGGGCTGTAGGCACGCACGGTCAGGCGCATCTCGACCGTCTCAGCGATCACATTCGGCGCATTGCCGCCGTGGATGGCGCCGACGCTGATGACCGCCATCTGCCGCGGGTCGACGTTGCGCGAGACGATGCTCTGCAGCGCGATGACGATGTAGGACGCCACCACCACCGCGTCGACCGACATGTGCGGCGCTGAGCCATGGCCGCCCCGGCCCTTGACGGTGACGATTACGGTGTCGGACGAGGCCATGAAGTTGCCGGCCAGGAAACCGAACTTGCCCACCGGAAAGCCTGGCATGTTGTGGTACGCGAACACGGCATCGCAGGGAAACTTCTCGAACAGGCCGTCCTCGATCATCCTGCGCGCGCCGGCCTGGCCTTCTTCGGCCGGCTGGAAGATTAAATGCACGGTGCCGTTGAAGTTGCCTTGATGCGCCAGGTGGCGCGCCGCCGCCAGCAGCGTGGTGGTATGGCCGTCATGGCCGCACGCGTGCATCTTGCCGGCGAGAGTGCTGGCATAGGGCAGGCCGGTGGTCTCGTGGATCGGCAGTGCGTCCATGTCCGCGCGCACACCGATCGCCTTGCCGCCCTTGCCCTTCGTCAAGGTGGCAACCACGCCCGTGCCGCCCAGTCCGCGGTGGATGGCGTAACCCCAATCCTGCAGCTTTTCGGTGACCAGGTCGCTGGTGGCGAATTCCTCGTAGGCCAGTTCGGGGTGCGCGTGAATGCGGTGGCGCAGGGCCAGCATCTCCGGCAGGTTTTCGACAATGTCGGGCAAAAGGGCGGTGTCGGTGGGCATGGAGGTGTCTCGTGGGTGTGTCGGTGGCGGCTCGCAGCGCATGGCCTGCCAATACCTTCAGTCTACGGGATTTGGACAGAGCGGACATCCTGCCAGGGTGGCAACAGGCTGTTGGGGCGGACGACCAGGGGGCCTATCCAAACCAGCCTAGAAGAGCGCATACTTTGAGTGGTAACTGGCGAGGGTCATGAATATGCCAAGGGCGCATTGGGTATTCGATAACCGGGCCGTCGAGTTTTCCATCAAAGTCGATGGCCATCCTGTGATCTGCTGGATCAGTTGGGAGACGCTTGCTGACCATTTCGGCGCCACGCGCGAGACGGCCCTGGACGTGCTGCTGGCGAATTTCGACAAGATCGCGCCGGTTGCCGAGAAGGTCTACCGCGCAAGGTCTCCCGATGAGCGGCTCGTAGTGACCACCGAAGATTTTTGAGCGCGAATGGGTAGTCGGCCCTCAAACTACCGCAACGCGGCGCGGCGAATTTTCCACCCGTTTGGCCAGGACCGTGCCCAGCGCCAGCGCGATACGCAGCGCCAGCGCGGGCTGGCGATTCGCCAACTCCAGAAAGCGCGCCACGGTGAGGGACCACAACCTGCAGGGACTGGAGCCGATGGCGCTGGCCTTGCGAGACAGGGTGGAGAAAAACGCGCCTTCACCGACCACCGAACCGGCGCCGACCACCGCCAGGCTCATGCGGCCGTCGTCGTCAGTGCGATGCACGCTCAGCGTGCCGGATTCGACGAAGTACAGCGTGCGATCCATCGCGCCCTGTTCGATCAGCACCTGGCCCTGCGCCAGCGTGAAAGGTTGGAGGCAGCCGCCCAGCGGTCCCCACTCGGTCGCACTCAACGCCAGCGGCAGGGCGTCATAGTTCTGGTTGCGGGCAATGGCGGTGACAAGGTCATGCACGTGAAATTTGGCGTGGCTGTGTCCGGATGATTTCATAGGGGCGAGACGATAAACAGCTCTCCGCTGCTTCGCAAGCAAAAGCCTACCCCCGTTGAAATTTTTGCGGCAAAGCGTGAAATCCTGCTCGTATTGGCGAGGCCGGAACGCCCGACAGAGTGGTGCGGCGACAAAAGGTGCAGCTGCAAGGCGCCGC
>DATNBD010000163.1:0-12288 GCA_035572155.1 Rhodoferax sp.
CAGATCACCGTCAAGCTCAACCTGGACGGCACGGGCGTGTCCAAGCTGGCGACCGGGATCGGCTTTTTCGACCACATGCTGGACCAGATCGCGCGCCACGGCCTGATCGACCTCGACATCCAGGCCACGGGCGACCTGCACATCGACGGCCACCACACGGTGGAAGACGTGGGCATTACCTTCGGCCAGGCCGTGTACAAGGCGGTGGGCGACAAAAAGGGCATCCGCCGCTACGGCCACGCCTATGTGCCGCTCGACGAGGCGCTGAGCCGCGTGGTGATCGACTTCTCGGGCCGTCCCGGTCTGGTCATGAACGTGCCATTCAAGAGCGGCATGATCGGCACCTTCGACAGCCAGCTCGCGCACGAATTCTTCCAGGGCTTCGTGAACCATGCCTTCGTTACGCTGCACATCGACAACCTGAAGGGCGAGAACGCGCACCACCAGGCCGAGACCGTGTTCAAGGCGTTTGCGCGGGCGCTGCGCCTTGCGCTGGAAATCGACCCGCGCACCGTGGGCGCCATTCCTTCCACCAAGGGATCGCTCTGAGCAGTTTTGATGGTAGAAATGCCTGATCAGATACATGCCTCAGACACTAAATAAAAGTCGTCATTCCCGCGAAGGCGGGAATCCAGCCGGAGATGGGCAAGAAGCACTGGATTCCCGCGTTCGCGGGAATGACAAGCATCTGAGATAAGTGGCTAATCAAGTAAAAATGGCCTACAGCCCATCCTCCTAGGTCGCAGATAGCTATGAACACGATAGCAAACAAGACCGTTGCCGTGGTCGACTATGGCATGGGCAATCTGCGCTCGGTGTCGCAGGCGGTGCAGGCCGCGGCACAGGGCAGCGGCTACCGCGTCATCATCACGTCGCGGCCGGAGGACGTGCGCGCGGCCGAGCGCGTGGTGTTGCCGGGCCAGGGCGCCATGCCGGACTGCATGCGCGAGCTGCGCGACTCGGGCCTGCAGGACTCGGTGCTGGAGGCGGCCGCCGCCAAGCCGCTGTTCGGCGTCTGCGTGGGCATGCAGATGCTGCTGGACCGTAGCGACGAGGGCGACACGCCGGGCTTGGCGCTGATCCACGGCGACGTGGTCAGGTTCGAGCTGGCCGGGCGTCTGCAGCCCGACGGCAGTCGTTACAAAGTGCCGCAGATGGGCTGGAATCAGGTGCATCAGCAAGACCCGGGCAGCGGCCGGCACCCGATCTGGGGCGATGTGCCGGACAACAGCTACTTCTATTTCGTGCACAGCTTTTACGCCCGACCGTCGGATGCGCGCCACAGCGCGGGTGTTGCCGACTACGGCGGAAGCTTTACGGCGGCAATTGCACGCGATAATATTTTCGCCACCCAGTTCCACCCCGAAAAAAGCGCCGGCCACGGTCTGACCCTTTACCGCAACTTCCTGCACTGGAATCCCTGACGCATGTCGCCCCCACGCTTGCCACTGCGTGTGCTGCGCTGCCCCCCGAGGGGGCCGTGCTTGCTTGGGGCGGCCCTGCGCGGCGCACTGTTGCCCCGCGTTTGGCATTAGCCTGAGTCTGCTGTTCCCAACCACGCTTCCCCAGTCAAGTCATGTTATTGATTCCCGCCATCGACCTCAAGGACGGCCACTGCGTGCGCCTCAAGCAAGGCGACATGGAGCAGTCCACCACGTTCGGTGAAGATCCTGCCCAAATGGCCCGCAGTTGGGTCGACAAGGGCGCGCGGCGCCTGCACTTGGTCGATTTGAACGGTGCGTTTGCGGGAAAACCGAAAAACGAGCTGGCCATCCGCAAGATCCTGCGTGAGGTCGGCAGCGAGATCGATGTGCAGCTCGGCGGCGGGATTCGCGACCTCGACACGATCGAGCGCTACCTGGATGCCGGCCTGCGCTACGTCATCATCGGCACGGCCGCGGTGAAGAATCCCGGCTTCCTGCAAGATGCCTGCACCGCGTTTGGCGGCCACATCATCGTCGGGCTGGACGCGAAAGACGGCAAGGTTGCCACCGACGGCTGGAGCAAGCTGACTGGGCACGAGGTCGTGGACCTGGCGCGCAAGTTCGAGGACTACGGCGTCGAATCCTTCGTCTACACCGATATCGGCCGCGACGGCATGCTCACCGGCATCAATATCGACGCCACCGTGAAGCTTGCGCAGGCCCTGACGGTGCCGGTGATCGCCTCGGGCGGCCTGTCCAGCATCACCGACATCGAGCAGCTCTGCGAAGTTGAAGACCAGGGCATCGAAGGCGTCATCTGCGGACGCGCCATCTACAGCGGCGAACTGGACTTCGCCAGCGCCCAGACGCTGGCCGACGGACTCGGATAGCGCATGCTCGCGAAGCGCATCATTCCCTGCCTGGACGTGACCGGCGGGCGCGTGGTCAAGGGCGTCAATTTCGTCGAATTGCGCGACGCCGGCGACCCGGTCGAGATCGCCGCGCGCTACAACGAGCAGGGCGCCGACGAGCTGACCTTTCTGGACATCACGGCCACCAGCGACGGGCGCGACCTGATCCTGCCCATCATCGAGGCGGTGGCCAGCCAGGTCTTCATTCCGCTCACGGTCGGCGGCGGCGTGCGCACGGTGGACGACGTGCGCCGCCTCCTGAACGCGGGCGCCGACAAGACCAGTTTCAATTCGGCGGCGATTGCCCAGCCGGACGTGATCGACGCGGCGTCCGCCAAGTACGGCGCGCAGTGCATCGTGGTCGCGATCGATGCGAAGCGCCGGTCTGCCGACGACGCGAAATCCCGCGGTCCCGGCTGGGATGTCTACAGCCATGGCGGGCGCAGGAACACCGGGCTGGACGCCGTGGCCTGGGCCGCCGAGATGGCGCGCCGCGGCGCCGGCGAGATCCTGCTTACCAGCATGGACCGTGACGGCACCAAGTCGGGCTTCGATCTGGCGCTTACGCGCGCGGTGAGCGATGCCGTCAGCGTGCCGGTGATTGCCTCGGGCGGCGTCGGCAACCTCGACGACCTGGCCGACGGGATTCAAAAAGGCGGTGCCGATGCGGTGCTGGCGGCCAGCATCTTCCATTACGGCGAGTACACCGTGGGCCAGGCCAAGCGGCACATGGCCGGGCGTGGCATTCCGGTTCGCCTTTGAGGGTTTTTCCCGCGCGCCCCGGTTCCCGGGGCCTTGCCGCGACCGGCGCCATCGCGGCGCGAAATACCGGACAATCCGATCATGAGCTGGCTTGACGAAGTGAAATGGGACGCGCAGGGGCTGGTCCCGGCGATCGCGCAGGAAGTGGGCAGCGGCGATGTGCTGATGTTCGCCTGGATGAACCGCGAAGCCCTGCAAAAGACCGCGGAGTCGGGCCGCGCGGTGTATTTCAGCCGCTCGCGCGGCAAGCTGTGGTTCAAGGGCGAGGAATCCGGCCACATCCAGCAAGTGCACGAGCTGCGTATAGATTGTGACAACGACGTGATCCTGCTCAAGGTCACGCAGTTGGGCCACGAGCCGGGGATTGCGTGCCACACGGGCCGGCACAGTTGTTTTTTCAGCCTGTACAAGGACGGCGCCTGGCAGGTGACCGAACCGGTCTTGAAAGACCCTGCTTCCATTTACAAATAAAGCTACATGAGTTCGAATGATTCGCTGGAGCGGCTGGCCGCCGTGATTGAAGGTCGCAAACCGCAAAACGGTGGCGACCCCGAGAAAAGCTACGTAGCGCGCCTGCTGGCGCGTGGCCCCGACGCTTTCCTGAAGAAGATTGGCGAGGAAGCGACCGAAGTGGTGATGGCCGCCAAGGATGCCGACCATGGCGGCGACCGCTCGCGCATCGTGGCGGAAGTGGCCGATCTCTGGTTTCACTGCATGGTCGCGCTGGCGCACTATGGCCAGGCGCCCGCCGACGTGATCGCCGAACTGGAGCGCCGCGAAGGCACCAGTGGCATCGAGGAAAAGGCGCTGCGCAAGGCGCATGCCCGCGAACATGAAGTGAATCCCGTGGCATCCAAAGGACAGGCATGAACGACGTCATCGACACGCGCGATCCGGACAAGGCGGAAGCGCTCAAGACGGTGGGCTGGGTCAGCTACATTCTGCACCTGATCGTGGCGATCGGGGCCGTGGTGCCCGGGGCGCAGGCGAGTCTGGCGCTGCTGCTGGTGGCGCTGGTGATCGACCTGGTCAAGAAGGGCGACGCCCAGGGCAGCTGGCAGGCCAGCCACTTCTCGTGGCGCATCCGCTCGGTGCTGGGGGCTGGCATCCTGTATGTCATCACCTTCCCGCTGTGGCTGCTGTTTGTCGTTCCGGGCTGGATCGCCTGGGGCCTTATTTCCATCTGGTTCCTGTACCGCATCGTGCGCGGCATGGTGGCCATGAACGACAGCCGGCCCGTTGGCAACGACGCATGAGCGCCGCGCCGGGCCGCCCCAAGCAAGCTCGCGCCGCAGTGCGCAGCACGAAGGTACTCCAGTGACCCACGACCCCGATTGCCTGTTCTGCAAGATCGCCCGGGGCAAGATTCCCGCGGCCAAGGTCTACGAAGACGAGGAACTCTTTGCCTTCAACGATATCCACCCTTGGGCGCCCGTGCATTTTTTGATGATCCCCAAGCAGCATATTGCGTCGATGGCGCAGGTCGGACCGGAGCACGCCGCTTTGCTGGGGCGCATGATGACGCTGGCGCCCAGGCTTGCTTTGCAGGCGGGCTGCCTGCCGTACCCGCAAGGCGGTTTCCGGTTCGTGGTCAACACGGGTGCGCAGGGTGGACAGGAAATTCACCATCTGCATATGCATGTGATCGGGGGACCGCGGCCATGGCTCAAGGGCTGAGTGGGGTCAATCGGGGGGCTCTGGTTTACCCCCGGTAACCCACCCACTAAAATCAACGTTGTTCTTCAGGAGAAACTCATGGGACTTTCCACCACACATTTGCTTATTTTTCTGGTCATCATCATCGTGATCTTCGGCACCAAGAAACTCAAGAATATCGGCACCGACCTGGGTAGTGCCGTCAAGGGCTTCAAGGACGGCATGAAGGACGGGACCGACAAACCCGAGGAAGCAGCGCCCGCGGTGACGCAGCAAGTGGGCACCGCCGCGCCGTTGGCCAAAGAGACCATCGATGTCGAAGCCAAGATGAAGAGCTGACATGCACCTGCCGGGGAGGGATGCATAGATGTTCGATATTGGCGTACTCAAGCTGGTCATCATCGGCGGCATTGCGCTGGTGGTGATTGGGCCCGAGCGCCTTCCGACCGTTGCGCGCACCGTCGGGACGCTGCTGGGGCGGGCGCAGCGCTATATGGCGGACGTGAAGGCCGAGGTCAGCCGTTCGATGGATATCGAAGAGCTCAAGAAGATGAAAGACGCGGTGCAGGATGCGGCACGCGATGTCGAGCAGTCGATCAAGGCCGGAGCGAGCGAGTTCGACAAGCAATGGTCGGACGCCACCAGCGATATGCCGGCGATCGGCCTCGCAACCGATGACCCGGTCAGCTACCCCGAATACCGGCATCCCGGCAAGAAGTGGCGCCTGAAGCAGGGCGCCACACCGCAGTGGTACAAGGCGCGCACTGGCGTGCGCACCAGGGCGCTGTCCGGCGCCGCGCGCGTGGCCCGGTACCGGCCGCACACATTCAACTGATCGACCGCTGGTTTGCTCCGGCACCTCTTGCGAGTTTTGGGCGTGATCCCCATCAATTTCCCTCATGTCCGATCCCGAAAAAGATAAAGAAGACGAACTGGCCGGCACCGAGCAGCCGTTCGTGCAGCACCTGATCGAATTGCGGGATCGGCTGCTCTACTCGTGCTATGGCGTCGGTGTCGTGCTGGTGGTCCTGCTGCTCTACCCCGGTCCTTCCCATCTGTACGATTTGCTGGCCCGCCCGCTGGTGGAGGCGTTGCCGCAAGGCTCCAAGATGATTGCGGTCGGCGTCGTCTCGCCGTTTCTGGTTCCGATCAAGGTGACCGTGCTGGCCGCCGTGGGGGTTGCCCTGCCCTGGATCCTGTATCAGATCTGGTCTTTCGTGGCGCCGGGCCTGTACAAGCATGAGCGCCGGCTGGTGTTGCCGCTGGTCCTGGCCAGCACCATTCTGTTCTATCTGGGCGCCGCCTTTGCCTACTTTGTCGTGTTTGGCTATGCCTTTCCCGACATCCAGCGGCTGGCGCCCCAATCGGTGGCCGTGACGCCGGACATCTCGGCCTATCTGGACTTCGTCATCACCATGTTCCTGGCCTTTGGCGTGGCGTTCGAGGTGCCGGTCGTCGTCGTCATTCTGGTCCGCATGGGGTTCGTGTCGGTGGCGCAGCTCAAGTCATGGCGCCCCTACTTTCTGGTGGGCGCCGCCGGCGTGGCGGGGCTCGTGACGCCGCCCGATCCGGTGTCCATGCTCGCGCTGCTGCTGCCGATGTACATGCTGTACGAGATCGGAATCTGGTCGGCCCGGCTGTTCGTCAAGCATACGAAGACACCTGACGAGGACGCCGAACCGTCCAAAGTCTGAGCGGAAATCCGGTTCAGCGGTCCGTCGGCGGGGGCTTGGGCCGCAGCCCCGGCGTCACGTTGATTTCCACCTGGGCGCGCTGGCGCAACAGGGTGAATTTCACCGGCACGCCGGGCTTGAGGGCCGATACGCTGGTGAGCAGCTCGCCCACATTGCCGATCGGCTTGCCGGCTACGCTCACGATCACGTCGCCGGGCCGGATGCCGGCCTGTGCTGCAGGGCCGTTTTGCAGCACGCCCGTGATGATGACGCCGGCCAGCGCGTCGTCGCTGCCGTCCGTGGGCGGCTTCAGGCCAAAGGTTTGTGCCAGCTCCGGCGACAGGTTGTTCGGCTCCACGCCGATCCAGCCCCGTGTGACCCGGCCGTCTTTCACGATGCTGTCGAGCACCTGACGCGCAGTAGACACCGGGATGGCAAAGCCGATGCCCATGCTGCCGCCCGAGCGCGAATAGATCGCCGTGTTGATCCCCATCAGGTTGCCGTTGACATCGACCAGCGCGCCGCCCGAGTTGCCGGGATTGATGGCCGCATCGGTCTGGATGAAGTTCTCGAAGGTGTTGATCCCCAGGTGGTTTCGCCCCAAGGCGCTGACGATGCCGCCGGTCACGGTCTGGCCCACGCCGAACGGGTTGCCGATGGCCAGCACCTGGTCGCCGACCTGCAGGGCATTCGAGTTCCCCAGCACGATCACGGGCAGGTGATCCAGGTCGATTTTCAACACGGCCAGGTCGGTATCGGGATCGGTGCCAATCACCTTGGCCTGTGCGTGGCGGCCGTCGTCGAGGACGACCTCGATCTCGTCCGCCCCTTCCACCACATGGTTGTTTGTCAGGATGTACCCGCTGGGGCTGACGATCACGCCGCTTCCCAGGCTGGTCTGCGGCTGGCCGCCCCGGTCGCCGAAGAAGAACTTGAACCAGGGGTCCTCGCTGTTCGGATTCGTCTCGGCGAGCTTGCTGGTGTTGATGCTGACCACGGCCGGCGCGGCTTTTTGGGCGGCGGTGCTGAGGCTGCGGGTGACGCGCTCGGAGGAGTTGACCGCGGGCGCCTCGATCACCGCCACCACGCCACGGCCCGAGATCATCTTGCCCAGCCACTCGGGATGCAGGGTGGCCACGACGAAATAGGCGGCCAGCAGCACCGTGACGGATTGCGAAAACAGCAGCCAAAAACGTTTCATGGCCCGATTGTCCACGACGGGCGCGGCTTTGGCTCACAATCTCGGCAAACCCCTTCGCTTTCGACCTACCGCATGCTGGATCGCCAACAACTGCTCGCCGCCTTCGATGCCCTGCTGGAGCCGGCCCGCCTCAAGGACTATGGGCCGAACGGCCTGCAGGTTGAGGGCCGCGCCACGGTGAGCAGGATCGTTTCCGGCGTGACCGCGAGCCGGGCCCTGATCGAGGCCGCCATCGCGGCCCGGGCCGACGCCATTTTTGTGCACCACGGCCTGTTCTGGCGCGGCCAGGACGGCACGATCACCGGCTGGATGAAGCAGCGCCTGGCGCTGCTGCTGGGTGCGAACATCAGCCTGTTCGCCTATCACCTGCCGCTGGACGCGCACCCGCTCTTGGGCAATAACGCGCAGTTCGGATTGCAACTGGGCCTGCGTGCGCTGGACGGACCCGCGGGCCGCTTTGGCGAGCAGGGCCTGGGTTTTCTGGGTGGTCGCGCGGACGGCGGCCATTTCTTGAGCGCCCAAAGCTTGGCCGAGCATCTTGAATTTAAGTTGAATCACCCCGTAGTCCTTGTCAGTGATAAAAACATGGCTATAAAAAAAATAGCTTGGTGCACCGGGGGCGCACAGGGCTATTTCGAGGCAGCGATCGCCGCCGGAGCCGACGCCTTCATCACGGGCGAGATTTCGGAGCCGCAGGCTCATTACGCGCGCGAGTGCGGCGTGGCGTATCTGGCCTGTGGCCATCACGCCAGCGAGCGTTATGGCGCACACGCCGTGGCGGCGCATGTGGCGGCCCAGTTTGGTCTGGCGCACGAATTCATCGACATCGACAACCCGGCATGAAAGGCATGGCCCCCACGCTTGCCACTTCGTGTGCTGCGCTGCCCCCCGAGGGGGCCGCAGTTGCCTTGGGGCGGCCCGGCGGCAACTGAGGTGTACCGACATGAATAACAGCACGCTTCCAATCGCCATAACTCTTGGCGATGCCGCCGGCATCGGCCCGGAAATCATTGCCAAGGCCTTCCGCGACGCGCCGGACGCGACGCGTGGCTGCTTTGTCGCCGGCGACGTGGCGACACTGCGCCGCGCGGTGTCTTTCATCGACGGGGCGGGGCAGACCAGCGTGCCAGTTGCCGTGATCGAGGCGCCGTCGCAGGCGCTGAGCACCCCGCCGCGCTGCATTCCGGTGCTGCCGATAGCCGGGTTGCCCGAGCTCGTCCCGCCGGGGCGAGTCAGCGCGCTGGCCGGCCGGTACGCGGCCGATTGCGTGGCCTGGGCGGCGCGTGCGGCCTTGCGCGGCGAGATCGCGGCCCTGGTTACGGCACCGCTGCACAAGGAGGCGCTGGCCGGCGCAGGCGTCGCCTTTCCCGGTCACACCGAATTGCTGCAGGCCGAGGCGGCCGCCTTCCTGGGCAAACCCGTGCGCGAAGTGCCGGTGCGCATGATGCTTGCGAACGAAGAACTTCGCACCGTGCTGGTCAGCATCCACGTATCGCTGCGCGCCGCGATCGAGGCGGTGAGCTTCGACAACGTCCTGCAGACGCTGCGGCTCACTCATCGATTCGTTCGTGGACCTGCCGGGACACCGTGGCGCCTCAGGCCGCGCATCGGGGTCGCCGGGCTCAATCCCCATGCCGGCGAAGGCGGGCTGTTTGGGCGCGAGGAGATCGAGATCATCGGCCCGGCCATCGCGGCGGCGCGGCAAGAGGGGATTGACGCGAGCGGCCCGTTCGCGCCCGACACCGTGTTCATGCGGGCCCGTGCCACCGACGGGCAACCGGGCGAGTTCGACGTGGTGGTGGCGATGTACCACGACCAGGGCCTGATTCCGGTGAAGTACCTCGGCGTGGACAAGGGCGTGAATGTCACGCTCGGGCTGCCGCTGGTGCGTACCAGTCCCGACCACGGGACCGCCTTCGACATTGCCGGCACCGGCACGGCCAATGCAGCCAGCCTGATTGAGGCGATCCGCATGGCGCGCCAGTTATGTGAATGAAAAAGGCCCGAAATCCATGGATGACGGGCCTTGATTGCTACTTCAAGCGTAGCAAATGGTTTATTTTTTGAGGTTGTCGCGAATCTCGCGCAGCAGCAGCACGTCTTCCGGTGTGGCGGCGGGTGCCGCAGGCGGGGCCGCTTTCTTGAGGCGGTTCATTTGCTTGACCATCATGAAGATGATGAACGCCAGAATGGCAAAATTGAACGCGACCGTGATGAAGTTGCCATAGGCGAACACGGCGCCCCCTTTTTTGGCATCGGCCAGTGTCAATCCGGCCGCCTGACCCGACAAGGCAATGTAGTAATTGGAAAAATCAAGCCCGCCGACGACCTTGCTGACCAGCGGCATGATCAGGTCGTTCACGACCGAATCGACGATCTTGCCGAACGCGGCGCCGATGATGACGCCGACCGCCAGATCCATTGCGTTGCCCTTGACGGCAAACTCCTTGAATTCCTGCATCATGCTCATGGATAGCCTCCTCGTTGGTGTGAATGGGCGCAGTATGCCCGAAGCGCCCGGCGGCCAGGTGTCGCGGGTTTGCGAGTGGGGCCCAAATCGGTCAGCTACAATCGTCGGTTGATTCCCTGGTGGCGCTGTATGCAGTGAGGATTTCCATGAGTGAGACAAAAGTCGACAGCAGTAAAAGAACGTGGTTGATTGCTTCCGGATGCGCGGGTGCCGTGGGCGCCGTATTCACCGCCACTCCCTTTGTCGAAAGTTTCGAGCCGTCGCAAAGAGCCAAGGCCGCTGGCGCGCCCGTGGAGGTGGATATTTCGGGCCTCAAGGCCGGTGAAAAAATGACGGTGGCCTGGCGTGGCCAACCGGTCTGGATCATCCGGCGCACGGCCGAAGAGCTGGCGGAGTTGCCGAAGAACGACCCGGAGCTCGCCGATCCGAAATCGGAGCGTCCCGGTTTCACGCCGACCTGGGCGAAAAGCGATTGGCGCTCGATCAAGCCTGAATACCTCGTGATCGTCGGCATCTGCACCCACCTGGGTTGCACGCCTGACGACCGGTTCACGCCCGGCCCGCAACCGTCGCTGCCGAGCGACTGGCCCGGTGGATTCCTCTGTCCGTGCCACGGTTCGACCTACGACATGTCCGGGCGGGTCTTCAAGAACAAGCCGGCGCCGGACAACATGCTGGTGCCGCCCTACACGTTTCTGTCCGACAGCAGATTGCTGATCGGCGAACACGACAAAGCCAAAGCCTGAAACCGCGGTATCTGGAGCACGACATGGCCGAATTCAAGGAAGTCTCCCCCAACGCCAGCGCGGGTACGAAACTGCTCAACTGGATCGACAACCGGTTCCCGCTCAGCAAGCTCTTCAAGGAGCACATGAGCGAGTACTACGCGCCGAAGAACTTCAACTGGTGGTACATCTTCGGGTCGCTGGCGCTGCTGGTGCTGGTGATCCAGATCGTCACCGGCATCTTCCTCACGATGAACTACAAGCCCGACTCCGCGCTGGCGTTCGGGTCGGTCGAGTACATCATGCGCGATGTCTCGTGGGGCTGGCTGATCCGCTACATCCACTCCACGGGCGCCTCGGCATTTTTCGTCGTGGTCTACCTGCACATGTTCCGCGGCCTGCTGTATGGGTCGTATCGCAAGCCGCGCGAGCTGGTCTGGGTCTTCGGCTGCGCGATCTTCCTGTGCCTGATGGCCGAGGCGTTCATGGGCTATCTGCTGCCCTGGGGCCAGATGAGCTACTGGGGCGCCCAGGTGATCGTGAACCTGTTCTCCGCCATTCCGTTTGTCGGCCCCGATCTGGCGCTGTGGATCCGCGGCGACTACACGGTGGGCGACGCGACACTGAACCGCTTCTTCAGCTTCCACGTGATTGCCGTGCCGCTGGTGCTGCTCGGGCTGGTGGTGGCGCACATCATTGCCTTGCACGAGGTCGGCTCGAACAACCCGGACGGCGTGGAAATCAAGGGCCCGAACGCGCCCAAGGACGCGAACGGCCACCCGCTGGACGGGGTTCCGTTCCATCCTTACTACACCGTGCATGACATTTTCGGCGTCTGCCTGTTCCTGATGGTGTTCAGCGCGATCATCTTCTTCGCGCCGGAAGGTGGCGGCTACTTCCTCGAAGCCAACAACTTCATTCCGGCCAACCCGCTGCAGACGCCGCCCGAAATTGCCCCGGTGTGGTACTTCACGCCGTTCTATTCGATGCTGCGCTCGGTGACCACCGAAATGGTGTATGCGATGATGGCCTGCGTGGTGGCCGGCACCGCGTTTGCCGTGATCAAGTCAAAAATGGCTGCCCTTTTCAAGGGCATCCTGGTGCTGATCGCGGCGGGCGTGCTGGCCGTGATGCTGTCCACCGACGCCAAATTCTGGGGCGTGCTGACCATGGGCTGCGCCGTCGTCATCCTGTTCTTCCTGCCCTGGCTGGATCGCAGTCCCGCCAAGTCGATCCGCTACCGTCCCGGTTGGCACAAGTACGTTTATGCCTTGTTCGTGGTTGACTTTTTCGTGTTGGGTTATATCGGCACCAAACCGCCGTCGCCGACCCTGAACCTGATCACGCAGACCGGGACGTTCTATTACTTCGGATTTTTCCTGTTGATGCCGTGGTGGAGCCGTCTGGGTGAGTTCAAGCCGGTGCCGGATCGCGTCACCTTTGCCGCGCACTGAGCAGGAGGCCCT
>DATNBD010000164.1:0-5298 GCA_035572155.1 Rhodoferax sp.
GTCAGCTATTGAAATTGTAGTTTTACCGGTATGAGATTGAGCCTCATGAGGCGGCGCGCCGCGGGCGTGCGGCGCGCGCAGGTTTGGGTTGGCCCGCCACCAGTTGCAGTGCCGCGGTGGTCTTCGGAGCCGCCGTCCTGCGGCCGGTTCTGGCCTTGTCGGCGCGAGCCGTTTTGACCGCGGCGGCCTTGGGCGCCGGCGCGCGCGGCCTGGAGGGCTTTCCGGCCTTCTTCATCGGCGCTGGGTGCGTCGCCAGCGCAGACGCAGGGTCCGCCGCCATCGCCGCGGGCGTGAGCTGACGCAATTCTTCATAGGCCGCCTGCATATACCGCGCCAGCTCCGGCAAATCCGGCATGGCCTTGCGGCAGGCGGTCAGGCCGAAGTCGAGCGAGCCGCCGTAGCTTTGCACCGTCACGTTCAGCGCCATGCTGTGCCCCGCGATCGACACGGGATAGTAAGTCAGCATCTTCGCGCCGGCCAAGTACAGCGCGATCTTGGGGCCGGGCACGTTCGAGATCGCCACATTGACAACCGGCGGCAGGCGATTCGCCAGCCTGGAGCGGCTGTACAGCGAGGCCATCCCGCTGATCAGCCAGGGCGCGCCGAGCGAGGGGAAGTCCATCGGCATGGCCGATTTCATGCTCGCCGTCATGGCCTTGGCCGCCAGGCTCGATTGCCGGATCGCCTGCAGCCGCTCCAGCGGATCGTCGATGTTGCTGGCCAGGCTGACGCGCATCATCGAGGCCTGCGTATTCATCTCGGTGTTGCCCTTCTCGCGCAGGCTCACCGGCACACCCGCCAGCAGCGGCGTACCGGGCACGCAGCCCAGGTCGGCCAGGTAATGGCGCAGTGCGCTGGAGCAGATCGCCATCACCACGTCGTTGAGCGTCACGCCGTGGCTCTTGGCGATGTGCTTGATGTCGGCGAGCGGCAGGGACAGGCTGGAGAAAATCCGCTGGTTCGTGACGCTCACGTTGATCGGTGTGCGCGGCCCGAACCATTGGTTGCCGAGGGCGCCCTTGAGGCCCCTGGGGGCGCTTGCTGCGGGGCCGGGCGTGGCGGCTTCGGCGCCGTCAGGCCCGTTGCCGGGCGCGGGGCGCAGGATCTGCGCCGCGCTGCGCAGCAGCGACGGCAGGGCCCGCGCCAGCTTGGCGGCCTGCACCGCCGAATTCTTCAGGCCGGCGCCGACCAGCTCGGCAATGCCGTAGGTGTCGTGGTCCATCGGGCGACGCGGCGGCGCCGGGCGCACCGTGCGCGGCACGGGCGTGATGTCCATGATGGACTGCGCCAGCACCGCGCCGCCTTCGCCGTCCAGCGCGGCGTGGTGCACCTTGGAGTAGAACGCCACGCGGCGTGTGCCCTTGGGCGCGTCCGGCGGGTTCTCCACGCCCTCGATCACGTAGAACTCCCACAACGGGCGGCTACGGTCGAGCTGGCTCGAATGCAGCCGGCCCACCAGATGGTCCAGCTGCGCGCGGTTGCCGGGCTTGGGCAGCACGGTGCTGCGGATGTGATATTCCAGATCGAGGTCGTCATCGGCCACCCAAACCGGATTGGCCAGCTCGAACGGCATGTTCAGCAGCTTGCGCTGGAACACCGGCGCCAGGTGCATGCGGCTCTGGATGTGCCGGCGCACGTTCTCCAGAAAATCACCCTGGTAGCCGGGCGGCAATTCGAAGATATTGAGGCCGCCCACATGCATGGGCATTTCGGGCGTTTCAAGGTACAGGAACGAAGCGTCGATGCCGCCGAGGTGGTCCATTGCAGTCTCCCGGAAATTTGGTGCAGGGCTGCCATCTTGAACCATTTGCCGCAAAAGCGGTAGCGCGAGCCTGGCCCGCGGGGAGGCGCCTCGGCATCACCGGCGCAACGCGGACGCCTCCTGATGATGGGGCCAGCGCCCGCGCGCGCCGTTTTCAGTTGGCTTGCGTCGGCCGCTTGTCTTCGCGCGCCGGGTGCTGCGGTTCGCCGCGTGGTGTGGGTCTGGCCCGGTTTTCGCTGGCCTGGGGCGCACGCTGCTCCTGCGCTGGCCGGGTGCGCTGGGCCTGGATTTCCTGTTGGGCCTGGCGCATCTGCTGCTCCTGCTGCGCGCGCTGAGATGCCTCGGACCTTTGCGCCTGCATTTGCGCGGCCCGCGCCGCTGCCCGTTCGCGTTGCAACTGCTCTTGCTGCGCGCGCTGCTGCTGGGCCTGCTGTTCCCGCTGCATCTGTTCGGTTCGTGCCGCCTGGTCGCGCTGGACTTGCTCCTGCTGTGGCGGTCGTTGCGGTGGCGCGGCCGGGCGCGTCGGTGCGATGGCCTCGCTGCGCTGCGGCGCCGCCTGCTCGCGCGGTTCACGTGGCAGGTTCGCTGCCGGTGGTCGCATCGGCGCTGGGGCAGGGGCCGCCGCTCTCTCCGCGCCCGCCGGGTTGTTGAAGCCGCGCGGCGTGGCAGCTGCGTTGGGTGGCGCCTGCGGACGCAGCGGCTTGCCGGGCAAAGCCTCCCGCACCGGCGGGGTACCGGGGCGGCCGTGCTCCACGGCGGGATTCGAGACGACATGCCGCTGCATCGCCACGGGCGGCGGTGCCGGATGCGGCTGCGTCACGCGCGAGGCCCCGAAGATCGCGCGCGGATCGCGCGTCGGTGCCGGTGCCGGCACCACGCGGGCGCGCGCCAGGTCGGTCGTACTGACCGGCACGAAATTGCCGCGCAGGTGCTGGCCCTGTGAGAACGCCTTCTCGCTGACCGCGGTCACTGCCCGCGGCATATTCTGGAAGCGATACACGTTGGTGGTCCGGTTGTTCACGTTGACGATGTTCGTGATGTTGGTCACGTTGTGGTTCACGATCACCGTGCGGTTCACCTCGTTCACGTAGGTCGGGCTGGCGCGAAACGCGGGGTGCCAGACTTCGCCGGGCGCGAGTGGAAACCAGCCGACCGCCGGCTGCGGGGCGCCGCCGACGCGGATGCTGAAGTTCACGCCGCCGACCGCGCCACCGACGAAGGCGACCAGCGCCGGCGCATACACCGGGCGCACGTTGATCGGGCCCGGCACCCAGCACCAACGCGGGCCGACCATGGCCCAGCGGCCGTAGTGGAACGGCGCGAAGCCCCAGGGCTGGTCGTCGATCCAGGTCCAGCCCCACGGCGCGATGTAGGCCCAGTGGCCGAACCGGTACGGCGCCCAGTTCGCCACCGTCACGGTCGGGAACCAGACCTCGCCGTATTCGGGGTCGCTTTCCCAAGTGCCGTGGCCGTCGAGCTGCTGGTAGCCCGTCATCGCGACGGGCACGTAGCGGGCCGCGACCGCGCGGTCTTCCGCCGCGTCGCGCACGGCGGCCCAGCGGCCGAACGCATCCTCGGGCGGCGAAGCCTGCGCGGCCACCTGCTGCAAGCCGTTACCGGCGAAGGAAATCTGCTCGTTCGCCGACATCGACATCGGGACCCCATCACTGCCGAACACCTGCACGCTGCCGGCGCGCACGGTCACGGTCGTGGTGCCGGCGTTTGGATCGACATCGACCCGGTAGTCGCCGGGCTGCACCGCCGTCAACGCAAGATTCGGCGTGTCGATCTCGAAGCGCTGGCCGGGCGGCAGCTCGCGCACGCGCGATGCCACGCTGCCCTGCGTCACCGCGATCTGGACGGTCTGGTCGTTCAGCGCGGAAAACTGCACGCTGGTCTGGCCCGACAGCTGCACCGCGGTTGAGCCCACGTGCAGCTCGGAGCGTGCGCCGTCGTCGTTCCAGATCCGGTCGCCCTGCGTGAGCGGACGGTTCAGCACTGCCGCGGCCCACTGGTCGTAGCCCGCCGGCTCGAAGCTGACAGGCCCGTCAAAATAGTTGAGTTGCGCCACGCGCCCCGGCGGATTCAACTCGTCGGCCGTCTGCGCGAACGCGCCAACGCCGGTGCCCAAGGCAACCGCCAGCACGAGCAGCGGCGCGAGCGAGCGTCGCGCCAGCCATCCGTGGCCGGGAAAAAAACGAGCTGAATTCATGTAGATGTTCCCCAAGCGGCGGTTGTAGGGTGGCCGCGATGATTCACCCTGATCTTAGAACGCGCCAGTGGGCAGAAAAACCGGCTCTGCAACGCAAACAAGAGCAAAATCCTGTCGTTGATTGCAACCGGTTGTAAGCCGCGGCGCCGCCATGAAGCCCTCAGCGCGCATGCGTCACGCCACCGTCAACCACGAGCGTCGAGCCCACCACGTAATCGCCGGCGCGCGAGGCCAGATAGATCGCGGCGCCGGCCATGTCTTCGTCGCGTCCGATGCGCCCGGCGGGGATGTGTTTGATCACTTCGTCGGCGTGGTCGCGCGCAACCTTGTTCATGTCGGAGGCGAAGGCGCCGGGCGCGATGGCGCTGACCACGATGCGCTCGGGCGCGAGCCGCAGCGCCATGCGGCGCGTGAGCTGGATCAGGCCGGCCTTGCTGGCCGCGTAGGAATAGGTTTCCTGCGGGTTCACCGAGATGCCGTCGATCGAGGCGATGTTGATGACCTTGGCCAAGTGATCGGTGGCGGCACGGCGCAACAGCGGCGTGAGCGCTTGGGTCAGAAAGAAGGGCGTTTTCAGGTTCAGGTCCACCACCTTGTCCCAGCCGCTTTCGGGAAATTCCTCGTACGGTGCGCCCCAGGCTGCGCCGGCATTGTTGACCAGGATGTCGAGCTTTTCCTCACGCGCCGTGAAGGCGGCCACCAGCGCGTGCGCGCCCTCCAGCGTGGACACGTCGGCCGGCAGCGACACGCAGGGGCCTAGGCTGCAGAGCTCACGCGCCGTCTGGTCGCAGGCCGCGGCCTTGCGCGCCGAGATGTAGACGCGAGCGCCCTGCGCCAGAAAGCCGGCCGCGATCATGCGGCCGATGCCGCGCGAGCCGCCTGTGATGAGCGCCACGCGCCCCTGCAATGAGAAAAGATCGTTGGTATTCATGCTGCGGTTCCTTAAAGTGGACCGGCAAGATTAGCGCCGATCGGGCGCGGGCGCCGTCGCCTGCGTGCCAGCCGGCGCATGGGGCCGCTATTCGAAGAACAGGCGCAGCAGACCCCGCGCCGTGAACAGGTCACCCGGGTTGCGGGTTTCGTCCAGCACACCGGCCAGGCGCGCGCGCAGCCGCACGCTGCGCCGGGCGCGCCAGATCACCAGGTCGGCCAGCCAGGGATGGCGATTCGCCCGATTCGCCTGCGTATAGAGCTCGAAACGCGGCTTCAAGGCCAGCAGACGGCTCTCATAGCCGAAGCGCACCACGGCATCGCCTTGGCCCATGCCGGCCAGCATCGCCTCGGCCGCATGGATGCCGGTCTCCAGCGCCTTGCCGATGCCTTC
>DATNBD010000165.1:0-6918 GCA_035572155.1 Rhodoferax sp.
CCGACCAGCGGGAGGGTGCGCAGCGCGTGCGCAAATTTGTCGTGGGTGTTCATGGCATTCCTGCAGGAGAGGGTGACAGGGCGCTGGCAATGGCCCACAGTCCGCGCCAGGCGGCGTCCTGGCCGACGCGCCGCGCCGGCACGCGGCGCTGCGCCAGCGCCAGTTCGTAACGATGGGTCAGCGCGTCGGAGCCGACGAGGACGACCTGCATGCCGGCCTCCAGCGGCTGCGCGCGCAATTCTTCGCCAATCACCAGCCCCGACAGGTAGCTGGGCAGGGCTGTTGCAGGCAGGCGATCAAACAGCGACAGCGTGCGCGCACTGAAGGCGGTTCGCAGCAGGCTGCCGCCGCGCAAGGCGAGCGCGACGCCCTGCTTGAACGCGTCCGCATCGAGGCCGCCATCATCAAGGGGCAGGGTGCGTGCGAGGATCGAATGCTGGCGCAGCAGCGCATAGAACTCGCCCGTCATGAAAGTGGTGAAGTGCTCGATGCGATTAGAGGCCACGCGCACCCATTTGCTGTGCGTGCCCGGCAGTACCAGCAGGGCGTCCTGCAGACCCAGCAGTTGCAGGGCACCGAGCACCTGAGTTTCTTCGCCGCGCATGACGTCGGGGATGCCGTCTTGTTCGCAGCGCAGACCCGGCACGATGGCGAGGCGCCCCGGCGTCACCCAGGCCAGCTCGCGCGCGATGTCGTCGAGCCCCGCTGGGCAGACGCAATAGGGCGCCTCGATCCAGCCCTGGCGGCTGCCGGCCATTCCGGATATCAGGCAAAAAGTGTCTGCAGTCATTGCCCACAATCCGAAGCATGCTTCAAAAATTGTAGCAAACTCGCCGGGTGGCACGGTCAGGATGCCGCGTGCGAAAGACCGCTCCTGCAGCACCGCGCCGGTGCGGTCGAGCAACGCACCGCGCAGCGAAGACGTGCCCCAATCAATGGCCAGTAAATTATTCACGATACGCCATTGCCCGAAGCTGCGCGGTCTTATTCCTTGACAGCACCCGTCATGCCGGACACGTAGTATTCGACGAAGAAGGAATAGACGATGGCCACCGGCAAGGAGCCCAGCAAGGCGCCCGCCATCAGCGGCCCCCATTGATAAACATCGCCTTGCACCAGCTCGGTCACGACACCGACCGGCAGCGTCTTGATCTCCGACGACGAGATGAAGGTCAACGCGTAAATGAATTCGTTCCACGACAGTGTGAACGCGAAGATGCCGGCCGAAATCAGCCCGGGCACTGCCAGCGGCAGCACGATCTTGACCAGAATCTGCCAGCGGCTCGCGCCGTCGATGAGCGCGCACTCTTCCAGCTCGTAGGGAATGGTCCGAAAGTAACCCATCAGCAGCCAGGTGCAGAACGGAATCAGAAACGTGGGGTAGGTCAGGATCAGGGCCCAGCGCGTGTCGAACAGGCCGAGCTTGAACACGACATTGGCGAGCGGGATGAACAGGATGGTCGGTGGCACCAGGTAGGCGAGGAAGATTCCCAGCCCGACATGCCTGGAGCCGCGAAAGCGCAGCCGTTCGATGGCATAGGCGGCGAGCACGGCGGCAGCGAGCGAGAAGGTTGTCGCCACCACCGATACCATGACCGTGTTCCACATCCACGCGGGAAACGAGGTCTCGAACAGCAGCTTGTGGAAATGCGTCAGCGTCGCTCCCACCACCCAGAAGGGGTTGCCGGTGCGCGAGAGCAGTTCGGCGTCGGGTTTCACCGACGTGATGGCCATCCAGTAGAACGGAAACAGCAGCACGAACACGAACACGAGCAGCGGCAGGTACACCGTCACCGCGCGGCGCGGCACCGACTCCAGAAAACCCATGCCGCCGGCGTCAGCTTCGGCGTTTCGGCTCATTTGTCGGTCCCTCCCTGCTGCCAGGCGCGGCGCTGCAACCCGAAGAAGCTGAACAGGATGCAGGCAAGCAGGAACGGCACCATCGCGATCGCGATCGCGGCGCCTTCGCCGAGCGCGCCGCCATTGATGGCGCGCTGGAACGCCAGGGTTGCCATCAGGTGCGTCGCATTCAGCGGGCCACCGCGCGTGATCACGTAGATCAGTTGGAAGTCGGTGAAGGTGAACAGCACCGAGAGGGTCATCACGACCGCGATGATCGGTGTCAGAAGCGGCAGCGTCACATGACGGAACTGCTGCCATGGGGTGGCACCGTCGATCGCCGACGCTTCGTAGTACGAGGGCGAGATCGTCTGCAGACCGGCCAGCAGCGTGATCGCAACGAACGGCACACCGCGCCAGACGTTGGCGGCGATGACCGAGAAGCGCGCGTTCCACGGCGAGCCGAGAAAGTCAATGTAGTGGTTGATGAGGCCCATCTTGACGAGCGCCCAGCTGATGATCGAGAACTGCGCGTCAAAGATCCACCAAAAGGCAATTGCCGACAGCGCCGTCGGCACGATGTAGGGCAGCAGGACGACAGAGCGAAAGAACGTCTTGAAGCGGATGTTGCGGTTCAGCAGGATAGCGAGCCACAGCCCCAGGAAAAACTTCAGCACCGACGCGATGGTGGTGTAGAACAGCGTGTTGAACAGCGCCAGCCGCGTGACGCTGTCGCCCCACAGGTATTCGTAGTTGCCCAGGCCGATCCAGACGCCAGGGCGCCCGATCTTGGCGTCGGTGAAGCCCAGCCAGACGCCCAGTCCGAGCGGATAGGTGAGAAACAGAAACAGAAATAATGCGGCCGGCAGCATGAAAAGCAGGCCCAGCGCATGACGGTTATTTTGCAGTTTTTGCAGCATGGTGGCGCCCAGTCAGCCGTGCCGTGAAAGAAAATCAGGTCATCGTGCAACCCGGACTGCCCGCCGCGGCAGCCTGGGTCGTCGGACGCCATCAGACGTTGTAGTAGCGCTCGGCGCGCTTTTGCGCCCGCGCCGCCGCTTCCTGCGGTGTCTTCGCCCCGCTCGCGGCTTCGGCGACCATGTTGACGACGATGAAGTCGGCGGCGCAGCCCGCCGAAGCGTAGCCGAGCTTGCCGGCGTAGCCGGCAGGGCGCATGTTCTTGACCGCATCGCGGTACGGCGTGTTCTTCGGGTCGGAGGTCCAGACGGCGCCCTTCGCGTAGGCCGCCAGCGGCGGCGCAACATACCCCCCGCAGCCCGTTTGCCAGGGGTCGTACTGTTCCTGCTCCATCATGAAGCGCAGGAACTCCTTGGCCGCCTTCGGATACCTGGTGTACTTCATGATCATCTGGTTGAAGAACAGTTGCGACTCGGTCGGCACGCCGACCGGGCCGATCGGGTACGTCGCGTGCTGGATGTCGAGCGCGATCTCCTTCAACTTCGGGTCGGGCGAATTCTTCGCCGCGTAGTAGATCGAGATGCCATTGTTGGTGACGCTGATCTGTCCGTCCAGGAAGGCCTTGTTGTTGTTCGGGTCGAGCCACGACAAGGTTCCGGGGATGAAGTTGGCATACAACTCCTTGCCGTACTCGAGCGCCTTGATGGTCTCGGGGCTGTCGATCACAACCTTGCTATTGGTGTCGACCAGCTTGCCGCCAAAAGCCCACATCAACCAGTTGCACCACAGACCGTCGCCGGTGGCGTTGCCCAGCGCCATGCCGCCGGGCGTGCCCTTGTCTTTGAGTGCCTTGTACATTTTCAGGAAGCCATCGGTGTCCTTGGGAAAGCTGTCGAAGCCCGCCGCCTTCAACATGCTGCTGCGGTAGACCATCATCGAGCCCGCCGCACCGAGCGGCACACCGATCCAGTGCTTGCCGTCGGGGCGCAGAAAGGCGTCGCAGGCCGGGTACCAGCCGCCGTACTTCTTGCCGAGGTACTCGCACAGGTCCGTCACGTTGAGCAGCTTGTCCGGGTACAGGTTCGCGTCGTCGTTGGTGGACAGGATGATGTCGGGCCCGGCGCCGGTGTTCGCCGCGACCGCAGCCTTCGGCCGCACATCCTCCCAACCCTCCTTGTCAACGCGCACCTCGATCCCCGTCTTGTCGATGAACTTCTTGACATTGACCATGTAGGCGTCGATGTCGCCCTGCACGAACTGGCTCCAGCGCAGCACGCGCAGCTTGGCGCCTTTTTCAGGCTGGTTGTTCCACTGGGCGTGAGCTACTGAGGGCCAGAGCATGGGTGCTGCCACAGCGACACCGACGGCCGATGTTTTTTCGATGAATTTACGGCGATTGAAATCGGACATGAAAGTCTCCTTTTGGTTAGGTTCAAGCGACAAAAATCAGACGCCACCAGGGGCAATCAGGTACTCAGCCGGCCAGGCGCATGCCACTGGCAGCATCAAACAAATGGGCGCGGGCGGGATCGGGCCGCAGGCGGATGGTCTGCCCCCGCTTGAAGTCATGGCGTTCGCGAAACATGCCGGTGACCGGGACGCCGGCGATTTTGGTGAATATCTGGGTGTCGGCCCCTGTGGGCTCGACCATCACCACTTCAGTCGCAACGCCGTCATCCGCGTCGGCCAGATCGATGTGTTCGGGGCGCGTGCCGTAAATCACTTTTTGTCCGTCCTGGCCGCCCGCATGAATCGGCGCGGGCAGGGACAGGCCACCGATGAGTTCCACCGTGGCGGCGCTCGCGCCGCGCTTAAGCACACCAGGCAGGAAATTCATGGCGGGCGAGCCGATGAAGCTGGCGACGAACTGGTTCGCCGGGTAGTCGTATAGCTCAAGCGGCGAGCCTGTCTGCTCGACGATGCCGGCGCGCATCACCACAATCTTGTCGGCCATGGACATGGCCTCAATCTGGTCGTGCGTGACGTAAATAGACGTTGTTTTGAGCCGCTCATGCAGGTCCTTGATCTCGGTGCGCATCTGCACCCGCAGATTGGCGTCCAGGTTGGACAAGGGCTCATCGAACAGGAACACCTGGGGGTCCCGCACCATGGCACGTCCCATCGCTACGCGCTGACGCTGTCCGCCGGACAGCTGGCGCGGAAAGCGGTCGAGCAGACCGACCAGTCCCAGGATATCGGCGGCCCTCATCACCCGCTCATTGGCCGTGGCGTGGGGCTGTCTTGCCAGCATCAGGCTGAAGGCCATGTTGTCGCGCACCGTCATGTGCGGATAGAGCGCATAGTTCTGGAACACCATTGCGATGTCGCGCTCTTTGGGCATCATCTTGTTCACGACCCTGCTGCCGATCACGATCTCTCCGCTACCTATTTCTTCAAGGCCCGCAATCATGCGCAGCAGGGTGGACTTGCCACAGCCCGACGGTCCGACGAGCACGGTGAACTGACCATCTTCTATGTCGATGGTCACGCCGCGAATGACATGGGTTGCACCGAAATATTTTTCGACCCCTCTGATGTGGACGGCAGCCATGGTCTCCTTGGAGATTGGTTTTGAACCTCAAACCTTTGTAGCATGAAAAAATTGCAGTGTCATCAGCATGAACCAACCTGTGCTGCTTGCGGCGGTGCCTCCTGTTGAACGCTGCTCGTTCGGTGCATCCCGAGGCGCGAGGATCAGTGGTTGTCGCGCGGCACGAACGCGCCGCGTTGACCGACCAGGAAGTCCAGGTCCACTCCTTCGTCGGCCTGCAGCACGCGATCGATATAGAGCTTCCAGTAGCCCGACGACAGCGGCGGCTCGGGGGCCCTCCATTGGGCCAGCCGGCGTGCCAGTTCCTCGTCGCTCACATGCAGGTGCAGCACGCGGCGCGGCACATCGAGCTCAATGATGTCGCCGTTTTGCACCACGGCCAGCGGCCCGCCGGCGGCGGCCTCGGGCGCGGTGTGCAGGATCACCGTGCCGTAGGCCGTGCCGCTCATGCGCCCGTCGCTGATGCGCACCATGTCGGTAATGCCGC
Organism: Rhodoferax sp.; assembly: GCA_035572155.1. Classification (GTDB taxonomy): domain Bacteria; phylum Pseudomonadota; class Gammaproteobacteria; order Burkholderiales; family Burkholderiaceae_C; genus Rhodoferax_A. The sequence continues at coordinate 5,796 of DATNBD010000165.1, forward strand.
GGCGCAGTATCTTGGGCGGCAGCGGCATGTTGCCGATCTCGGCCATGCCGGGATAGCCCTTGGGGCCGCAGTTCTTGAGCACCATGACGCAGTTCTCGTCGATATCGAGCGATTCGTCGTCGATGCGCCGGTGAAAATCCTCGATGTTCTCGAACACCACGGCGCGGCCCTTGTGCACCATCAACGCGGGTGTGGCGGCGCTGGGCTTGATGACGGCGCCGCGCGGTGACAGGTTGCCGCGCAACACCGCGATGCCGGCGTGCTCCTTGAAGGGTGTGGCCAGCGGCCGGATGACCTCGGTGTTGTAGTTCTGCGCGTCGGCGATGTTCTCGCCAATCGTGAGGCCATTGGCCGTGATGGCGCTGGTGTGCAGGTGCTGCGCGATCTCCTTCAGCACGACGGGCAGGCCGCCGGCATAACAGAAGTCCTCCATCAGGAATTGGCCGGACGGCTGCAGATTCACCAGACACGGCAGTTCGCCCGCGAGCCGGTCGAAATCGTCGATCGTCAGCTTGATGCCGATGCGTCCGGCCATCGCAATCAGGTGAATCACCGCGTTCGTCGAGCCACCAATCGCCGCCAGTGTCTTGATGGCGTTTTCAAACGCCTCGCGTGTCAGGATTTTGGACAGTTTCAAATCCTCGTGCACCATGCCGACGGCGCGCCGACCGGCCATGCGTGCCAGCACGTTGCGCCGCCCATCGACCGCCGGGTAGGCCGCGTTGCCCGGCAGGCCGATGCCCAGCGCTTCCACCATGCTGGCCATCGTCGAGGCCGTGCCCATGGTCATGCAATGGCCGTGGCTGCGGTGCATGCAGCTCTCGGCTTCGAAAAAGTCCTGCAGCTTGAGCGTGCCGGCGCGCACCTGCTCGCTCATGCTCCACACGCCGGTGCCCGAGCCCAGTTCCTGGCCGCGCCATTTGCCGTTGAGCATCGGGCCACCGCTGACGCCGATGGTCGGCAGGTTCACGCTGGCCGCGCCCATCACCAGCGAGGGCGTGGTCTTGTCGCAACCCATGAGCAGCACCACGCCGTCGAGCGGGTTGCCGCGAATGCTTTCTTCCACGTCCATCGACGCCAGGTTGCGGTACAGCATGGCGGTCGGGCGGAGCAGCGTCTCGCC
>DATNBD010000166.1:0-13125 GCA_035572155.1 Rhodoferax sp.
CCACCCGCATCCTGACCGAGGGCCGGCGTGCCATCGGCGTGGAATATCGCCGCGGCAGCCAGCTCGAACAGATCAAGGCCACGCGCGAGGTGCTGCTGTGCGCCGGCTCGCTGCAATCGCCACAGGTGCTGATGCTGTCGGGCATCGGCCCCGGCGCACAGTTGCAGCGGCACGGCATTGCCACCGTGCACGATTTGCCCGGCGTGGGCGAAAACCTGCACGACCACGTGGACGTGGTGCAGGTGGTGGACGCGCCGCACCTGAAAGACCTGTTCGGCATTTCCCCAGTCGGACTGATGCGTGCCGTGCGCGGCATTTTCGAGTGGCGCAACCACCGCCGCGGCATGCTCACCACCAATTTTGCCGAGGCCGGCGGCTTCATCAAGAGCCAGCCGGGCGAGCCGATTCCGGATTTGCAGCTGCACTTTGTGGTCGGCAAGCTGGTGAACCACGGCCGCAAGACCACCTTCGGCCACGGCTATTCATGCCACGTGTGCCTGCTGCGCCCGAAGAGCCGCGGCAGTGTGAAGCTGGCCAGCGCCGACCCGATGGCGGCGCCGCTGATCGACCCGAACTTCCTGGGCGAGCGTGACGACATGGATCGCCTGCTGCGTGGCTTCAGGCTGATGCGCCACATCCTGTCGCAGCCGGTGCTGGCCGGCTATCGCGGCGTCGAGCTGCCGGCCTCCGCCGGCGCGCACACCGACGCACAGATCGAGCAGTTCATCCGCAGCCGTGCCGACACGATCTACCACCCGGTCGGCACCTGCCGCATGGGCAGCGACGCACTCGCCGTGGTGGACGCCGAGCTGCGCGTGCATGGCCTGCAAGGCCTGCGCGTGGTGGATGCGTCCATCATGCCGCGCGTGGTGGGCGGCAACACGAACGCGCCGACCATCATGATTGCCGAGAAGGCGGCCGACATGATCCGGGCCGCCGCACTCGCGGCATGAGAATTTTGTAAGCAGAATAGACCTTTAACCGTTGTGAGATATGGTTAGGATGCTATTGAATCAATAGTCACCAGCCTGGCCCCGGAAGCGTCGGCGCGGCACGGCGGTTCGGCAATGCGGCCGCTTGCATGGAGGCGATGGTGTCGCCACAATCGTCTCCCTAGCCGACAGGAGCCGCCCATGTTGCGCCACCACCGAATCCTGAACCATCCTGTGACCAGGATGCTGGCTGCCACAGTGATTTCCGGCGCCTTGGCCGCCTGCGCCACGTCGCCCGCGCCGACCGGCATGAAAGTGAGCTCCAGTGCCTTCATTGATGGCGCCGCGATTCCCGTGGAGTATGGCGGCAACGGCGGGACCTGCGGCGGCCGGAATGTCTCGCTCCCTGTCGCCTGGTCCAACCTGCCGCCCAAGGCCAGGTCGGTGGCCGTGCTGGTGCTCGATCCGGACGGCGCCGGCGGGCTCGGGGTGTCGCACTGGGTGGCCTACAACATCGATGCGGCACGTGGACAGCTGAAATCCGGCGAGGCCCAGGTCACGGGCCCCGGCTTCACGGTGGGCGTGAATGTCGCGGTCGCCGACGCCTACCGCGGCATGTGCCCGCCGGTCGGCGATGTGCCGCACCATTACGTGCTGACGGTGATCGCCTCCGACCTGGCACCGGGTGCACTGCCCGCCGGTCTGGACCGCAACGCCTTGCTCGCGGCCCTCAAAGGCCATGCTTTGGGCGGGCAAAGCGTGATTGGGCGCTACGGGCGGTAGGACTTGTCAAGGCCGGTCTCTTCAAAATTGCCGGATTTTTGGCAATGAATGGCCATAGCGATTCTTCAGCTTGTATCAATTGCCATACAAAACTGTCATGTTGGATGTAGTGTGGACACACTCCAGTTACACAACGGGATTAGATTGGTTGATTTATAGAAATTTTCTGATTTTATAGCCAGGCCCGGGTCTGGATAATAAGATGAAAAATAAATTATTGGAGAAAATCAACTCCAAACAGGCTCAAGTCGGAATCATAGGCCTCGGCTATGTGGGCCTGCCTTTGGCATTGAGATTCGTAGAGGCTGAATTTCGGGTCATTGGTTTTGATATAGATGCAGCCAAGACCGGGGTACTCAATAGCGGTGCGAGCTACTTCACTCATATCGCATCGAATAAAGTCATGCGTATGCTCGGGACGGGTCGATTTGAGGCGACCACTGACTTTTCACGAGCCAACGCGGTGGATGCCTTGATTCTTTGTGTGCCAACTCCGTTGGGCAGACATCAAGAGCCTGATCTTGTTTATATCATCAAGACCATTGAAACGCTTTTACCGTATTTGCGCAAAGGCCAGATCGTATGTCTGGAAAGCACAACCTATCCGGGTACAACCGAAGAAGAATTACGCCCCCGAATCGAAAGTCTCGGCCATGTCATCGGCCAGGACATATTTTTGGTATTTTCACCGGAGCGGGAAGACCCAGGTAATCAGAATTTTGAAACCAGCACTATTCCGAAAATCGTCGGTGGCTCAACAGCGGCTTGCCTGGAGATCGGTAGCGCACTGTATGGTAGTGTGATCGAGAAAATTGTAATGGTTTCCAGCACCCGGGCGGCAGAAATGACGAAGCTTCTGGAGAATATCTACCGTGCAGTAAATATCGGATTGGTGAATGAAATGAAAATTATTTCCGATCGCATGGGAATCGACATCTGGGAGGTGGTCGATGCAGCTGCCACCAAGCCATTCGGCTTCGCGCCGTTTTATCCCGGCCCCGGTCTTGGTGGGCACTGCATCCCGATTGATCCATTTTATCTTACCTGGAAATCGAAGGAGTACGGCCTTCATACGCGTTTCATCGAGCTTGCGGGGCAAATCAATACGCAAATGCCGGAATGGGTTGTCGCAAAAATTACGGATGCACTGAATGAGCGGAAGAAATCGTTGCGTGGTGCCAGGATATTGGTATTGGGTATCGCCTATAAGAAAAATATCGACGATATGCGGGAATCTCCGTCGGTCAGACTTATGGAGCTGCTAACGGAAAAAGGCGCCATCGTTTCGTATAGCGACCCATATGTTCCCGAGTTTCCGAAAATGCGCAATTATTACTTTGATCTAAAATCGGTGAAGCTATCCGCTGAAGTTGTTGCAAATATGGATTGCGTGCTTGTTGCCACAGATCATGATGCTTTTGATTATACAAGCATCCAGGATAATGCTTCACTGATCGTTGACACGCGTGGCCGATATCGCCAATATTTTCACAACGTGATTAAATCGTGAAATATATATGAAACCACTATCGAAAAGAGTCTCTGCCTGAATTACAGCCACTCACTCATTGCCTTTGCAAGAGTTTCAAATGAAAAAAATGTTTGGCACATCGACTCATTTGCGAGGTAAATTTACACATGATATGTGGGACAAAGTGCTGCTGGCAAGCATCTTATTATTTATTATCCTGATGTTCTGGATCGGCGTTCAGAAGCATTTCTTCAACCCCTGGTTATATATAGTTGACCGTCAAGGCTGGCAATCACATGTTCTTGGCCCCGCCAAGATTTGGCTGTACATGGCGACAGGGCTGTTAATGGTTCGCACGCTGTTCTGGATCAGGTACAAACCATTCCCGACTATAAACCTCGAAGATGCGCCATTTCTAACCGTCATCATTCCGGCTTTCAATGAAGGCCCCATGGTGTCGAGGGCCATCGAGTCCTGCGTTAATTGCAATTACCCCAAAGACCGTCTCGAAATCATCGCCGTTGATGATGGCAGCAAGGATGACACTTGGTCGCATATCTCGGCAACCGCAAGTCGTTATCCAGGTTTGGTCAAACCCGTGCGATTCACTGCCAATCAAGGAAAACGGGCCGCCTTATTGGCAGGGTTTGAGTTGGCCCGCGGCGAGATTGTCGTGACCATCGATTCCGACAGTATCATCGATGACAAAGCCCTTCTGGAGATCGTAAGCCCATTTCAAGATCCCAGGATCGGTGCGGTTGGCGGCAAGGTTGCGGTTTTAAATAGATATACCGGGATCATTCCCCGTATGCTCCATGTTCGATTTGTTCTTTCATTTGATTTTCTACGCAGCGCCCAGTCCGTCTATCGAACCGTCTATTGCTGTCCCGGTGCTTTATCCGCTTATCGTGCAACGACCCTCAAACTCATTGTTCCTGGCTGGAGCAAACAAAAATTCCTCGGGCAATCCTGCACTATTGGAGAAGATCGGGCATTAACCAATGATGTGCTGAATGCGGGATTTGATACAGTTTATCAGCGCACTGCGGTGGTCCATACTGTAGTGCCGCACACATACAACAAGCTTTGCCGTATGTATCTTCGTTGGGACCGTAGCTATATACGCGAGGAATTGCGCCTTGCCAGGATTGTCTGGAGGCGGCCAGCACTTTCTCTCATCATGACCGTGATGGAGTCTACATTAACCAATCTCAGGTTTGTGATTGCTTATGCTGCCATGGCGGCCGTGATTTCCATATCGCTGCATGATTCATGGGCTACGGTTCGCTTGCTTGAATCGATTGGTATAGCCGGCCTGTTCTACGCACTCTATTTTATTCGCAGTGAACGATCCTGGGAGTTTGGCTGGGGTGTGTTGTATGCTTATTTTTCGGTTTTTATGCTGTTCTGGATTTTCCCGTTTGCACTCATAACCATTCGAAGCCGGTCATGGCTAACCCGATAAAACGGTATTATTCGAGTCAACCTTGGAACCGCCTGCGCGTCAGCGCCAGCGCCACCCAGAAAGTCACCAGGGTATAGCCAGCCAGCACGCCCAGATGTAGCAATGGCTGCGCCGGCCACTGGCCCATGAATAGCGGGCGCACCAGCTCCACCGCATGGGTCAGCGGCAGCAAATCCGAGAGCGTATGCACCAGCCCCGGCAACTGCTCGCGCGGAAAGAACACGCCGCTGAGAAACATCATGGGCGTGAGGAACAGCGTGAAGTAGTAGGTGAAGAAGTCGTAGCCCTGGGCCAGCGCGTTGAAGATCAGCGCGATGCAGCTGAAGGTGATGCCCACGCACAGCAGCACCGGCCAGGCTACCAACAGCTTGGGGCTGTGGCTGATGTGCAGAGCCAGGATCACGAGCAGGATGGCCGTCACGCTGAACAGCGCCTTGAAGGCGGCCCACAGCATTTCGGCCAGCACGATGTTGTCGAGGTTGACCGGCGCGTTCATGATGCCGTCCCAGGTCTTTTGCACGTGCATGCGCGAGAACGCCGAGTACAGTGCCTCGAAGCTGGCGGCGTTCATGGCGCTCATGCAGACCGAGCCGCTGGCCAGGAACAGGATGTAGGGCACTTGGGTGCCGCCCACCTGCACATGCCCCACCAGCGCGCCCATGCCATAGCCGAAGGCCACCAGCCAGAACAGCGGCTCGGCGATGTTGCCGACCAGGCTGGGAATGGCGAGCTTGCGCCAGACCAGCAGGTTGCGCAGGAACACGGGCCACCAGCCGCGTGACACCTGGGGCGCGCGCCAAATGCTCTGGTTCGTCATCAACCGTCCTCCCGGATTTGCCGCCCGGTGAGCTTGAGGAACAGGTCCTCCAGGTTCGCCGGGCGGTGCAGCGTGCGCAGTTGCGGCCAGGCGGCCAATGCGGCCAGCAGCGGCTGGCCGTTGTGCGTGTAGAAAAATACCGTCTCGCCGCTGAGTTCGACGCGCGCCGCCATGGCTTTGAGGGGCGAGTCCAGCAGCGCCACCGCGCCCACGCCGTAGACCTCGATCACCTCGGGCTCCAGATGCCGGGCGATCAACTCGCGCGGCCGGCCTTCGGCGATCTTTTTGCCGTGGTCCAGCACCAGCAGGCGCGAGCACAGGCGCTCGGCCTCGTCCATGAAATGCGTGGTCAGCAGAATCGACTTGCCCTGCTGCAGCAGCACCTGCAGCCGCTCCCACATCAGGTGCCGTGCCTGCGGATCAAGTCCGGTGGTGGGCTCGTCGAGCAGCAGCAGCCGCGGGTCGTTCACCAAGGCCCGGGCCAGACTCAGGCGCCGGCGCATGCCGCCCGACAGCTCGCCCGGTTTGCTGTCGGCCTTGTGCGCCAGTGCCGCAAAATCCAGCAGTGCCGGAATGCGCGGGCGCAGGTCGGCGGCGCGCATGCCGAAATAGCGGCCATAGACCAGCAGGTTCTCGAAGCAGCTGAAGTCCGGGTCCAGCGTATCGGACTGGCTCACCACGCCCAGCTGCGCCTTGATCGCGAGCGTGTCGCGCGGCATTTCGAGCACGCCGTCGTGACCAGGAAACAGATAGCGCACCGTGCCGGCATCGGGCTCGGTGAGGCCCAGGCAGGCGCGGATCGTCGTGGTCTTGCCGGCACCGTTCGGCCCGATCACGCCCAGACACTCGCCGGAGGCGATCTCGAACGACAAGTCGTCGACCGCGAGACTCGCGCCGCCGTAGCGTTTGCACAGGCGATTGGCTTGAAGCAGAGGTGTCGGCACCGGGGGATTGTGGCGCATCGCGGGACACCACGCCGTCAAAGGCGCAGGCCTGCAAACTCGGTTTTCATCCAGTCAATGAAGGCGCGGGTGCGCGCCGGCAGCAGCCGTGCATGGGGATAGATCACGTTCACGGGCCGCGGTGGCGGTTCGAACCCGGAGAGCACGATCGCCAGGCGGCCCTGGGCCACCATGGGCAGCACCTGATACGAGAAGAAGCAACCGTACCCCATGCCGGCGGCACAGGACTCGACGGCGGGTGCGATGTGGTTGAACTCCAGGTTGCCCCGGGTTGTGACAGGCAGGGCGCGCCCGTTTTCGCGAAATATCCACGGGTCGGTGGTGGTCGGGTGGATGCGCACGCAGTTGGCACGCAGCAGGTCGCGCGGATGCTTCGGCGTGCCATGCGCCTTCAGATAGTCCGGGCTGGCGACGACCACGCGACGGATGCTGCCGAGTTGTTGTGCCACCAGCGACGAATCTTCGAGCGCGCTGATGCGGATGCCGACATCGATCCCCTCCTCGAGCAGGTTCACCGGCCGGTCGTGCAGCAACACGTTGCAGCGCATCTTGTCGTAGCGCTTGAGGAAGCGGACGATTGCCGGGGACACGTACATGTGGCCGAACAGTACCGGCGCGGCCACCGTGAGCTGGCCCGTCGGCTCGGCGGCATCGAGCGTGAGCGCCTGCTCCGCCGCGTCGACCGCGGTCAGCACGTCGCGCGCTCTTTGCAGGTAGCCGCGGCCTTCTTCGGTCAGCGCGATGCGCCGGGTGGTACGGTGAAAGAGCCGTACGCCCAGGTGCGCCTCGAGTGCGGCCAGCGACCGCACCACCGCGGGCAGCGAGGTGTCGAGTGCATCGGCCGCCTTCGTGAGGCTGCCCCGATCGGCAATCTGCACGAAGGTCTGCATGGCTTTGAGTCGGTCCATGGCGAGATTAGACCGTAAAACGGATTAGTCAATTATCAGCTTCACCATTACTCCTGGGATCGAAGTAAATCAGAATCGATTCATCGCCACAGGAGAAGCACATGGCCGCAGCCTGCCCCGTCCAGCCCATCAAGGTCTGCAGTTCCACCCTTTCCGGCCACGCGCACCGCGTGCGGCTCTTTCTCTCCCTGCTCGGGTTACCGCTTGAGACGGTCGAGGTCGATCTGCGCAAGGGCGAGCAGCGCAGCACCGAGTTCCCGCGCCGCAATGCGTTTGGGCAGGTTCCCGTCATCGAGGACGGCGAGGTGACCCTCGCCGATTCGAACGCGATCCTGATCTATCTCAACGAGCGCTATGCGCCCGAGGGGGCCGTGTCGCTCGACACCTATCCGCGGGTGCGCGACTGGCTGGCGCGAATCGAGGCGCTGCCGGGCTTCGTGCCGATGGCGGGGGCACGTGGAGGCGCTGCGTCATGAATCCCGATGCGTCCGTGCCGTCGCCCTGGCACTCCGGTGAGCTCGCGATGCAGTCCCTTGTGGGAGTGCGCGAGCAACTGGCCGAACTCGGCCCCCGGGTGATTCGGGATTACATGCCCGAGCAACACCGAAATTTCTTCGAGCAACTGCCTTTCCTGATCACGGGCAGCCTCGATCCCGCGCAGCAACCCTGGGCCAGCGTACTGGCCGCGCCCAAAGGCTTTGCGCACTCGCCCGACGAACATCATCTGCGCATCGATGCCCTGCCCACGGCGGACGATCCGCTGGCCGACACGCTGGTGCCGGGTGCACCGATCGGGCTCCTGGGCATCGAGCCGCACACGCGCCGGCGCAACCGCATGAACGGCGTTCTGGCGCAGGCCGACGCGCAGGGCTTCGCGGTCGAGGTTCGGCAGAGCTTTGGCAATTGCCCCAAGTACATCCAGGCGCGTGAGCCGGTGTACGTCGATGCAACGCGCGCGGCCCCGGCCGCGCGGCGTACCGAGCGCATGGGCGCGGCCGCACGGCGTATTGTGAGCGCGGCCGACACCTTCTTCATTGCGACCACGCATTTGGCGTCCAGGACTGTCGACGTATCGCATCGCGGCGGCCGTCCGGGCTTCGTGCGGCAGGACGAAGACGGCATGTTGACCGTACCGGATTTCATCGGAAACTCCTTCTTCAACACGCTGGGCAACATCGTCCTGGAACCGCGTGCCGGCCTGTTGTTCATCGACTTCGACACCGGCGACCTGCTGCAACTGGCGGTCACCGCCGAGGTGGTCTGGGACGGGCCGGCGCTGGCCGCGTTCGGCGGCGCCGAGCGGCTTCTTCGCATGCAGGTCGTCTCGGTGCTGCACAGGCCGGCCGCCTTGCCGTTGCGCTGGAGCCCTGCGCAGTTGTCGCCGTACCTGGCCGCAACCGGACGCTGGCCCGAGACCGCTTGACAGGTCCGTATCTCCGGATCGAGCGCATCCGATGACCCCGCGACGCTCATCTCTGGCCGGCCTTTACATCGATAAACATGGCTTGCGCGTGCGTGAAGTAAAGTGGCCGCTGGGACACTGCGGCGCGGCCGGCGCGTGCAGCGCGGCTCCCGATTTCGCAATTCGACATTTCCTACTCCCATGACCCTCTTCGGTGGCGTTCTTTTTCTTCAATCGATCCAGGGGCGAACCCAGGCATGAGTTTTCTTGAACTGGGCCCACTGACCGCCTGGGCGAACGATTCCTCGCTGCATATCCTGTTGTTCGCGGCCATCGCCATCATGCTGGCCCTGCTGGTGCATGCGGTGGGTGCGGCGCTGGTGCTGCGCTTGACCCAATCCGCACCCGTGGCCGCGAACGTGGCGCGGGCATGCAAGGCACCCGCCCGGTTGCTGCTGCCGTTGATTGCGCTGCAGGCGGTCTGGCAGGGCGCACCGGATGATTTTCCGCTGATCGACGGGGTACGCCACGGCAATGTCCTGCTGTTGCTGCTGGCCCTGACCTGGCTGGGTTTGCGCGCGGTGCGCGGCGTGGCGCGTGGCCTGATCGGCCTGCATCCGCTCGATGTCGCGGACAACCTGAATGCACGCCGCGTGCACACCCAGACCCGGATGCTGGCGCGCATTGCCAGTTTCACGATGCTGCTGGGTGGGCTGGCCCTGATGCTGATGACCTTTCCGGGCGCGCGCCAGTTCGGTGCCAGCCTGCTGGCTTCCGCCGGGGTGGTTGGCCTGATCGCGGGGATCGCGGCGCGCCCGATTTTCAGCAACCTGATCGCCGGCCTGCAGATCGCGCTGGCGCAGCCGATCCGGCTCGACGATGTGCTGATCGTGCAGGGCGAGTGGGGCCGCGTCGAGGAAATTACCGGCACCTACGTGGTGCTCAGGATCTGGGACGAGCGCCGGCTCATCATTCCGCTGCAGTGGTTCATTGAAAACCCGTTCCAGAACTGGACCCGCACGAGTGCCAGCATCATCGGCACGGTGTATCTGTGGGTTGACTACCGCATGCCTTTGACTCCGCTGCGCGGCGAGGCCCAGCGCGTCTGCGACGCCGCGCCCGAATGGGACCGGCGCCTGTGCAAGCTGCAGGTGACCGAGGCGGGTGAAAAAGCCATCCAGCTGCGCCTGCTGGTGAGCTCCGCCAGTTCGGGCCAGAACTGGGACTTGCGCTGCAAGGTGCGCGAGGCGCTGGTGGATTTCATGCAGCGCGAATATCCGCAGCATCTGCCCCTGATGCGCGCCGAACTGGCCGAGACGGTTATTTCAGGAAAACAGGCTGTAGCCCAATAGGGGTATGCGCAAGCAGCTACTTAAATCGTAGCAACCGAGTGCGGGCTGCGCCCCCCGCTACTGGAACGCGACCTCGGAAAAACTGCGCAGCTTGCGGCTGTGCAACTGGTCGATGCGCTGTTCGCGCAGCAGCTCGACCGCGCGGATGCCGATGCGCAGGTGCTGGTCCACGCGTTCGCGGTAGAAGTGGTTCGCCATGCCGGGCAGCTTGATCTCGCCGTGCAGCGGCTTGTCGGACACGCACAAGAGCGTGCCGTAGGGCACCCGAAAGCGAAAGCCGTTCGCCGCGATGGTGGCGCTCTCCATGTCCAGCGCCACCGCGCGGCTCTGGCTGAAGCGGCGCTGCGGCGTGTTGTGCGGCAGCAGCTCCCAGTTGCGGTTGTCGGTGCTGGCCACGGTGCCGGTGCGCAGGATGCCCTTGAGCGCGGCGCCCTGCAGTTGCGTCACGTCGGCCACTGCATCCTGCAGCGCCACCTGGATCTCGGCCAGCGCCGGAATCGGCACCCACAGCGGCAGTTCCTCGTCGAGTACATGGTCCTCGCGCACATAGCCGTGCGCCAGCACGTAGTCGCCCATCTGCTGGCTGTTGCGCAGCCCGGCGCAGTGGCCCAGCATGAGCCAGGCGTGCGGGCGCAGCACCGCGACATGGTCGGTGATGGTCTTGGCATTCGCCGGTCCCACGCCGATGTTGCTCATGGTGATGCCGGATCGGTCGGCGCGCAGCAGGTGGTAGGACGGCATTTGCGGCAGGCGCGGCGGCGCGGTGCCGAGCGCATCGCCCGCCTCGGCAGCCAGCCCCACGCGGCGCGTGACCACGTTGCCCGGCTCGATGAACGCGATGTAGTCGCTGTTCGGGTCGGCCATCGCCTCGTGCCCGAGGCGCACGAACTCATCGATGTAGAACTGGTAGTTGGTGAACAGCACAAAGTTCTGGAAATGCTCGGGCGCGGTGCCGGTGTAGTGGCGCAGGCGCTGCAGCGAGTAGTCCACGCGCGGCGCGGTGAACAGCGACAGCGGCTGCGGCTCGCCGGGGCGCGGCTCGTAGGTGCCATTGGCGATGCCGTCGTCCATCGCGGCCAGGTCGGGCAGGTCGAACACGTCGCGCATCAGCAGGCGGCGCTCGGGCGTCATGCTGCCTTCCACGTGGTCGTGCTCGGCGAACGAGAAGTGCACCGGAATCGGCTGCGTGCTGGTGCCCACCTCCAGCTCCACCTCGTGGTTTTGCAGCAGCAGGCGGAACTGCTCCAGGTAATAGTCGCGGTACAGATCGGGCCGCGTCAACGTGGTTTCGTAGCGGCCCGGACCGGCGACGAAGCCGTAGCTCAGGCGCCTGCTCTCGGCCGGGTCCGGCGTCGCGCGCGCCACGGTATGGGTGTGGATGCGCACGAACGGATAGCAGGCGCGCACGTGTCCGGGCAGCGACTCGCCCGCCACGAAGCGCTGCATGGCCTGGCGCAAATGGTCGATTTGCTGGCTGTAGATAGCCTGCACCTGGGCCAGCGCGGCGGCCGGGTCGGTGTGGCGCGTGGGCGCGATGAAGGGGGGCAGGTAAGGCATGGCGGTATTGTCCCTATTTCCGTCAGACCGCTGCGGCCGCGGTCGGTTCGCGTACCGGCTCGCGCAGGGTCACGAATTCCTCGGCCGCTGTCGGGTGGATGCCGATGGTGCTGTCGAACACGGCCTTGGTCGCGCCGGCCTTGAGGGCTACGGCAAAGCCCTGCACGACTTCGCCAGCATCGGGCCCGACCATGTGCAGGCCGACCACGCGGTCGCTGGCGTCGTCCACCAGCAGCTTCATGAAGGTGCGCTCGCTGCTCCCGCTCAGTGTGTGCTTGAGCGGTTTGAAGTCGGAGCGGTACACCGTGATGCGGCCGAACTTCTCGCGCGCCTGCGCCTCGGTGTAACCCACGGTGCCGATGTTCGGGTGCGTGAACACGGCCGTGGGAACGAAGTCGTAACTCATGTCGCGCTCTGCCTTGCCCGCGGCCGGGCCGAACAGGTGATCGACCAGCGCCATTGCCTCGCCGAGCGCCACCGGCGTGAGCTGCAGGCGCGCCGTCACGTCGCCCAGCGCGTAGATGGAGGGCACCGAGCTCTGGTAATGCGCGTTCACCACGATTGCACCGTCCTTGCCCAGCGCCACGCCCACGGCCTCCAGCCCCATGCCGCGCACGTTCGGCACGCGGCCGGTCGCGTACAGCACGGCATCCACCGTGGCGCTGTCGCCGCCGGCCAGCTGGACCACCAGGTCCGCCGCCGTGCGCTCGATCGCCGTCACCTCGGTCTTGAGGCGCAAATCGACACCGGCCTTGCCCATCTCGGCGGCAATGAAGCCGCGCACCTCGTCGTCGAAGCCGCGCAGCACCTGCTCGCCGCGGTACAGCTGCGTGACCTGCGCGCCCAGCCCGTTGAAGATGGAGGCGAACTCGCAGGCGATGTAGCCGCCGCCGACTATCAGCAAGCGCGCCGGGAACGGTTCCAGGTCGAAAACCTCGTTGGAGGTGATCACATGCTCGCGCCCCGCAATGGCGGGCACGCTCGGCGTGCCGCCGGTGGCGATCAGGATGTTGCTCGCGCTGTAACTGCGCCCGTTAAGGTGCACCGTGTGCGCATCCAGCAGCTGAGCATGCTCGCTGAACAGCTGCACGCCCACGCCCGTCAGCAGTTGCAGGTACACGCCATTGAGGCGCGTGATCTCGCGCGCGCGATTCGCCTTGAGGCGGCCCCAGTCGAGCCGGGGCGTTTCCAGGTCCCAGCCGAACCCACGGGCCTCTTCAAAGCTTTCGGCGTAATGCGCGGCGTAGCTGTACAGCTTCTTCGGGATGCAGCCGACGTTCACGCAGGTGCCGCCCAGTCCGGCGATGCCGCCCATTTCGGCCAGCGCCACGCGTGCACCGCGCTGCGCTGCCATGCGCGCGGCGCGCACGCCGCCGCTGCCGCCGCCGATCACGAACAGATCAAAGTCGAAATTTTTCATCTTGGGGGCCCCGTCTTTTTTGGAAATCACCAACATTGAAGCACGCCTGTACCCAG
>DATNBD010000167.1:0-9498 GCA_035572155.1 Rhodoferax sp.
CGCTTTTACTGGATCGACCAGGGCTTTGGCTATGCGCTGGCAGGCCAGCTGCCGCGCGCGAGCCTGCTGAAACTGGCCGACGCGGTCTATCAGCAGCTTGAGCCGGCCCGCTGAGGGGCGGCGTCGACGCCGGACCGGGCACGACTGCGCCAACCCAGCACTTCATTGCCGACCAGCGCGCCGATCACCAGCGTGCCACCCATCAGGACTTCCCTGCCCGGCACCTCATTGGCCCCCAGCCAGGCCCACAGAATGCCGAAAATCACCTCCAGCAAGGCCAGCAGCGCCACCTCGGGTGCCTTCAGCACGCGCGCGCTAATGACCGAAAAAATGCAGGGGATGGCCAGTTGCACCAGCCCCAAAAAGGCCAGCAAACGCAAATCGGGGCCTGTCGCCACAAAGGGATAGGCCAGCGGCAGGGTCAGCAGGGTCGAGAGCACGGCGCCAACCAGCACGCTGGGAACCAGATCGATCTTTTGGCCACGAGCCTGGCTGCGTTGCACTACGGTCCAGTTGGCCGCAGCAGCGATTGGCACGCACAACGCAACCAGCAAGCCCAGCAGCACGCCATCATGGCCGGCAGCTAAATTCACCTGCGAGCCGAACATGTAGCCTATGCCCAGACCCGCCAGCGCGATCGCGCCCCAGGTGCGCGGCGGGATCCGGTGACCGATGAAGACGCGCGCCAGCAGGGCGGTCAGCAAGGGGCCGATCGACATCGTGACCAGCACATTGCCCACCGAGGTGAGCGTGAGCGCCACCATGTAGGCGGTGAACATGACGCTCCAGCACACGCCGGATATCCAGAACGCCGGGCTGGCCCAGCGCATGGCACGGAACACACCGCGGCCCTGCCACGCGGGCAGGATCACCAGCAGCGACACCGTCGTGAAAAAGCTGCGCCAGAACGTGACCTCGAAGCTGTGCGCGTTTTGCAGATGCCGCGTCACCACGCCGGCGACCGACCACATCAGGGTCACCGCCACCATCATGAACACGGCTTTGGTGTGGGTGAGTTTCATGGCGCTTCGACTGCGGATGGCCTTCAGCCCCGCTCTCCTTGGTTGCGGCTACGCGATCTCCCGGCTGGCGCGCTTGCGCTCGTGCTCTTTCAGGTGGCGCTTGCGCAGGCGGATCGACTTGGGGGTGATCTCGACCAGTTCGTCGTCCTCGATGAACTCCACGCCGTACTCCAGGGTGAGCGTGATGGGCGGCGTGATCTTGATCGCATCCTCCTTGCCGCTGACGCGGAAGTTGGTCAGCTGTTTGGTGCGCGTCGCGTTCACCACGAGGTCGTTGTCGCGCGAATGGATGCCGACGATCATGCCCTCGTACACCGGGTCGTTGGCACGCACAAACATGCGGCCGCGATCGTCGAGCTTGCCCAGGGCGTAGTTGAAGATTTCGCCGTCGTCCATGGAGATCAGCACGCCGTTCTTGCGGCCGGCGATCTCGCCCTTGTACGGCTCGTAGCTGTCGAAGATATTCGAGATCAGCCCCGAGCCGCGCGTCAGGTTCAGAAATTCATTGGAAAAGCCGATCAGCCCGCGTGCCGGGATGCGGTATTCCAGCCGCACGCGCCCGCGCCCGTCCGGCTCCATGTTGACCAGGTCGCCCTTGCGCTCGCCCAGTGCCTGCATCACGCCGCCCTGGTGCTGCTCCTCGATGTCGGCCGTGACCAGCTCGATCGGCTCGTGGCGCTCGCCGTTGACCTCCCGAAACACCACGCGCGGCTTGGATACGGCCAGCTCATAGCCTTCGCGGCGCATGTTCTCAAGCAGGATGGTCAGGTGCAGTTCGCCGCGGCCCATGACCTCGAACACGCCTTCCTCGCTGGTTTCACTGACACGCAGCGCCACGTTGTGCTGCAGTTCCCGCTGCAGCCGGTCCCAGATCTGCCGACTCGTGACGTACTTGCCTTCGCGCCCGGCCAGCGGGCTCGTATTCACGCAAAAATTCATGGTCAGCGTCGGCTCATCCACCTTGAGCATGGGCAGCGGCACGGGGTTCAACGGGTCCGTGACCGTCACGCCGATACCGATGTCGGCAATGCCGTTGATGAGCACGATGTCGCCCGGGCCGGCCTGCGTCACCTGCACGCGCTCCAGGCCCTGGAATGTCAGCACCTGGTTGATACGCCCCTTGTACGACGCGCCCTCCAACCCTTCCATCACGAGCACATCCATGCCGGGTTTGACGGTGCCGGCGTTGATGCGCCCGACGCCGATGCGACCCACGAAGGTCGAGAAGTCGATGGCCGAAATCTGCAACTGCAGCGGCGCGTCCGCTTCGCCCTCATGCGGCGGGACGTGGGCCAGGATGGTGTCGAACAGGGCCGACATGTCGGGGCCCCACTGCTCACCCTGCCCGCCCTCTTCCATCGAACTCCAGCCGTTGATGCCCGAGGCGTAGACGACAGGAAAATCCAGCTGCTCATCGGTGGCGCCGAGCTTGTCGAACAGATCGAAGGCCGCGTCGACGACGTATTGCGGGCGCGCGCCCGGCTTGTCGACCTTGTTCACTACCAGGATGGGGCGCAGGCCCAGCGCCAGCGCCTTCTTGGTCACGAAGCGCGTCTGCGGCATCGGGCCTTCCTGGGCGTCGATCAACAGCACCACGCCGTCCACCATGGACAGGGCACGCTCCACTTCACCGCCGAAGTCGGCGTGGCCGGGCGTGTCGACGATGTTGATGTGCGTGCCCTTCCAGCTCACGGCGCAATTCTTCGCCAGGATGGTGATGCCGCGCTCGCGCTCGATGGCGTTGTTGTCCATCACGGTGTCGACCACCTTTTCGTGCTCGGCAAAGGTGCCGGACTGGCGCAGCAGCTGATCGACCATGGTGGTCTTGCCATGGTCCACGTGGGCGATGATGGCGATGTTGCGGATTTGTTTGTTGCTCATGGTTCGCTTTCTAAATATTCGAGGATTTGTTGTATTTCAGGAGGGCTGAGCAGTCGCCCCGGGATCAGTTCGCCGGCCTTGATATGCGCGCTGCCCAGCAGGGCGTGCGGATCCTCGCCATAGACCGCGACCTGCTGCGCATCGGGCCAGTTGCCACGCCGGCGCACACCGCTGAGAAACCGCCCTGCATTGTCGGCATCCAGCGTGACACAGATGTGATCGGGCAGCAGTGATTCCACGGGCAGGAGACAGGCCAGGCGTTCGGGCTCCGTCATGGCCTCCAGCGCTTCCAGCGTCACGCAGTGCGAGAGATCGAAGTGGCCCGTCGCCGTGCGGCGCAGGGCCGTCAGGTGGGCGCCGCAACCGAGAGCTTCGCCAATGTCTTCAGCGAGCGTGCGGATATACGTGCCTTTGCTGCACTTTGCTCTTATATTAATAGCTTTATCCCCATGCACCACGGCGGCTAGAGTCACATTCAGTTCAAAAATTTCGACATCCCGCGGTGCCCGCTCCACCTCGATACCGGCGCGGGCGTATTCGTACAGGGCCCGGCCGTCCTTCTTGAGGGCACTGTGCATGGGCGGCACCTGCCGCTGGCGGCCAGTGAAGCGGCGCGTAACCTCCGCAATCTGCGCTTCGGTGACGTCCACCGGGCGCCGTGCAATCACCTCGCCCTCGGCATCGCCGGTGCTTGTTTTTATGCCCAGCAGAGCAACCGCCTCATAGGTCTTGTCGGCATCGAGATGCAACTGGCTGAACTTGGTCGCCGCGCCAAAGCACAGCGGCAACACACCGGTAGCCAATGGATCGAGCGTGCCGGTGTGGCCGGCCTTTTCCGCGCGCAACAACCATTTGGCCTTTTGCAACGCGTCGTTGCTCGACAGGCCCAGGGGCTTGTCGAGCAACAGCACCCCGTGCACGGGGCGCCTGGCAACCCGTGCACGGGGCGCACGAATGTGGCCCCCACGCTCTTTCGCTTCGTGTAAATCGCTGCCCCCCAAGGGGGCCTTCGCACCTTGGGGCGGCCCGGCGGTGCTCACGCTATTCCTCTTTGGAACGCGAGGCGACGGCCTGCGCAATCAGCGCGTTCATGTCGGCTGCGTGTTCGGTGGTGCGGTCGAACTGGAAGTGCAGCGTCGGCACGGTATGGATGTGCAAGCGCTTGAACAGGCCGGCGCGCAGGAAGCCTGCCGCCTGGTTCAAGCCTTCTTCGCACTCTTTCGGGTCGCCCCGCAACACGCTGAAAAACACCTTGGCATGAGCGTAGTCTGGCGTCACTTCCACCGCCTGGATTGTCACCATGCCGACACGCGGGTCCTTCAGTTCGCGCGCGAGCAACTCGGTCAGATCGCGCTGGATCTGATCGGCCACCTGGAATCCGCGATTCGGCTTGCCCGTCTGCTTTTTCACCGTGTCTACCCCAACGCCATCACAGGGTTCGCGCGACTTCCTTGATCTCGAAGAACTCCAGCACGTCCCCCTCCTGGATGTCGTTGTAGTTCTTGATGTTCAAACCGCACTCGAAACCTTCCTTGACTTCCCGGACATCGTCCTTGAAGCGCTTGAGCGAGTCGAGCTCGCCCGTGAAGACGACCACGTTGTCGCGCAGCAGGCGCAGCCGCGCGGTGCGGCGCACCAGGCCCGACGTGACCATGCAGCCGGCGATGGCGCCGATCTTGCTGACCTTGAACACCTGGCGGATCTCGGCGGTGCCGATGACCTCTTCCTTCTTGTCAGGCGTGAGCATGCCCGACATCGCGACCTTGAGCTCATCGACGGCGTCGTAGATGATGCTGTAGTAGCGGATGTCCACCCCGTTGTTCTCGGCCAGCTTGCGCGCCCCGGCATCGGCGCGCGTGTTGAAGCCGATGATCACGGCCTTGGAGGCAATCGCCAGGTTCACGTCCGACTCGCTGATGCCGCCCACGGCGGTGTAGACCATCTGCACCTTGACCTCGTCGGTCGAGAGCTTCTGCAGCGACTGCGACAGCGCCTCCTGCGAGCCCTGCACGTCGGCCTTGACGATGATGGGCAACATCTTGACCTCGCCCGCGGCCATGTCGGAGAACATGTTCTCCAGCTTGGCGGCCTGCTGCTTGGCCAGCTTCGTGTTGCGGAACTTGCCGGCGCGGTAGGTCGCGATCTCACGGGCGCGGCGCTCGTCCGACATCACCATGAACTCGTCGCCGGCCTGCGGCACTTCGGTCAGACCCTGGATTTCGACCGGAATGGACGGGCCGGCCGTCTTGGCCGTCTTGCCGTTCTCGTCCAGCATGGCGCGCACGCGCCCATAAGTGGAGCCGGCCAGCACCACGTCGCCCGTCTTGAGCGTGCCGGACTGCACCAGCACCGTGGCGACCGGGCCGCGGCCCTTGTCGAGCTGCGCCTCGATCACCAAGCCCTTGGCCATGGCGTCCACCGGCGCCTTGAGCTCCAGCACCTCGGCTTGCAGCAGCACCTGCTCCAGCAGCGCGTCAACGCCCTCGCCGGTTCTGGCCGAAACGCCCACAAACGGCGATTCACCGCCAAATTCTTCGGGAATCACCTGCTCGGTGACCAACTCGCCTTTGACGCGCTCCAGGTTGGCATCGGGCTTGTCGATCTTGTTGATCGCCACCACGATGGGCACACCGGCGGCTTTCGCGTGCTTGATCGCCTCGCGTGTCTGCGGCATCACGCCATCGTCCGCGGCGACTACCAGAATCACGATGTCGGTGGCCTGCGCGCCGCGCGCCCGCATGGCAGTGAACGCCTCATGGCCCGGAGTGTCCAGGAACGAGATCACACCGCGCGGTGTTTCCACGTGGTAGGCCCCGATGTGCTGGGTGATTCCGCCGGCTTCACTGGCCGCGACCTTGGCGCGGCGGATGTAGTCCAGCAGCGAGGTCTTGCCGTGATCGACGTGGCCCATCACGGTCACAACCGGCGCGCGCGGCAGGGCCTGCGCCTCCTGCTGCGACACTTCCTCGTCGGTGAACGCTTCCGGATCGTCGAGCGCGGCAATGATGGCCTTGTGCCCCATTTCCTCCACCACGATCATCGCGGTGTCCTGGTCCAGCGGCTGGTTGATGGTGACCATTTGCCCCAGCTTCATCAACTGCTTGATCACCTCGGACGCCTTCACCGCCATCTTGTGCGCGAGCTCGGCCACCGTGATGGTTTCGGGCACGTGGACTTCGAGCACGCGCGCCTCCACCGGCGCGGCCTGCACATATTCTTCCCGGCCGCCGCGCTCGGTGCCGCGCCGGCCGCGCGGCCCGCCGCGCCAGTTGCCGCGGCCCACGCCGCCACTGCTGTCGCCGCGCGTCGGAATGGCCTTCTTCTTGGCCGGATCACCGGCCCAGCTGGACGACAGCTTGGCCGACTTGACTTCCTTGCCAGCCGCACCCGCCGCGCTGGCCGGGGCACCCGCCCTGGCCGCCGTGCCGGCCGCACCCGTCGGCTTATGCAACGTCCCCTTGATCGCGCCCTTTGCGTCCGCACCAGGCTTGGCCACCACCTTGGGTTCGGGCTTCTTGGCGACCAGCACCTTTTGCGGCGTGGACATCATGGAACGGATTGCCGCGGCCTCGGCCTCGGCCTTGCGACGCCGGTCGCTCAGGTCCGCCGCGCGCGCCGTATCTTCGTCGGCAAGTGCTTTGGCTTCGCTGGCGGCCTTTTCCCGTGCCTGCGTCTGCGCGAGGGCGTGTGCCTCGGCCCGGCTTGCAGCGGCCGCCTGCGCGGCATCGTCATCGACGGCGCCGTCTGGCGTTCCATCCGCCTGTTCCAAGGCCGGTTCGGGTTGCCGGCGTGCCGGCACTGTCTCGCGTGCCGCCTGCTCCGCCGCTTCGCGCTCACGCGACTCCCGCGCTTCGCGCTGGCGCCGCTTTTCCGCCAGTTCTTCTTCCTGGCGCCGAATCAACTCGGCCTGACGCCTAGCCTCTTCCTCGCGGCGGGCGAGCTCGGCCTCGTCGAGGACCGATCTTGCGGGTGCCTCCGCGACCGGAACCGCGACTTCCTCCGGCACGTCCGCGCCTTCATCGCGTTTCACAAAGGTGCGCTTCTTGCGCACCTCCACCTGAATCGTTCGGGCCTTGCCCGTGGCGTCGGCCTGCTTGATCTCGCTGGTGGACTTTTTCACCAGCGTGATCTTCTTGCGCTCGGCGCTCGCGGTACCGTGGCTGGCCTGCAAATGGGCCAGCAGCTTCTGCTTGTCGGACTCGGTCAGCGGATCGGAGGCGGCCGTCTTGGCCACTCCCGCCGACTTGAGCTGTTCAAGCAGGGTTACTGTTGGTTTCTTGAGTTCGGTTGCGAACTCGGCGACTGTGGTGCTGGACATATTTGGTTCGTGCCTCCATGACCATTACTCTTGACCCGCGAACCAATGCTCGCGCGCCTTCATGATCAACGTTTTGGCCTCATCTTCCGGCTGACCGGTGATGTCGGTGAGTTCGTCGACGGCCAGGTCGGCCAGATCGTCACGGGTGTTGACGCCGGCCTCGGTCAGCTTGGCAATCAGATCGGGGGTGAGGCCTTCCAGGTCCTGCAGATCCTGCGAAACGGTCCCGTCGCTCTCTTCCCTGGCAATTTCCATCGTGAGCAGCGCATCCTTGGCGCGCGTGCGCAGCTCGGTCACGGTATCCTCGTCGAAACTCTCGATTTCCAGCATTTCCTGCAGCGGCACATAGGCCACTTCCTCCAGGCTGGTGAAACCTTCGTGAATCAGGATGTCGGCGATTTCCTCGTCGACGTCGAGCTTGTCCATGAACAGCTTGCGGCTGGTATCGGTCTCGCTGGCCTGCTTCTGCGCGGATTCGGCCGCGTCCATGATGTTGATTTTCCAGCCCGTGAGGTCGGACGCCAGGCGCACGTTCTGACCGCCGCGGCCAATCGCGATCGCAAGGTTTTCTTCATCGACCACCACGTCCATGGCGTGGCGCTCTTCGTCCACCACGATGGACGAGACGTTGGCGGGCGCCAGCGCGCCAATCACGAACTGCGCCGGGTCCTCGGACCACAGCACGATGTCCACGCGCTCGCCGGCCAGCTCATTGGTCACGCCGTTGACGCGGGTGCCGCGCACGCCGACACAGGTGCCGATCGGGTCGACCCGCTTGTCGTGCGATAGCACCGCGATCTTGGCGCGCGAGCCGGGGTCGCGTGCGCACGACTTGATCTCCAGCAGGCCCTGCTCGATCTCGGGCACCTCCTGGCGGAACAGCTCGATCATGAACTCCGGCGCGGAGCGCGACAGGATGATGGGCGCACCGCGCAAGGTCAGGTCCACCTCCATGATCATGGCGCGCACCCGGTCGCCCGAGCGCAGGTTCTCTTTCGGGATCATTTCGCTGCGGCGCAGCCGGCCTTCGACACGCCCGCTCTCGACGATGATGTCGCCCTTGTCCATGCGCTTGACGGTGCCGACAAAAATCTTGTCGCCGCGCGACATGAAGTCGTTGAGCAGCATTTCACGCTCGGCATCGCGGATTTTCTGCAGGATGACCTGCTTGGCCGCCATGGCGCCAATGCGTCCGATCGGCACCGACTCGACCGGCTCCTCGATGTAGTCGTCGACCTCGATGTCGGCAATCTGCTCCTTCGCCTCGAACAGCAGGATTTCGGCGTCGGGCAGCTGCAGGCCGGCTTCGTCGGGTACCACGTGCCAGCGGCGGAAGGTTTCGTAATCACCGCTGTCGCGGTCCACCGCGACCCGGATGTCGACCTCGGCACCCGCATAGAGCTTCTTGGTCGCCTGGGCGAGCGCCGCCTCGACCGCGCCAAACACGACGTCGCGCTCGACGTTCTTCTCGCGCGAGATCGCATCCACCAGCATCAACATTTCGCGATTCATGTCACGAATCTCCTGTCTAGAACTTAACTCGCCACCGCCGGGGTGGCCTTGGCCTTGCGGCCCTTGAAATCGACAATCGGCGCCAGCCGCGCTTCGCGCAACTCGTCCAGCGCAAAACCCAGAACCTGCAGCGGCGCCGGCACCCTCTTCTTGCTGATCTTTTGCCCCGGTTTGGCGGCCGGCTCGTCACGCCAGACGATCTGCCAGGCCACAACATCGGCCGTCTCGACCCGCTCCAGTGTTCCGCGAAACCTCTTGCGGTTGGCATGGACCGGGCTCGCGCCCAGCGCGGCGGCCTCCCTGCCGACCGGCGCCTTCAAGGTGATGTCGACCACCTCGCCCACAAACCGCGCAAAATCCTGTTCCCGCTTCAAGGGGCGGTCGATGCCGGGTGAGGACACCTCGAGCCGCTTGTATTCCACCGCATCGACCTCGAGCGCAAATTGCAACTGCCGCGTGACTTTCTCGCAGTCCTCGACACCGATAAACTGCTCCGCACCCGGTACCCAGGGCTGATCGATCGTGATGCGCAGCAGTCCTCCGGCGGATCGCTCGATCTCCACCAGCTCGTAACCGAAACCGGCCACGGTTTGTTCCACAATGTCCTGTAACGCCACGTCGCCCCTGTTGCCCTGACCCCCAACCGCCCCAAAAGGGATCGCCCAAAAAAAAAGGGCGGTTGGTACCCGCCCGTTTGGTCGTGAGCCTGTGATTGTACTGCAAAACCCGGCGCAAGTGCGTTGATTTGTATGGTTTTGGCCCCGG
>DATNBD010000168.1:0-8004 GCA_035572155.1 Rhodoferax sp.
GCCGCGGCCAGCGCGGCCTCGGTCCCGGCGTGGCCGCCGCCGACCACGATGACGTCGAATTCTTCAGGGTAGAGCATGGGGTTCCAGCGCGCGTGCGGCGCAACCTTTGATTTTATCCGGCGCGGCGGATTTTGCCGAATGCCGCACGAGCAGCCGCGTCACAATACGGGCCATGAAACTCCTGATCTTCGCGGGCAGCACCCGCCTGCACTCGCACAACCGCAAGCTCGCGCGCGAGGCCGCCGCCATGGCACGCGCCAGCGGCGCCGAGGTGACGCACATCGAACTGGCCGACTTCGACATCCCGATGTACAACGCCGACCTCGAGGCGCGCGGCACACCGCCCGACGTGATGCGGCTCAAGCAGATCATGTACGAGCACCCGGCCTGGATCATCTGCTCGCCCGAGTACAACGCGAGCTACCCCGCCCTCCTGAAGAACACCATCGACTGGGCGTCGAGCCCGGTCAAATCGGACCCGGCCTGGACGGACGGCTTCAAGTTCTCGCGCGGCAAGGTGGTCGGCGTGCTGAGCGCCTCGCCCGGCGCGCTGGGCGGACTGCGTTCGCAAAGCCACCTGGCGCCGCTGCTGCTCAACTCGCAGTGCTGGGTCGCGCCCGTCAACTTCGCGCTGGGCCATGCCGCGGATGCCTTCGATGCCGGCGGCGTACTGACCAACGAAGTCCATCGCCAGCATGTGCAGGCCGTGATCGATCAGGTTCTATGGGCCGCCACACGGCTCGCGGGCACTTGATGATTCATTGAACAAATAGGCCACAAGTCCTTACCCAGTAAAGACATGTAGCTATATTTTTAGAAGCGCACAGCACAATGGCCTCGGCCGCTGTGCCGCACGCGACTGGCAGGCCAGGGCGCCGCGCAGTAAGCTTGCAGGCCATTACCCTGGAGTCTTGCCATGCACATCCCCTCTCTCAAGGAAGTCGTCAGCGCCGAGGAATGGGCGCTGCGCGTCGATCTGGCCGCCTGCTACCGTCTGGTGGCGGCTTACGGCTGGAGCGATCTGGTTTTCACCCACATCAGCGCCAAGCTGCCCGCGTCCATCACCCCCGCCGGCGAACACCACTTCCTGATCAACCCCTACGGGCTGATGTTCGACGAGATCACGGCGTCCAGCCTGGTCAAGGTCGACATGCAGTGCAACAAGGTGATCGAGTCGCCCTTCCCGGTGAACCCGGCCGGCTTCGTGATCCACAGCGCCGTGCACGAGGCCCGGCCCGATGCCGGCTGCGTGCTGCACACGCACACCCGCGCGGGCGTGGGCGTGAGCGCGCAAAAGGGCGGCGTGCTGCCGATCAGCCAGCAATCCACCTTCGTGCTCGGCTCCCTCGCCTACCACGGCTACGAGGGTGTGGCGTTCCGCGATGACGAAAAGCCACGCCTGCAAGCCAACCTCGGGCACGCCAACTTCCTGATGCTGCGCAACCATGGCCTGCTGACGGTGGGCAAGACCATCGCCGACGCGTTCCTGTCGATGTACACGTTCGAGAGCACCTGCCAGATCCAGATTGCCGCGCAGGCGGGCGGCGAACTCACCCAGGTCAACCCGCTGATCGTCAAGGGTGTGGCCGAGGCCATGCGGGTGCAGACCGGCGGCCTGGGCGGCGCCTTCGTCTGGCCCTCGCTGCTGCGCAAGGCCGAGCGGCTGGACCCGGGCTACAAGACCTGAAACGACACTGGCGCTGCAAGAAAAGGCCCGAACGGCTAGCATCAAGGGTTGGTCCGATGGGCCAACCCTTTTTTTATCCAGAGGTATTTCATGAAACTCTATTACTCTCCCGGTGCCTGCTCCCTGTCGCCCCACATCGTGCTCGAAGAGGCCGGCCTGCCCTACGAAGCCGTTCTCGCGCCGACCAAGACGCACAAGCTGCCCGACGGCACCGACTACTACACCATCAACCCGCTGGGTTATGTGCCGCTGCTGCAACTGAACGACGGCACGTTGCTGCGCGAAGGCCCGGTCATCGTGCAATACGTCGCCGACCAGGCGCCGGCGAAAAAGCTCGCGCCCGCGAACGGCACGCCGGCGCGCTACCAGCTGCAATCCTGGCTCAACTTCGTCGGCACCGAGCTGCACAAGGGCTTCTCGCCGCTGTTCAACCCGGCCGTGGGCGAGTACAAGAACGCCGTGGTCGATCGCCTGAATTCGCGCCTGAAATGGGTGGACGGCGAACTGGCCGGCAAGCAGTACCTGATGGGCGATACCTTCAGTGTGGCGGACGCCTACATGTTCACCATCACGAACTGGGCCGCGCCCATGAATGTGGACCTGTCGGCGCTCACGCACCTCACCGCGTACCGGGCCCGCATCGCCGCGCGGGCGGCGGTGCAACAAGCGATGAAGGCCGAAGGCCTGCTGAAGTAAGCCTCTCCTCCAAACCACGACGCACCCACAGGGGCCGGCGGAGGCCGCTTGCAAAAGCGAGACGGCCGCCCCATGTGCGCTCTTGTCGTTGTTATTCCCGGAGCCCTGTTTCATGTCTTCCCTGTTCGAGCCGGTGCAGGCCGGCGTCCTGCATCTGGCCAATCGCATCGTGATGGCCCCGCTCACGCGCAACCGCGCACCGGGCGCGCTGCCGACGACCCTGATGGCCACCTACTACAGCCAGCGCGCCAGCGCCGGCCTGATCGTGACCGAGGCGACCGCCATCAGCCACCAGGGCCAGGGCTATGCCGACGTGCCCGGCATCTGGAGCGCCGCACAGGTGGCGGGCTGGAAGAAAGTTACCAACGCGGTGCACGCCGAAGGCGGCAAGATCGTGGTGCAGCTGTGGCATGTCGGCCGGGTCTCGCACAACGACCTGCAGCCGGACGGCCAGGCGCCGGTGGCGCCTTCGGCGATCACCGCCAGGACCAAGACCTACCTGATCAAGGACGGCATTGGTGCGTTCGTGGAGACCTCGGCGCCGCGCGCGCTCGCCATCGACGAGCTGCCGGGCATCGTGCAGGATTACCGCCGCGCGGCGCGCAACGCGATCGACGCCGGCTTCGATGGCGTCGAAGTGCATGGCGCCAACGGCTATCTGCTCGACCAATTCCTGCGGTCCGGCTCGAACCATCGCAGCGACGCCTACGGCGGCCCGATCGAGAACCGGGCACGCCTGCTGCTGGAAGTGATGCAGGCCATCACGGCCGAGATCGGCGGCGGCCGCACGGGTCTGCGGCTGTCGCCCGTGACGCCGGCGAATGATGCCAGCGACCCGCTGCCGCAGCCCTTGTTCGATTATGTCGCGAGGCAGCTCGCACCATTGAACCTGGCCTACCTGCACTTCATCGAAGGCCAGACCGGCGGCGCGCGCGACTACGTGCAGGGCGAGCAGCCCTTCGATTACGCCGCCCTGCGCACGGCCTACCGCGGCGCCGGCGGCCAGGGCGCCTGGATGGTGAACAATGGCTACGACAAGGCGCTGGCCGAGCAGTCACTCGCCGATGGCGCCGATCTGGTGGCCTTTGGCAAGCTGTTCATTGCCAACCCCGATCTGGTGCAGCGCCTGCGCCGCGGCGCCGCGTTCAACACGCCGGATCGCAGTACCTTCTACGGCGGCGGCGCCAGGGGCTACACCGACTACCCGGCGCTGGCCCCGGCCTGACGACGGCGCCGCTCAGCCGGGCTGTACTACCGGTGGCGCGTGCGGCGGTGTGGCGCCGGATGCGCTCGCGCCAGGGTTCCAGCGTTTGAGCAGCAGCGCGTTGCTGATCACGCTGACGGAGCTTAGCGCCATCGCCGCGCCCGCCAGCATCGGGTTCAGGTAGCCGAGCGCAGCCAGCGGAATGCCCGCAGCGTTGTAGGCAAAGGCCCAGAACAGGTTTTGCCGGATCTTGGCCACGGTGCGGTCCGAAATGTCGAGCGCCGCCGCCACCAGCCGCAGATCGCCGCGCATCAGCGTGATGCCGGCGGCATGCATCGCCACGTCGGTGCCGCTGCCCATCGCCAGGCCCACATCGGCCGCCGCAAGTGCGGGCGCGTCGTTTACACCGTCGCCCACCATGGCGACGGTGTGTGATCCTGCCTTGAGCTTCATGATTTGCGCGGCCTTGTCGCCGGGCAACACCTCGGCCATCACATCTTCGGGCGCCAGGCCCAGACGCGCGCCCATGGCCAGCGCGGCGCCGCGGTTGTCGCCCGAGATCATCACGGTGCGTATGCCGCGCGCCTGCAATACGGCGAGCGCCGCGGCGGCGCCGGGCTTGGGCTCGTCGCCGAAGGCCAGCAACGCGCGCAGCACATATCGCTCGCCTCTCGCCGCCGGTTCTAAGCCGGGTGCAACGGCTGGCACGGGCGCACCCGTAGCGAATAGCTCTTCAGCCATCGCGGACACCGTGGCGCCCTGGGCCTGCAGCTCGGCCGCACGCGCGGCCAGCGGCCCGAGATTGACGTTCAGCTCATTCATCCAGCGCAGGCTGCCGATCAGGTAACCGCGCCCGCTCACCGCCCCGTCGCTGCCGCGCCCTGGCACGGCGCGCAGGCTGTCGGGCGGCGCAATGGCCATGCCCCGCTCGCGCGCCGCCGCCACCACGGCGCGCGCCAGCGGATGTTCGCTGCCACTTTGCAGCCGAGCCGCCACCTGCAGCAGCGCGCCCTCGTCCGCGCCGTCCGCGGCCAGCAGCGCGGTCAGGCGCGGCCGGCCCAGCGTCAGGGTGCCGGTCTTGTCGAAAGCCACGATGTCCACTTTGTGCGCGAGCTCCAGCGCCTGCGCGTCCTTGATCAGGATGCCGTGCTTCGCCGCGACGCCGGTGCCGGCCATGATGGCGGCCGGCGTCGCCAGCCCGAGCGCGCACGGGCACGCGATCACGAGCACCGCCACGGCGGCAATCACGGCCTGCGCCAGCGGCGCGCCCACCGCCAGCCAGCCGAGCAGCGCAGCGAGCGCCAGCACTAGCACGATGGGCACGAACACGTTCGAGACCCGGTCCACCAGCCGCTGGATTGGCGCCTTGGCGGCCTGCGCATCCTCCACCAGGCGGATGATGTGGGCAAGCACGGTCTCGCTGCCCACCGCGTCCACGCGCATCACGACGCGGCCCTCGCCGTTGATGGCGCCGCCCGTGAGCCGGTCGCCTGCATTCTTGGGAACCGGCAGGGGCTCGCCGGTCAGCATCGATTCATCGACCTGGGTGTCCCCCTGCAGCAGCGTGCCGTCCACCGGAAAGCGCTCGCCCGGCAGCACCGCCAGCCGGTCTCCCACCAGCACTTCGGCCACCGGAACACTGACTTCTCCGTCGATGCCGACCAGGCGCGCCACGTCGGGGCGCAGCGCATGCAGCGCGCGGATCGCGAGCGTAGTCTGGCGCCGCGCGCGCGCCTCCAGCCATTTGCCCAGCAGCACCAGCGTCACCACCACGGCCGAGCTCTCGAAGTACAGATGCGCCGTTGCGCCCGCCGCGGCATCGAGCCAGAGCCAGACCGACAGCGCCCAGGCCGCCGTGGTGCCGATCGCCACCAGCAGGTCCATGTTGCCGCTGAAAGCCCGCACCGCGCGCCAGCCGGCCTTGTAAAAGCGCGCGCCCAGGACGAACTGCACGGGCGTGGCCAACGCAAACTGCAGCCATGCGGGCAGCATCCAGTGGCGTCCGAACAGCTCGCCGATCATGGGCAGAACCAGCGGCGTGCACAGCAGCAGACCCATGGCCACGGGCCCGAAGCCGGCCCATGGCGCGGCGTCCTGCGCCTGGTCCATCTGCGCCGACGTGCGCGGCTCATAGCCGGCGTCGCGCACGGCGCGGCGCAGCAGCGCTTCCATCTGCTCGCCCTGCGCGAACTCAATGCGCGCCGATTCGGTCGCCAGGTTCACGCTGGCATCCTGCACGCCGGGCACCTTCTTCAGAGCGCGCTCGACGCGCATTACGCACGAGGCGCAGGTCATGCCGCCGATGCCGATGTCCAGCGAGGAGGGGGAAAGGGTGGTGTTTGCCATCATGCCGGGTAGCGTAATCCTTGCCATCATGGCAAGGTCAAGGCTTGGTGCGAATCAACCCTACGTGATCGAAGGGCATGGCACGCCGCTTGACCTTCCCATCATGGCAGGGTTCAGACTATGCGCTGATTCACCCATTTGCAAGGACATTCCATGAACCAGACCTTCACCGTGACCGGCATGACCTGCGGCCATTGCGAAAAGGCCGTGACCCGCGCCATCCGCCAGATCGACCCGCAGGCCGAGGTCAAGATCGATCTGCCCAGCGGCAAGGTCGAGGTGCAGTCGCAGCAGCCGCGGGATGCACTGACCCGCGCAATTGCCGAAGAAGGCTATGGCGTCGCCGCCTGAACAGGACTGGCCGGTCGCCATCGGCGACGCGGCGCAGCGCTCCGGCGTGTCGGCCAAGATGCTGCGCCACTACGAGACGCTCGGCCTGCTCGGGCGGGTCGCGCGCACCGAGTCCGGCTACCGCCAGTACGGCGAGGCGGACGTGCACACCCTGCGCTTCATCAAGCGCTCGCGCGACCTCGGCTTTTCGATGGCGGAGATCGCCGAACTGGTGAGCCTGTGGCGCAATCGCCGCCGCGCCAGCGCGAGCGTCAAGCGCGTCGCGCAGCAGCATGTGCTGGACCTGAGCGCGCGCATCGAGGCGATGCAGGCCATGCAGCGCACGCTGCAAAACCTGCTGCAGCACTGCCACGGCGACGAGCGGCCCGACTGCCCGATCCTGGATGACTTGGCAGCGCGCAGCGGCGCTGCGCTCCATCCTGCAAACTGAAAATGGATTATCAAATTCATAGCTGACTTTCCATATACTGCAAGGGGTGCAGCCTCTTTTCATGTAAAACTTGTGGCGCAGCGGCATCGTCCCGCAGTAACTGCACCGGCCGACACGTCTGGGCGCCAAGCTTTACATAGCCTCATGCGCGCGCAACCGCGCGGATACACGGCCCGCGCAGACTTGCCGACATCCCGATGCTCATGTCGCGCATCGGGCTTCTTCAAAGGAAGGTCTCATGAAGCTACTGTTCAAGCACACCCTGCTCGCCGGCCTGCTCGCCACCGCCGGTTTCGCCACCCTGGCGCAGACACCACCGCCGCCTCCCGCGCCCACGCAGATGCAGCCGCACGATCCCGCGCAGTGGCACGCGAAGATGGCCGAGCACCACGCGAAGCACATGGCCAAACTCAAGACGGAACTGGGCATCACGCCGCAGCAGCAAGGCGCATGGAACAGCTTTGCCGAGGCGATGCAGCCGCCGGCGCCGCCCCAGAAGGCATCGCGCGAGCAGATGCGCGCCGAGTTCGCGAAGATGACCACGCCCGAGCGCATCGACAAGATGCGCGCGCTGCGCGATCGGCGCGCTGCGCTGATGGACCAACGCGACATCGCGACCAAGACTTTCTATGCGGCGCTCTCTCCCGAGCAGCAGCAGAAGTTCGACAAGATCACGCTGCGCATGATGCATCGCCACGATCATCACGGCGGCTGGCACGGACCGCAGCGCGGTTGACTGGCCCCGGCGCGCTCACGCCAGCAACCGCCGAAGCTCGCCGCTGGCGATCAGCCGCGCCAGGTCACCGGCCCCGCCCACCAGGGTGCCGCGCACGAACACCATCGGCAGGGTCGGCCAGCCGGTCCACAGCTTGAGCGCATTGCGCCGGCGCCACTGGCTGAAGTAGCTGCCGTATTCGAGGTAGTGGTACGCCACGCCGGCCGCATCCAGTGCGCGGCGCGCCTTCTTCGGAAACGGGTTCATGCCCATACCCACCACCACGACCAGGTGCTGCGCGACGGCCGCCTGCACTTCGGCCACGATGGCCTGCTGGTACGTGGCGATCCTGTCGCGGATCGCGGGGTGAATGTGGGCTTCATCAAGAACAGGGCGCGGCATGGTGAACTCCGGTGGACAACAAGCGGGGGATTATCGGCGTTGCGTCATTTTGTAAGCATGCACGCGCCGTGTTTCACAAGCACACAAGGGCCTGTTGCACGGCTGTTAAGATGCGCCTCGCTGCCCTGTCCAGCACCCGAAATTCCCCTTGTCCATGACCGTTGCCCTCGCAG
>DATNBD010000169.1:0-2619 GCA_035572155.1 Rhodoferax sp.
GTCGCTGCGCCAGCGCACTCAATGCCTTGTCGGAGGCGTCTGCGATGGGGCGCTGCCACTGGCTGTCCTGCTCTACCCAGGCGTCGGCCAGGCGCGCCGGCACGAACGTGGCCAGTTCGTTGGCGATGAGTTTGCGCGAGCCAGTCTTGGCCCGTGTCAGCGTCTGCTGCAAATCGTGCGCGGGAGCGAGGTTGAGCCGGATCGGGCTGCCCGCGGCCCAGTAGCTCGATATTTGCAGCACCGCCGGGCCCGACAGGCCGCGGTGCGTGAACAGCAGGTCTTCGAGGAACGTGGTCTGGCTTTTCTTGCTGCCGGTCGAGATCTGCACCGGCAGCGACAGCCCGGCCAGCTGCGCGTAGGGCGCCCAGCCGGCGCCGTCGAAGGTCAGCGGCACGAGCGCGGGACGCGGTGCGACCACGCGCAGACCGAACTGGCGTGCCACGCGGTAGGAAAAATCGCTCGCACCGATTTTCGGGATCGACAGGCCGCCCGTGGCCACGACGATGGAGTGAGCTGCGACGACGCCCCGGTCGCTATCGAGTTCATAGCTGTTAGCGACTGCCGCGCCTTGGCTACGGATGCTTTTGACGCTGCAAGGCTGCCAGCGCTGCACGCCGCCCGCGGCGCATTCGGCCAGCAGCATCTGGATCAGGTCCTCCGCCGAGCGGTCGCAGAACAGCTGGCCCTTGTGTTTCTCGTGGAACGGGATGCGGTGGCGCTCCAGCAACGCCGTGAAGTCTGCGGGCGTATAGCGCGCCAGGGCGGAGCGGCAAAAATGCGGGTTCTCGCCGGAGAAGTTGGCCGGCGTTACGTCGCGATTCGTGAAGTTGGCGCGCCCGCCGCCCGAGATGCGGATCTTCTCGGCCACCTTCTCGCTGTGATCGACCAGCAGCACCTTGAGCCCGAGCTGCCCCGCGATGCCGGCGCAGAACAGGCCGGCGGCGCCGGCGCCGATGATGACGGTGTCAAATGAATGAATCATGCCAGGGGTGTCGGCCGCCGCGAATCGGACGGTCTCCTCGCCAAACGCTGGCGAAAGCGGCGAAATATACCGCAGGCGTCAGACCCTGCGCAGCCGTAACGCTGCAAATGCTGAAGACAGCGCGGGAGCGCCGGCTTGCGCATCCGGCATGGCGGCGATCGCGCGCGTCACGTCGCCCACCACGATGATCGCGGGGCTGGCCATGTGCTCGCGCTCGATCGCGGCGGACAGCTCGCCCAGCGTGGTGGCGATGTGGCGCTGGGTCGGCAGGCTGGCGTTCTGGATCACGGCTACCGGCGTGGCGGGCGGCAGCCCGGCCAGCAAGTCCCGCTGGATGCGCCGCGCGCCGCGCACGCCCATGTAGATCACCAGCGTGAGTTTCGCGGCGTGCGCGGTGGCCGCCAGGGCGCGCCAGGCGGCGCCATCACCCGCGCCGCCGACGGGGGGTGCATGGCCGGTGATGAACACCACGCCATGCGCATGCTCGCGGTGCGTGAGCGGCACACCCAGCGCGGTGGCGGCGGCCAGCCCGGCGGTAATGCCGTTCACGACCTCGACCTCGATGTCGGCGGCCCGCAGGTGCTCGACCTCCTCGCCGCCGCGCCCGAAAATGAATGGATCGCCGCCCTTGAGCCGGACCACGATTTCCCCCTCGCGCGCGGCCTGGATCATGAGTTTTTCGATGAAGGCCTGCGGCGTGGATTTGCAGCCGCCGCGCTTGCCCACGAACACGATGCGTGCCTGCGGCGAAGCGTAGGCCACGACGCCGTCGCCCACCAGGTCGTCCACCAGAAGCACGGTGGCAGCCGCGATGGCTTTAACGGCCTTGAGCGTGAGCAGTTCGGGGTCGCCGGGGCCGGCACCCACCAGCGTGACACGGCCGGCGTGGCCTGCGGTGGTTGGGGTTGGATTCATGGTGAGGAGACCAAGTGCAAGATGTGTTCCACCTGCCGCGCAATCGGCGCCGGCACTTCAAGGCGGCCGGCCATGACCGATTGAATATAGGCGGCGGTGCCGGCCGCATCCACCGTCGCGGGGAGTTCGGGCGGCGCCGCCAGAGAACCGCCCGGGGTTTCTTCCAGCAGCACCTGCCGGCCGGCCACGAAGCCGGTCATGCGCGGCATGCGGCGTGCGTCGGCCACGGGCTCGCCCTCGGTGCCGCGCAGCAGCAGCGCATGGGCCTGCACCAGTTCGAACACCGCCGCCATCGATGTGGCGTAGTCGGAGTGCGTGTAGCTGCCCACGATCAGGCTGGGGCCGGCGCAGGGGTTCATCAGCTTGACCAGGCTGTGCGCCGGGTTGCGCAGGCCGACCGTGCGGCGCACGTCGAGCAGGCGCGCCAGGCCGGCGCACAGCAGCCGCGTCGGGACAAACGCCACTTCACCGGGCGCTATTTTGTTGATAGCTGATTGCTCATTCACACCAAGGGCTTCAAGCACTTTTGATGTATAAACCCGGGTGTCTTCGGTGGCTGTGCCGTGCACCAGCACCGGCAGCCCTTCGCGTGCCAGCAGCAGGGCCAGCAGCGGCGTGAGCAGCGGCAGCTTGCGGGCACCGTTGTAGCTGGGCAGCACCACCATGGGCCTCTCCGTGGCCGGCAATTTGTTCAGGCGTGCATCGGTCGCGTCCAGAAAGCC
>DATNBD010000170.1:0-2635 GCA_035572155.1 Rhodoferax sp.
CAGGATGGCGCCGTCCATCTGGGCCGCGCCGGTGATCATGTTCTTGACGTAGTCGGCGTGGCCGGGGCAGTCCACGTGGGCGTAGTGGCGGTGCGCTGTCTCGTATTCGACGTGCGCGGTGTTGATGGTGATGCCGCGCGCTTTTTCTTCCGGTGCCGCGTCAATCTGGTCGTAGCCTTTGGCGGTGCCGCCAAATTTGGCCGCCAGCACGGTCGTGATGGCCGCCGTGAGCGTGGTCTTGCCGTGGTCCACGTGCCCAATCGTGCCCACGTTCACGTGCGGCTTGGTGCGACTAAATTTTTCCTTCGCCATTTCATTTCTCCAAACGGACTGCAAAAAGCTGATCTACCAACAACTCAAAACACCGGGTGGCGAAACCTTCGCACCCCAACAACTGGTGCCCATTCCGGGAATCGGACCCGGGACCTCTCCCTTACCAAGGGAGTGCTCTGCCACTGAGCCAAATGGGCTTGTCCATCACCTTCATCCACCGCGAGACGACCTTGGAGCGGGAGACGGGAATCGAACCCGCGTCATCAGCTTGGAAGGCTGGGGTTCTACCATTGAACTACTCCCGCATCGGAGCCACCCCTCAACCCCAAGCGTGGCACTCCACATGCCGACTGGCGCCCAAATCGTCCTCTAACTATCCATTCATCGCTGGTGGAGAGGGCTGGATTCGAACCAGCGTACTCGTAAGAGGGCAGATTTACAGTCTGCTGCCATTAACCACTCGGCCACCTCTCCTTTGGCGAACCTCAGATTATGCCATGAAAATCGGCACGAAACCTGTCCGGGCGCCCCCGTGTCGTCCCGTCTTACCACGCCACCGCCGGGCAGCCCTGACGGCGCAGGAATGCATTTGCGAGCCCGAAATGCCCGCACCCGATGAAGGGCTGCGGCGCGCGCAGGGCCGACAGCGGCGAGGGATGGTTCGCACTGAGCACCAAATGGGATGAATCCGAGCCCACAGACCGGCCGCGCCCCGTCACCGGCGACGCCTTGGCCTGCGCGTGCGCCCCCCATAGCATGAACACAGTGGTTTCTTTTTTTTGAGCCACCAATTTGATAATTTCGTCAGTAAGCACTTCCCAACCTTGTTTGGCATGACTGCCGGCCTGGCCGTCCTCGACCGTCAGGCTGGTGTTCAGCAGCAGGACGCCTTGTTCCGCCCAGCGCACCAGGGATCCGTCAGTGGGTGGCGCCAGCCCCAGATCGCGCTGAAGTTCCTTGAAGATGTTGCGCAGCGACGGCGGCAGCCGGACGCCCGGCGCGACCGAGAAGGCCAGCCCCTCGGCCTGCCCCGGACCGTGGTACGGGTCCTGCCCGAGGATCACGACGCGCACCCCGGCCAGCGGGGTGAGCTCGAGCGCGCGAAACGGCCGCGGCGGGTAGATGACGGCGCCGGCGGCGAGCCGGCCCTGCATGAAGGCGGCAAGTTGCCGGCCCGCCGCGCTGGCAAAAAAGCGGTCGATCACGGGTTGCCAGCCCGCGCCCACCGGCCACTGGTCGGGCGCCCAGTCCAACAGTTGGGTGGGCGGCCGCTCGCACGACGAGCCGGGCGCGGCAGCGGCTGGCGCTTGTGCGTCAGCCATTTCAAACGCCAAATCGGCCTGTTGCCCTTGTCGCATCTGCACAGTCAGCTGTCAAAACGATAGTTTTGGACCGCTGCTCAGGCCCCGAACAGCTGCGCCAGCGCCTCGCCGGGCTCCGCGGCCCGCATGAAGGCCTCGCCGACCAGGAAGGCGTGCACGCCGGCGGCGCGCATCTTCTGCACGTCGGCCTTCGTCAAAATCCCGCTCTCGGTCACCAGCAGGCGATTCGGCGGCACCTCGGCGCGCAGGGCCAGCGTGGTGTCCAGCGTCACCTCGAAGCTGCGCAGGTTGCGGTTGTTGATGCCGATCAGCGGCGTTTTGAGCCTCAGGGCGCGCGCCAGTTCGGCCGCATCGTGCACCTCGACCAGCACCGCCATGTCGAGCGAGCGCGCGATCGCCTCGAACTCGGCCAGTTGCGCGTCGTCCAGCACGGCGGCGATCAGCAGGATGGCGTCGGCGCCGATGGCGCGCGATTCGTAGATCTGGTACGCATCGACCATGAAATCCTTGCGCAGCACCGGCAGCGGGCACGAGGCGCGGGCCTGCTTCAGGGCGTCCACGCTGCCCTGGAAGAACTGCCGGTCGGTCAACACCGACAGACATGCGGCGCCGAATTCCGCGTAGCTTTGGGCGATGTCGGCCGGGATGAAGTCCTCGCGCAGCACGCCCCTGGACGGGCTGGCTTTCTTGACTTCGGCGATCACGGCGGCCTCGCCCGCCTTGATTTTGGCGCGCAGCGCGCCGACAAAATCGCGCGTCAGGACCCGCGATTCCGCGTCAAGACGCATGGCAGCCAGCGACGTGCGCCGGGCGGCGGCGGCGACTTCTTCGCGCTTGACGGCGACGATCTGGTTGAGGATGTCGGACATGGCGTTTAGCTTGCGAATGATTTGGAAACAGCGATCAACTTTTGCAGCGTGGCCATCGCCGCGCCTGATTCAATCGCATTGCGGGCCTGTTCGACACCGGCTTTCATCGAATCCGCCACGTTGGCCGCGTACAGCGCTACGCCCGCGTTGAGGATCACGATGTCGCGCGCG
>DATNBD010000171.1:0-3258 GCA_035572155.1 Rhodoferax sp.
TCGCGCCAAGCCGTCGCGGAACTGAAAGCGCTGGGCGTCGCCACGATCCTGCTGAGCGGCGACAACCCGGCCACGGCGAAGACCATCGCCGCCCTGGCGGGGATCAACGAATCGCAGGGCGGCCTGCTGCCGCACGACAAACTGGCGCAGGTGCAGGCGCTGCAGCGGCGCTTCGGCGCCATCGGCATGGCCGGGGACGGCATCAATGACGCTCCGGCGCTGGCGCAATCCGACATCGGCTTCGCCATGGGCGCGGCCGGCACCGATACCGCGATGGAGGCGGCCGACGTGGTGATCATGAACGACGATCTGCGCCGCTTGCCGGAAACCATCCGGCTCTCGCGCCAAACCCGCGCCGTGCTGATCCAGAACATTTCGCTGGCGCTCGGCATCAAGGTCGTCTTCATCGTCCTCGCCTTGCTGGGGAGCGCGACCATGTGGATGGCGGTGTTTGCCGACGTGGGCGCAACATTGCTGGTGATTGCGAACGGCTTGCGGCTTCTGAAGGCCAGGACCGAAGGCGATGCGGTTGCCGAATGAAAGGAGGTTGCCGCGTTTTGGCAATCTTTGCCAAATTCGCTAAAATCACGGCATGAGCACCGTCACCATGAACATCTCGCTGACCGAGGACCTCAAGTCCTTCGTGGACGAGCGCGTGAAGGCGCGCGGCTACAGCTCGTACAGCGAATACATGCGCGATCTGGTGCGACGCGACGAGGAACGCGCGCAAGAGGAGCGGCTCAAAGCGCTGCTTCAGGAAGGGCTGGAGTCGCCGATCGACCCAAGATCCTGGGAAGAGCACCGCGCCGGGTTGCTGGCAAAAATCAGCCAGGCGCGCAGGTCTTCGGCGCGCAACGCTGCGTGAAGCGGGTCGAGCGCCGGGTACGAGCTTCCGACGACATCGACGAGGCCGTCGCCCATTACATCGAGGTCGCGAGCGCCGACGTCGCCGAGCGCTTCCTGCTTGAGTACGAGGGTGCCGTAGAGCACATTGCCCGTCATCCAGGCACTTGCTCGCGCCGCTATGTTCAGGTGCTGGACGGTGCCGAGTTGCGCTTTTGGACACTCAACCGCTTTCCCTACGCGGTGTTCTACGTGGAGCGTGCCGACGTGATTGATGTGGTACGGGTCCTGCACCAAGCCTCGGACATTCCGGCCCAATTAGAGAACTGATCTGGATTTTTTGTGACTTTCGAAAACGAAACGCGGCGGCGCCGCACCTTCGCCATCATTTCCCACCCCGACGCCGGCAAAACCACGCTGACGGAAAAGCTGCTGCTGTTCTCGGGCGCGATCCAGATCGCCGGCTCCGTCAAGGCGCGCAAGGCCACGCGCCACGCGACCTCCGACTGGATGGAGATCGAGAAGCAGCGCGGAATCTCGGTGGCCTCCTCCGTCATGCAGATGCTGTACCGCGACCATGTGATCAATCTGCTCGACACGCCCGGCCACAAGGACTTCTCGGAAGACACCTACCGCGTGCTCACCGCCGTGGATTCGGCGCTGATGGTGATCGACGCGGCGAACGGCGTGGAGGCGCAGACGCGCCGCCTGATCGAGGTCTGCCGCCAGCGCGACACACCCATCATCACCTTCGTCAACAAGATGGACCGCGAGGTGCGCGAGCCGCTCGACATCCTGGACGAGGTGGAGCGCGAGCTCGGCATGCCCTGCGTGCCGATGACCTGGCCGGTCGGCCAGGGCAAGAGCTTTGGCGGCATCATGAACCTGCGCACGCAAACCATGACGGTGTTCGAGTCGGGCAGCGAGCGCCTGCCACACGACTTCGAGACCATCCCGCTGAGCGACCGCACGACGCTGATCCAGCGCTTCGGCCACGAGTTCGAAACCGCCGAGCAGAGCATGGAGCTGGCCGCCGGCGCCTCGCCCGCCTGGGACCGCGAAGCGTTCCTGGCCGGCAAGCAGACGCCGGTGTTCTTCGGCTCCGGCGTGAACAATTTCGGGGTCATGGAAGTGCTCGATGCACTGGTCGACCTGGCGCCCTCGCCGCAGCCGCGCACCAGCACCACACTGGTGAATCGCCAGCCGGTCGTGAAGGAGATCCAGCCCGAGGACAAGGACTTTGCCGGCGTGGTGTTCAAGGTGCAGGCCAACATGGACGCGAATCACCGCGACCGCATCGCCTTCGTGCGCATGGCCTCGGGCAAGTACACACCGGGCATGAAGCTGCGCGTGCAGCGCACCGCCAAGGAGCTGCGCCCGACCAGCGTCGTGACCTTCCTGTCGCAGCGGCGCGAAGCGGTGGACGAGGCCTATGCGGGCGACATCATCGGCTTCACCACGCACGGCGGCGTGCAGCTGGGCGACACCATCACCGATGGCGCCAGCCTGCAGTTCACCGGCCTGCCCTTCTTCGCGCCCGAGCTGTTCATGACCGTGATCCTGAAGAACCCGCTGCGCACCAAGCAGCTTCAGCAAGGGCTGGCGCAGCTCGGCGAAGAAGGCGCGATCCAGGTGTTCCGCCCCGAGGTCGGCGGCCCGATGCTGCTGGGCGCGGTCGGCCAGCTGCAGTTCGAGGTGGTGCAGCACCGCCTGAAAGGCGAATACGACTGCGACGTGCGGCTGGAGGGCTGCCAGTACACCGGCGCCCGCTGGATCACCGCCGACACGCCGGCCGAGCTGCGCGAGTTCGTCCACGCCTACCCGGCGCGCATGGCGCTGGACGCCGCGAATACGCTGGCCTACCTGTGCACCTCGCCCTACGACGTGCGGCTGGCGCAGGAGCGCTTTCCGAAGATCCATTTCCACCCGCTGCGCGAGCATGCGGGGCTGGCGCTGCAGACGGCGGGGTGAGGGGCAGGCCGTTTCTCAGTGCACCCGGTTTGCGCGATTGAAAGTTCA
Organism: Rhodoferax sp.; assembly: GCA_035572155.1. Taxonomy (GTDB): domain Bacteria; phylum Pseudomonadota; class Gammaproteobacteria; order Burkholderiales; family Burkholderiaceae_C; genus Rhodoferax_A. Next base: position 2,863 of record DATNBD010000171.1, read on the forward strand.
GGAATCGCTTGGCCGCGGTTTTTCGATGATCAAACTGGGCAGTGGTCTTTTCCGATGCGGCTGTGGAGAACGCTTGACGCGTTTTTTATGGTGACCAGCAACGAGAGTCGTTATAAGCCTCATGAATCATATATTTGTTACAGAGTTCGTTACACTAAAAGAACTTTAGAGTTAATTTTCTCTCGTCCCATGAAACACCTTTTCCACCGACCGGGACGGCCCCCACTAGTGGCAGGTGCGCTCTGCCTTGGCGCTCTCTCTCTTGGCACCCCCGGCCTGGCCCAGAGCCTGCTGCAGCAAGCCCCCCAAACCGGCCTGTACCTGCAACTGGGTGTGGGCCAATCCTGGCAGGACTCCCCCGCCAATACCGGCAATCCCGGCATCAATCTCAGTGGC
>DATNBD010000172.1:0-14540 GCA_035572155.1 Rhodoferax sp.
GCGCGGCTGGTCAGGCTGTGCGCCGTGTTGATCAGGGACAGATGCGAGAACGCCTGCGGAAAATTGCCAAGCTGGCGCTTCGCCACGGGGTCGTACTCTTCGGCGAGCAATCCCACGTCGTTGCGAAACGACAGCAAGCGCGCGAAAAGCGCCCGCGCCTCGTCTCGCCGCCCCTGCAAAATGTAGTTGTCGACGAGCCAGAAACTGCACGCCAGAAATGCACCCTCGCCCGGCGGCAGGCCGTCCGCCCCCTGGGCCGTGTCGTAGCGAAGCACGAGCCCATCGCGCAGGAGGTGGCGCTCGACCGCCGCCAGCGTCCCGCGCACACGCGCATCGGCCGCCGGCAGAAAGCCCACCAGCGGAATCAGCAGCAGACTGGCATCCAGTTGCCTGGCGCCATAGGACTGGACAAAGGAGCCTTGCTGTGCGTCGAAACCGCGCTCGCAAACCTGCCGGTGAATGGCGTCCCGGACCTTGCACCAGCGCTGCACCGGGGCCTCAAGCTTGAATTCCCGGGCCGAACGCACGCCGCGATCGAAGGCAACCCAGGCCATGACCTTGGAATGGGTGAAATGCCGGCGCCCGCCCCGCACTTCCCAGATACCGTCGTCCGGCTGATTCCAGATGGTTTCAAGATGCGCAAGGAGCGCGCACTCCAGCGCCCAAGTAGCCGTGCTCGGCCCCAGGCCGGCCTGCCTGGCGACATACAGCGCGTCGATGAGCTCGCCGTAGACATCGAGCTGCACCTGGTCCGCGGCCGCATTGCCGATCCGCACTGGTGCGGAGTTTTCGTAACCCGGCAGTCCCGGGAGTTCGTACTCGTCCAGCCGGCGTTCGCCCCCGACGCCGTACATGATCTGGACCTTGGCCGGGTCGCCCGCCACCGCTCGCACAAGCCATTCCCGCCACGCGCCGGCCTCCTCGACGAAGCCCGCGCCCAGCAGGGCGTACAAGGTCAGCGTCGCGTCCCGCAACCAGCAGTAGCGGTAGTCCCAGTTGCGCGGCCCGCCGATCTTTTCCGGCAACGAGGTGGTTCCGGCCGCAACGATGCCGCCCGTCTGCCAGTGCGCGAGTGCCTTCAGCGTCAGCAACGAACGATGCACCGCATCCGACCATTCCCCCATCGGCCTGAATGTGGAGGCCCAATCGGACCAGCGGGCCTTGACATGATCGAGCGCACTGGCGCCGTCCAGCGGCGGAGGAGCCGGCAGGAAAGACGGCGAATAGGTCAGCGTGAAGCTGACTTCGTCGCCCGCGCCCAGCACGAACTCGCCCACCGTTCTAGCCCCCTGCCCGTGCAGCTTGACGTCCGTGTGCAATTGCAACCGGTCGGGGCCCGCCGCCAGTTGCAGTGCACCGTCCTGCCGGCGCGCTACCCAGGGCACAACATCGCCGTAATCGAACCGCACGACGAGTTCGGTACGCATGGCGACGCTGCCGCGCACCCCTCGAACCAGACGCACCAGATCCGAACAACCCTCACGGCGCGACATGAAATCGATGACGCAGACGGCACCGTCGGGCGTTTCGAAAAGGGTTTCGAGAATCAACGTGTCGCCGCGATAGCGCCGAGTCACCTGCGTCGTCGGCGCGGCCGGCGAAATCAGCCAGCGCCCATGATTCGGATTGCCCAGCAGCGCCGCGAAGCAGCTTGCGCTGTCGAACCGCGGCATGGCCAGCCAATCGATCGATCCGTCGCGCCCGACCAGCGCCAGTGTTTCACAGTTGCCGATGACGGCGTAATCCTCGATGCGGGTCGACATGGTTTTCGAGATGTTTGGTTTGGGTTGCGCTGGGCGCCGGCGGGTGGATGCGGCCAGCATTCGCCATTGTGTTCCAGGTCGAAATAAAGGCCCGGTTCGACAACGCAAAAACGAAAATCCAGTGATCTGTGCTAGAACCTCCAAATTGACAAATGTGTGCTGGAGATGAGCCGGGATGACGACAACACCTATGGTGAATTTGAGTGGCGGTGCACGCCTGAGTTTCGGCGAAACCGGAGCGGGCCCCACGATCGTGATGGTTCACGGCTCCCCGGGAGAGGGGCGAGCCTGGACGAACGTCATCAAACAGCTCTCGAACAACCTTCGCATCCTGACGCCGGATTTGCCTGGATATGGTCAATCCGATTCACTGCCACCCGAAACTCCGCATCGAACGGAGGCGATGGCGTCTGCGCTCGTCGAGCTTGCCGCGAGACAGGATGGCGCAATCTGGCTGTGCGGACATTCCTACGGCGCGAATGTCGCCCTGCATGCGGCTGTTCGCCTGGGAAGAAAGGTGGCCGGTCTTGTTTTGATCGAGCCCGTGTTCCTTCGGGCGCTGCAGCTCGCGCAAGATGCGCAGTTCGAAAGCGCACGAGCATTTTTCACAGACTATGTGGTGCGAGCGGAATCGTCCGAGCCGGATGCCATAGGGATCATGATTGATTTCTGGTGCGGCAAGGGCTACTTCGAACGCATGCCCGAGCACGCTAGGGCGTTCTTGAATGCCGCTGCTCCCAAGAATGCCTGCGACGTTCGGGCATCGTTCTCCGAAACACTGGGTGTTTCAGACCTCAAAATGCTGGACATCCCGGTCGTCATTGTGACGGGCGATCAAAGCCCGAAGATTGCGGAATCGATTGCGACTTCATGCCAGAACATGATGCCGAATGCCCGGACAACAAAAATTCATGGCGCAACACACCTGCTGCTCGATACACATGCCGCGCAGGTCGCCAAGCTGATCGAAGAGAACGTCCAAGTCCGTGAGAAAAGATAGTCTCGTCCAATATGAGTGGACTCACTGGACTTGGCAGTCTTGGTCTAGTCGATGGAAAATCTGGACCGGCTCAGTCTGACCCATCGCTTGCCGGCAAGGTTCTTCGCGCCCATCGGTCCATTTCCGTGACTTAGGCAGCGCCGTGATGTTATGGCTGACCGTCTGTTCGCGCCGCTTCATGGAGGAGCTCCGCAATCCTACGCACACCTGGCCCGGTCGCATCGCGGTCAGCGTACATGACGTACAGCCAGCCGATGCGTTCAGCACCCTCAACGAGTGGTAGTGGCTTGAGCTTGGCGTCATCATCGGCATGCTCGACGAGATCGCATGACAAAGGCTTCGCCAGATTCGTAGCAAGGGGGCCTTGCGGGGATATCGGCTTCTGCACCTCCATCGTTGCTTGCTGTTGACCCCAGTGACAACAAAACAGCTTGTCTATCCGACGCCGTGCGATATGAAGGTATGAAGGGCTGCCGGCCTGCGGGCGGAAATGACCTATTCACGCAACGTCGGTGCACGGGAACGCCGCCACAGAGCACCCCATCCAATGGGCAGGATCGCAGGCAAACCACTAACCGCGGCGGGTTCAAGAGGCCGGGTCCGTACCCCTTACATCAACTGACCGGAGATGAACATGTCCCCCTCGAGAATCACCCTCCCCGCCTCCTCGCGCCGCCTCATGCTCACCGCCTTGGCGGCTGCAAGCCTGGCGATAACCGGCTGCGCCACCGCCAGCGCGCATGGTTCGGACGATCACGCAGCCATGGCCGTGCCGGCCGCCACCGGACAGCACGCGCTGAGCCGAAGCGGCTTGTACTCGACCATGCAGACGCTGTGGGCGCAGCACATGGAATGGACCTTCGCCGCTGTGACGGCGTTCGCGACCAACTCGCCGGCGTTCGGCGCGACGGCTGCGCGCCTGATGCAGAACCAGGTCGACATCGGCAACGCGATCAAGCCGTTCTACGGTGACGCAGCCGGTGACGCATTGACCACGATGCTCAAGCAGCACATCACGGATGCCGTCGACGTCGTGAAAGCAGCGAAGGCCGGCGACAAACCCGCCACCGACAAGGCCATCGCCGCAGCCTACGCGAACGCCCAGCAGATCGCAGACTTCCTCAACAAGGCCAACCCCGATTGGAAACGGGACTTCATCCGCGACATGCTCAAGGTTCACATCGACACGACGCTGGTCTACGCCACCGATCTGCTGCAAGGCAAGTATGCCGAGGGCATCGCCGATTATGGCAAGGCGGAAGCGCATATGCTGATGCTGGCCAACGTGCTCAGCGCCGGGCTGGTCGCCGCCTTCCCGGAAAAATTCGCCGGATAACACGACGACGCGATGGGCGACTGCGGGTTTCGTTCGGCGTCCAGCATGTCGCCGGCCCTTGGACGCACAACAATGAGAAGCTTCTTCATCGATGCACTGTAGAAATGCGGACATATACCGGCACCAGGACATCGATGCTCCGACAAATCAGCCAGCGTATAAAACAACTTCATGACGACAGGAAAAACAGCGCTGGTTCTGAGTGGCGGCGGGAGCCTGGGCGCCGTGCAGGTCGGCATGCTGCAGGCGCTCAGTAGAACGAAGATGTCACCTGACATGATTATTGGCGCCTCGGTGGGCGCGCTCAACGGCGCATCCTTCGCCGACGACCCCACGCCTGCGGGAGCCAATCGCCTGGCCGAGTTGTGGCGCACACTGCGCCGAGCAGACGTCTTCCCGTTGACCTTGCTGGCGGGGCTGAAGGCATTGCTACTTGGGCATGATCACCTTGCCGAGGCCAACGCATTGCTCGGGATTGTTCATCGCTCGCTTCACATGAAGCGGATCGAGGAGGCCCGCATCCCGTTGCACATCACAGCCACCGACGTCCTGAGCGGCGAAGAGGTTCTGCTGTCGTCGGGCAATGTCGAGACGGCGCTGATGGCGAGCACGGCGATCCCCGTCGTTTTCCCTCACGTCAAGCTCGATGGCCGCCATCTGGTCGATGGCGGAGTGGGCGCCAATACCCCGATCTCGAGCGCGATTGCGCTCGGCGCGGAACGCATCCTGGTGCTGCCCACCGGCATGAGCTGTGCACTGCACGAGCCACCACGAAGCATGGCGGCGGTCGCACTCCACGTCATCAGCCTGCAGAGCATGCGCCAGCTCGACCGCGACGTGGAGCGGTTTGCGGCGCAGGCGCGGATCACAGTCGTGCCGCCCCTTTGTCCGCTCGCTGTCTCCGCACTCGACTTCTCGCAGACCTCGGCGCTGATTGATCGTGCGACGCGACAGACTCGCGCCTGGATCGAAGCAGGTGGTCTCGAGCAAACCGGGCCGTTGGATGTTCCGCTGGCACACCACGACCACGCGGCGCGTTGAATTTTTCATATCAGAAATCACCCGTGCTTAACACTACATTGGCCTATGGCTCCAGAGCCGCAAATGCCCACGCCGCAATCAAGGCATCCGATCGCGTTCGGCGCCGCCTGCTCGAAGCTGGCCGGAGCTTTCGCGCCAACGAAAATATTGCGGACTTCATAGAAAACGGTGAGTTGGAGGAACTGCGCCTCGAAGTCGAAGAGCACATGAAGGGCGTCCTGCGCGCACTCGTGATCGATACCGAACACGACCACAACACGGCCGATACCGCGCGCCGGGTGGCGAAGATGTTCGTCAACGAAGTCTTTGCCGGCCGTTATCTGGCGGCCCCACCGACCACGGCATTCCCGAACGTGACGCATCTCAACGAATTGATGATCGTGGGCCCAATCGCGGTGCGCAGCGCGTGTTCCCACCATCTGTGCCCGATCATGGGCAAGGTCTGGGTTGGCGTGCTGCCCAATGCATCATCCGACCTGATTGGCCTCTCCAAGTACGCACGTTTGTGCAACTGGGTCATGAACCGCCCACAGATCCAGGAGGAGGCGGTGGTGATGCTGGCCGACGAGCTCGAGATCCGCATCCGCCCGGATGGGCTGGCCATCGTGATGGAAGCGAGCCATTTCTGCATGCATTGGCGTGGCGTCAAGGACGACAGCGCATTGATGCAGAACTCGGTCATGCGCGGCGCATTCCTGAAGGATGCCACGCTGCGGAGAGAGCTTCTCAGCCTGGTTAGGCGCGAAACCCGCTAATGACAGCCCATGGCACGGGAATACCCCGCTCGCCAATCGCATCCAATGACCGAAACCGACTTCGCAATTCCCCAGGATTCACCATGTCTACATACGCTGCCCCGCTCGCGGACCGTCACCAGATCGCCGAAGGCACGATGGCCTTTCATCTTCAGAAACCCGCGGGCTTCGAATTCAGGCCGGGGCAGGCGATCGACCTGATCCTGCCGGGCCACGACGCCAACGCGAACTCGCAGCACGCACGGCACGCCTTTTCCATTGTCAGCGCGCCGCACGAGGATGAACTGGTCGTCGCGACCCGTATGCGCGATAGCGTCTTCAAGCGCGCACTCGGTCAACTTTCCATCGGCGCAGTTGCGCAAATCGATGGGCCGTTTGGCTCGCTGACGCTTCACAGGAACCCGGCGCGCGCTGGCGTTCTGGTTGCCGGCGGGATCGGCATTACCCCGTTCATGAGCATGCTGCGGCACGCAGCCAAACACCAGGTGCCGCAGGATCTGGCACTGTTGTATTCCAACCGCCGCCCCGAAGACACGGCGTTCCTGGCCGAGTTGAAGCAACTAGAGCGGCAAAATCCACGGTTTCGACTGCACGCCACTATGACCGACATGGGCCGCTCCGCGCAAGCGTGGGCCGGCGAAACCCGTTTGATCGACCATACACTGGTCAGGCGGGCGATCGAGGGCCTTGGTGCCCCCATCTTCTATGTATCCGGCCCGCCGGCCATGGTTGACGCGATGCGCAAGACACTAATCGCAGCCAATGTGGATGAAGACGACCTGCGAAGCGAAGAATTCCATGGCTATTGATGCAATTCCCCGCCTACTGGCCCGGGCTCTAATCGCGGCGGCAACGCCAGGGGGCGGGCGCGCATCTAATGCGCGCAGGAGATCAACATGCTGAACACCGAACGCCAAACCACCGCTCCCATTTCTAGCCGATCCATGGAAGCGGAGCTCGTGGCACGCGCCGCGGGCGGGGACGGAGCCGCTTTCGAAGTCATCATGCGCCGCCACAACCAGCTACTGTTTCGTACCGCGCGCAGTATCCTCAAAAGCGACACAGAAGCCGAGGATGCGGTGCAGGAAGCCTATCTGCGCGCCTGGCGCGCGCTTGACAGTTTTCGTTCAGACGCCAAACTCTCGACTTGGCTTGTTCGCATCGTCGCCAACGAAGCCTTCGGCCGCCTGCGACGCAAGCAGGCTCAGATCATTCCTCTGGACGCCGCCATGAATTCGACCGAACCGGAAATCCAGGCCTCGCTGACCGACGAGCCCAGCAATCGACCCGAGCATCAAGCGATGCGCGCTCAGATGCGGGTACTTCTTGAGGCGCGCATCGACCTGTTGCCGGAAGCATTCCGGACGGTCTTCATGCTGCGCGCGGTCGAAGAGATGAACGTGGAAGAAACCGCGCAGGCACTGGGCATCCCGGAGGCCACCGTCCGGACCCGGTTCTTTCGTGCCCGCAGCCTGCTGCGCGAGGGCTTGGCCAGCCATGTTGATGCCGCGCTAGGCGATGCCTTCGCTTTTGACGGCGCGCGCTGTGATCGCATCGTTGCAGGCGTACTGGCCCGCGGCGTTGCAGAAGGCGTGTCCGGCAACACCTAGCCTGCTTTCATGAGCCCCTCACTCCCACTCGATCGTCGCTGGGGGCTTGGAGCTCACATCGTAGGTCACCCGGTTAATTCCGCGGACTTCATTGATGACCCTCGAAGACACTTTCTTGAGCAGCGCATAGGGCAGCTCGGCCCAGTCGGCGGTCATGAAGTCGCTGGTCTGCACGGCGCGTAGGGCCACCACATAGTCGTAGGTGCGCCCGTCCCCCATCACGCCTACGCTCTTGACCGGCAGGAACACGGCGAAGGCCTGGCTTGTGAGGTCGTACCAGCTTTTGCCGGTGGTCTCGTCCCTGAAGTTGCGCAGTTCCTCAATGAAGATGGCGTCGGCACGGCGCAGCAGATCGGCGTAGTCCTTTCTGACTTCGCCCAGGATGCGCACGCCCAGGCCTGGTCCGGGGAAAGGATGGCGATAGACCATCTCGTGCGGCAGGCCAAGCGCCATCCCGAGTTCACGGACCTCGTCCTTGAACAGGTCGCGCAGCGGTTCCAGCAGTTTGAGCCCCAGCTGTTCGGGCAGGCCCCCGACGTTGTGGTGGCTCTTGATCGTGACCGCCTTCTTGCTCTTGGCACCACCGGACTCGATGACGTCAGGATAGATGGTGCCCTGGGCGAGCCACTTCGCTCCTTCTTTTGAAGCATCCGATCCCCGCAGTGACTGGGCTTGCGCCTTGAAAACCTCTACAAACTCGCGTCCGATGATCTTGCGCTTCTGCTCCGGGTCCACCACCCCGGCCAGCCGGCCGAGAAACCGCTCGCTCGCATCCACGCGCACCACCTTGGCATGCAGTTTGCCGACGAACATGTCCATCACCAGATCACCTTCGTTCAGGCGCAGCAGGCCATGGTCGACAAACACGCAGGTGAGCTGGTCCCCGATGGCGCGATGGATCAGCGCGGCGGCGACGGATGAATCGACCCCGCCCGACAAGCCAAGAATAACTTCCTCGTGGCCCACCTGCTGGCGAATCCTGGCCACCGCTTCATCGACGTGATCGCGCATCAGCCAGTCGGGCGTGGCGGCGCAAATGCCGAGCACAAAACGGTTCAGAATCGCCTTGCCCTGACGCGTGTGCGTGACTTCGGGATGAAACTGAACCGCATAGAAGTCGCGCTCTTCGTCAGCCATGCCGGCAATCGGGCAGCTTTCGGTGCTGGCCATGAGCTTGAAGCCAGGCGGCATTTCGGTGACGTTGTCGCCGTGGCTCATCCAAACGCTCAGCATGCCATGGCCTTGCGGCGTCACGTGGTCCTGGATGCCGTCCAGCAACCGGGTGTGGCCGCGCGCCCGAATCTCGGCGTGGCCGAATTCGCGCTTGTGCCCGCCCTCGACCTTGCCGCCGAGCGCGTGGGCGATCGCGTACATGCCGAAGCAGATACCCAAAACCGGCACGCCCAGTTCGAACACGGCCTGCGGCGCGCGCAGGCTTTCGTCCTCCCACAGACTCGCATGACTGCCCGACAGGATGACGCCCTTGAGACGGCCGTCGGCGGCGTAGTCGCGCACCCATTCGTCCGTGACATCGCAGGGATGGACTTCGCTGTAAACGTTGGCCTCGCGCACGCGGCGCGCAATCAGTTGAGTGACCTGCGAGCCGAAGTCGAGAATCAGGATCTTGTCGTGCTGCATGTGCCGAATCACTCCGCCCGGTAGTTGGGCGCTTCTTTCGTGATCTGCACGTCGTGCACATGGCTCTCGCGAATACCGGCTGCGGTGATCTCCACAAATTCCGCCTTGTTCTTCATGTCCTCGATCGTGGCGCAACCGCAGTAGCCCATGCTGGCCCGCACGCCACCGGCCATCTGGTACACGATGGACACCATCGACCCCTTGTAGGGCACGCGCCCTTCGATACCCTCGGGCACCAGCTTGTCGGCGTTCGGGTTGCCGGTGGTCGCCTCCTGGAAATAGCGGTCGGCGCTGCCCTGCTGCATGGCGCCGATCGAGCCCATGCCGCGGTAGCTCTTGTAGCTGCGGCCCTGAAACAGGATCACTTCGCCCGGAGCCTCTTCGGTGCCAGCGAACACGCCACCCATCATCACGCTGCTGGCGCCCGCGGCCAGCGCCTTGGCAATGTCGCCAGAATAGCGGATGCCGCCGTCGGCAATCAGCGGCACGTCGCTGCCCTGCAGGGCTTTCGCAACGCTGTCGATCGCCATGATCTGCGGAACGCCGACACCGGCCACGATGCGGGTCGTGCAGATACTGCCCGGACCGATGCCGACCTTCACGGCATCGGCGCCGGCCTCGACCAGCGCAAGCGCCGCCGCGCCGGTAGCGATGTTGCCGCCGATCACATCGATCTGCGGGTAATTGCGCTTGACCCAGCGCACGCGCTCGATCACGCCCTGGCTGTGGCCGTGCGCGGTGTCCACCACGATCGCGTCGACACCCGCCTTCACCAGCGCCTCGACCCGCTCCTGCGTGCCCTCGCCCACGCCGACCGCGGCGCCCACGCGCAGCTTGCCATGCGCGTCGCGCGCGGCATTCGGGAAACTGGTCTGCTTGGTGATGTCCTTCACGGTGATCAGGCCCTTGAGCTCAAACGCGTCGTTCACCACCAGCAGCCGCTCCAGCTTGGATTTGTTCAGCAGCGCACGGGCCTCGGCGGCGGTCACGCCTTCCTTGACCGTGACCAGTTTGTCGCGCGGCGTCATGATTTCACGCACGGGCACGTCGTAGCGCGTCTCGAAGCGCAAATCACGGCTGGTGACGATGCCCACCACCTTGCCGGCATCGCACACCGGAAAGCCCGAGACCCCGAGTTGATCGGACAAGTCCATGACCTGGCGCACCGTGTGGCTGGGCGTGATCACCACCGGGTCGCGCAGCACACCGGACTCGTAGCGCTTGACCTTGGCCACTTGGGCGGCTTGTTCCTGCGGCGTGAAGTTCTTGTGCACGATGCCCATGCCGCCTTCCTGCGCGATGGCGATCGCCAGGCGAGCTTCCGTGACCGTGTCCATGGCGGCGGACACCAGGGGCAGGTTCAGGGAGATGTTGCGGGAGAAACGCGTCGCGAGCGAGGTGTCCTTGGGCAGGACCTGGGAGAACGCTGGCACCAGCAACACGTCGTCGAAGGTGAGCGCTTTTCCTAAAAGGCGCATGAGAAGGCTCCAAAAAACGGATTGTACCCGCGCCTCTGGTATTTACCCTGAGTCGCCACGCAACGCCAGTGGAAGGAACGCAACACGAAACTGGCAACACCGGCGCTAAACTACCCGGCATGAGTTTGTCCAAAGCTTTCCTGTTCGGCGTAGCATGCCTGCTGTCGGCCTCGGCAATGGCACAGTGGCAATGGGTCGACAAGGACGGGCACAAGGTTTTCAGCGACCGGGCGCCGCCCGCCGACATACCCCAAAAAAATATCCTGATGCAGCCCGCTGCGGGTGCCCTTCCTGCCAGCCCGCCGGCCGTGGCCGCGAACGCACCCGCCCTGGCGCCCAAGGTCAACGGCAAGGACAAGGAACTCGACGAAAAGAAAAAACAGGCCGACGAAGCGGCAGCCGCCAAGAAGAAGGCCGAAGAAGAAAAAGTGGCGAGAGCCAAGGCCGACAATTGCACACGGGCCAGGCAAGAAAAAACCACCCTCGACTCGGGTGTACGCATCGCCACCACGAATGCCGCCGGTGAACGCGAAGTCATGGATGATGCCGCGCGGGCGGCCGAGACTCAGCGCGTTCAGGCGATCATCGAGTCAAACTGCAATTAGACCAGCCGGCCGCACCGGGTGGCCGGTTCACTCGCCGGACCTGGTGCCCGGGCACTTTTTGGCGAACAGTCCTGCTGCCCTGGCACCCTGCTTTCGAAAGCGCTCACGCCGCGCAACCTTGGGGTCCACTGCCAGAGGCCGGTAGATTTCGATTCTGTCGTGCTCACGCAGCGATTGGCCCAGGCTGGCCTTGCGGCTCCAGATCCCGACCTGAGCTTGCGCTAGATCGATCTCGGGAAACCGCTGCAGCACGCCGCTCGCCTGCACGGCCTGCAACACGCTGGCGCCGTCGTCCAGCGTGACCCATTCTTCATGGGTATGACGCGCTTTGCTGGAATAGACAACGCTCACGCGAATCGTCATGGACTCACCGGTAAACCTGCCCGGCCCGCTTGACGAACGCATCGACCAGACTGCCCGCAATCTTGTCGAATACCGGCCCGACCAGCGCGGCCAGCGCCGCATTGTCGAAACCGTAATTGAGCGTGAGTTCGACCCGGCAGGCGGGCTCGCCGCCTTCCCCCAGCGGGATGAAATTCCATTGACCGTCGAGCCGGGAAAACGGTCCCTTGACCAGCGTCATGCCGACCTGACGGCCCGCCACGTGGTGGTTGCGGGTCACGAACACCTGGCGGATGCCGCCGAAAGAAATCCCGACTTCAGCCGTCATGCCAGCGTCCGACGTCTCGACCACGCGGGCATGATCGCACCACGGAAGGAACTCGGGATAGAGTGCAACATCGGTGACCAGGGCGAACATTTGTTCGGGGCTGTACCAGATCAGGACGGACTTGTGGACTGTTTTCATAGAATGCAGGGCTCGCGGAATTGTAGGCATGCCTTGCGCGCAGCTCTTACAAGTCCGACTTTCGTCCCCATCTGTACCCCATGGCCAAAAAACCCGACGCCGCAGCGCAAAAATCCACCCGGATCGCTGATAACAAAAAAGCCGCCTACAACTACTTCTTCGAGGAGCGCTTCGAGGCAGGCATGGTGCTGGAAGGCTGGGAGGTCAAATCGCTGCGCGAAGGCAAGGTGCAGCTGACCGATGGTTATGTGGTGATCCGGGATGGCGAGCTGTACGTGATCGGCTGCCAGATCACCCCGCTGGGCAGCGCCTCCACCCATATCAGCCCCGACAAGGTGCGCACCAAGAAATTGCTGATGCACAAGGAAGAGATCAAACGGCTGATTGGCAAGGTGGAGCAAAAGGGCTATACCCTGGTACCGCTGAACCTGCACTGGAAGGCCGGCAAGATCAAGTGCGAGATTGCGCTGGCCAAGGGCAAGGCCGAGCATGACAAGCGCGACACCATCAAGGACCGCGAAGGCAAGCGCGAGGTCGAGCGCGCCATGAAGGTGCGCCATCGTTGAAATAACGTGGAAATAAATACGGCGCTCATGGAATAAAGCTGCGTGCCACGGCGTTCACGTGGATGCAGACTTTTCTGCCGACGCAACCCAATGGAGAACTTCATGAAACTGATACCCGCCGCCGCCCTCGCCGCCACCCTGCTCGCAGGCTGTGCTTCCATGTACGCCCAAATGCCTGCCAAGGTCGCCAACGGCGTGCTGGTCGGCCCCAATGACATGACGCTCTACACTTTTGACAAAGACACGGCGGGCGCGGGCAAGTCCGCCTGCAATGGAGGCTGCGCGACCAACTGGCCGCCGTTGATGGCCAGCAGCAGCGACAAGGCATCGGGTGACTACACGATGATCACCCGTGACGACGGCAAGATGCAGTGGGCCGTCAAGGGCAAGCCGCTGTATTACTGGTCCAAGGACGCCAAACCCGGCGACAAAACCGGCGACGGTTTTCTGAAACTGTGGCACGCCGCCACACCATAAGAGCCGGCGCGACAGCCGCAGTCCTCCATGGATCACCGCTCCCAGCTGGTTGCCCAGATCCCCGGCCTGCGGCGCTATGCGCGCGTGCTGACCGGCGATGCCTGGGCCGCCGACGACCTGGTGCAGGACACGCTGGAGCGCGCCTGCAGCAAGTGGCGCTTATGGACGGCGGGCTCGAACCTGCGGGCCTGGCTGTTCACCCTCATGCACAACCAGTTCGTCAGCCAGTTGCGGCGCAGCGCGCGGCAATCCGCCGCGGGCACCCGGGTCGATCTGGATGACGTAGGCCATGAGTTGCAGGCCGGCGGTACCGCGCCGGATATGACGCTGGATATCCAGCGCTGCCTGCTGCGCCTGCCCGAGGAACAGCGCGCCGTGCTGTTGCTGGTCAGCGTGGAGGATTTGTCCTACGGCGAAGTCGCTCGCATCACCGGCGTGCCGCTGGGCACCGTGATGTCGCGCCTGTCGCGCGCGCGCAGCCGCTTGCGCGAATTGATGGAGGGCCGGCCTGATAAGCTCAGCAATCCACCTGTGCTGCGCCGGCTCAAATAATGTCCCCGGACTACCCCATGGATACCAAGAGCTCCCCAACTGTCACCGAGGATGAGCTGCATGCCCTGCTGGATGGGCAGCTGTCCACGGACGAGCAGACCGCACTGCAGGCGCGGCTGGCCCGGGACCCTGAGGCCGCGGCCACTCTGACGGCCTGGCGCGCACAACGCGAGGCTTTGCGTGGCCTGCACGGGTCGTTGCGCGACGAACCGATACCTCCAAGCTTGCTGGCCGCCGCGCAACGCGCCGCCGGTGCACGGCAGCAACTCGATCACTGGTGGCACCTGGGTGGCATGGCCGCCGGCATCGTGCTCGCATTTGGCGTGGGCTGGCTGGCGCATGGCGGCTACAACCGTGACCAGGCGCTGCGCCCCGGGGCGGTGCAAGCCCTGAGCAACGCCCAGGCCGGCCAGGAATTTGCGCATCAGGCCGCCGTGGCCCATGCCGTCTATGCACCCGAGGTGCGCCACCCCGTCGAAGTCACGGCGGCGCAGCAAGAGCATCTGGTGCAATGGCTGTCCAAACGTCTGGGCAAGCCTTTGAAGATTCCCGACCTGTCGGCACAGGGCTATGCCCTGGTGGGCGGGCGCCTGCTGCCCGGCGACGATGGCGCGCGCGCCCAGTTCATGTTCCAGAACACGCGCGGCGAGCGCGTGACCTTGTACCTGGGGGCCGTGACGCACGACGCAACGAACGCACGTGCGACGGGAGAGGCCAACAAGGGGCCCGGTGAAACCGCATTTCGCTTTTCGACCGATGGCCCGGTACCCCGCTTTTACTGGATCGACCAGGGCTTTGGCTATGCGCTGGCAGGCCAGCTGCCGCGCGCGAGCCTGCTGAAACTGGCCGACGCGGTCTATCAGCAGCTTGAGCCGGCCCGCTGAGGGGCGGCGTCGACGCCGGACCGGGCA
>DATNBD010000173.1:0-17832 GCA_035572155.1 Rhodoferax sp.
TTGCCGCCCTGGCGCCGGGCGCTGATCGGCGTGGTCGGCGGGCTGCTGGCCGGACTGGCGTTGCAATGGGGCCGGCGCTGGGCGGCGCGGGGGCCAGATGGTGCGGAGCATCTGGACTACATCGAGGCCGCGCGGGCCGGCAGGGTCGATCTGAACAATCGGACCACGCTGGCGCGCAGTGCGTCATCCCTGATCTCGGTGAGCACCGGCGCCTCGCTCGGGCGCGAAGGCACCATGGTGCAGCTGGGTGCATGGTTTGCCGCCAAGCTGGCCCAGTTCGCCCCGTTGTCGGAACAGCAGCGCAACGTGATCCTGGTCTGCGGTATTGCCTCCGGCATCGGCTCGGCCTATCACGCACCCGTGGCGGGTGTGGTGTTCGTGCTGGAACTCGCGTTGGGTTTTCTGGCGGCCCAGACTGTGGCCCCGGTATTGATCTCCGCAGCCACGGCGGCTGTACTGATGTTTGGCCTGGTCGATCCGGCGCCGCTGTATGCCATGCCCACGGTGAGTCTGGTACCCAGCACCCTGGCGATGGCGCTGCTGACCGGCCTGGTATGCGGCGGCATCGGCTGGGCCATGCTGGACCTGGTGGCGCGCACCCGCACGGCGTTTGTCCAAATCAAGGCGCCCACGCTGCGGCTGGGACTCGGCGGGGCGCTGGTGGGTCTCCTGTCGGCTTTCGTACCCGAAGTCTGGGGCAATGGTTACAGCAGCATCACGCATCTGCTGCAGAGCCAGCCGCCCTGGACCTGGGTGTTGCTGGTCCTGGTCGTGAAGCTCATCGCGACGTTGCTCAGCACCGGTTCAGGGGCGATCGGCGGGATGTTCACCCCCACGCTGTTCGTCGGCTCTACCAGCGGCTATCTGATCGCCCAGGCAACGTCGTCCTGGCTGCCCTCGGTCCCGGTGGGGGACCCGCGAATGCTGGCGGTCGTCGGCATGGGTGCCATGCTGACCGCGGTCACCCATGCACCGCTGATGGCGATCGTCATGGTGCTCGAAATGACCAACCAGTTCCAGCTCGCGGTGCCGGTCATGGTAGCGTGCGGCGTGGCGCATGCCGTGAGCACGCAATTCGGTGCGAAGCCGATGTACGGCAACCCGATCGAGGTGCACAACTGATATGGTTTCGTTGTCAAAAAATGCGACCTGTTCGCACTGAGCGCCATCGGCCACCGCGGGGGCCGCGCTGATTTGGCCGGGCGCAGAGAGACGGCGACAGTCGAAGAAGCTACAGCGCCATGGCCGGCCGGCTCGCCATGGCGGCGCGCCAGCGCAGCAGTTCGGCGTGCCGTTCGCCGGGCTTGCGCTTGACAATGCGCGCAAAATCCACCGACACCACGGCCGTGATGTCCGCCACGCTGAAGCGGTCGGCGGCAATGAATGCGCGTCCCGCAAGACGCTCGTTGAGCATGTCAAGGAAATGCTCCACCCGGGCCAGACCGCGCTCGGCAAGTGCGGGAATTTGCGGATAGTTCACCGCGCCTGGCAGCGCCCGATTGGCCATGGCCGGTGCGCTGTTGCGCAGCGCCTCGGCCACAGCCAGCAGGCCCTCGAACTCCATGCGCCAGTTCCAGCTCGCGATCTCGGCCTTTTCCTCGGGAGTCGCGCCCAGCAGCGGCGGGTTCGGATAGCGCGCCTCCAGGTACGCCGCAATCGCCGCGTTGTCGGTCAGCACCAGGCCGTGTTCGGTGCGCAGCGCGGGCACGGTGCATTGCGGGTTGATTTTCTGATACGCCTCGCCGAGCTGCTCGCCACCGCGCAGGTCCACGGATACGGTGTCGTGGCCGACGCCCTTCTCGGCCAGAAAAATGCGGGCACGGCGCGGACTCGGCGCGGTGGCGCAGTCAAAAAGCGTCATCATGTCGACATCCCTCGCGGCAGTGTGTCAGGAAGATGCTGTCAGCTTGTCCTGTGTCTTCGTATCGAAGTCACTCGCATCGTGGCGCTCGTGCAACTGGCTCGCAGGCTCGCCCCAGGTGCGATTGACCTTGCGCCCGCGCTGCACGGCCGGGCGCTGGGCAATCTGGTCGGCCCAACGCACAACGTGGGTGTATTCGTGCACCTGCAAGAACTCGCCCGCACCATAAAGGTGGCCCTTGACCAGCGCGCCATACCACGGCCACGCCGCGATATCGGCCACTGTGTAAGCATTACCGGCCAGGTATTCATGGTCGGCCAGACGCCGGTTCAGCACATCGAGCTCGCGCTTGACCTCCATCGCATAGCGGTCGATCGGGTACTCCATTTTGGTGGGCGCGTAGGCATAAAAATGCCCGAACCCGCCACCCAGAAACGGCCCGCTGCCCATTTGCCAGAACAGCCATGACAGGCACTCGGCACGTTCAGCCCCGCCGGCAGGAACCAAGGCGCCAAATTTCTCCGCAAGGTACAGCAGGATCGCGCCTGACTCGAACACCCGCACCGGCGTGGCTCCGCTGCGGTCCATCAAGGCCGGGATCTTGGAGTTGGGATTCACCGCCACGAAACCGCTGCCGAACTGCGCGCCTTCGTTGATCGGAATCAACCAGGCGTCGTACTCCGCGCCACCATGGCCCAATGCCAGCAGTTCTTCCAGCATCACCGTAACCTTGACACCGTTCGGCGTGGCCAGCGAATACAACTGCAGCGGATGGCGGCCTACCGGCAGCGCCTTGTCGTGCGTGGCGCCCGCCACGGGTCGGTTGATGTTGGCAAACTTGCCGCCGTTTTCCTTGTTCCAGCGCCAGATGGCAGGCGGGGTGTAGTGGGATGAATCGGTCATGCACGGGGCTCCGAGTGATAAATCATAACGACAATCAATGCGCCTTGTCCCAGTTGACCCCGACGCCAACCTCGGCCAGCAGCGGTACCTTGAGCTGCGCCACGCCGGCCATGAGTTGTGGGATTTCCGCGCGCACCCAGTCCACTTCCGAATCGGGCACCTCGAACACCAGTTCATCATGCACCTGCATGATCATGCGGGTAGCGCGTTGCTCCTGATCGAGCACCTGCTGCACCTTGACCATGCTGAGCTTGATCAGATCCGCCGCCGTGCCCTGCATGGGCGCGTTGATGGCAGCGCGCTCGGCCCCGCTGCGGCGCGGGCCGTTCGGTGAGTTGATCTCGGGCAGGTACAGGCGCCGGCCGAATACGGTCTCCACATAGCCCCTGGCCTTGGCGCTTTGCCTGGTTTCATCCATGTAGCGTTTGACGCCGGCAAAGCGCTGGAAATAGCGCTCGATATAGTTCTTGGCAGCGGTGTTATCGATGCCCAGATTGCGCGCCAGGCCGTAGGCGCTCATGCCGTAGATGAGCCCGAAATTGATCACCTTGGCGTAGCGGCGCTGCTCGCTGCTGACTTGATCGACCACCATGCCGAACACCTCAGACGCCGTGGCGCGGTGCACGTCCTGGCCCTCGTGGAACGCACGCAGCAAGGCTTCGTCACCGCTGATGTGGGCCATGATGCGCAGCTCGATCTGGCTGTAATCGGCACTCGCAATCACGCTGCCCGGCGGCGCAACGAAGGCTTCGCGGATGCGCCGGCCTTCGGGCGTGCGCACCGGGATGTTCTGCAGGTTCGGGTCGTTGCTGGCGAGCCGCCCGGTCACCGCCACCGCCTGTGCGTAATGCGTGTGCACGCGCCCGGTGCGCGGCAACGCCATCTGCGCGAGCTTGTCGGTATAGGTGCCCTTGAGCTTGGAGAGGCCACGGTGTTCCAGGATCTTGGCCGGCAGCGGGAAGTCTTCGGCCAATTTTTCCAGCACTTCCTCGTCGGTACTGGGCGCGCCGGTGGCGGTTTTCTTGACGACGGGCAGGCTCAGCTTGGTGAAGAAAATCTCGCCAATCTGCTTCGGACTGCCGAGGTTGAAGGGCTGGCCCGCCAGCGCATGCGCCTCAGCCTCCAGCCGCAGGATGCGCGCGCCCAGTTCGGCGCTCTGGCGCGCCAGTGTGGGCGCATCGATCAGCACGCCGTTGCGCTCGATACGGAACAAGGCCTCACTGCTGGCGATCTCCAACTCGTAAATAAAGCGCAGGCCCTTTCCCTCGTGACTGTCGGCCTGCAGGCGCGGCCACAGCACCCGGTGCACGTCCAGCGTCTGGTCCGAGTCCTCGCACGAATACTCGGCCGCCTTGGCCACGTCGACCTGGGCGAACGGAATCTGGTGCGCACCCTTGCCGCACAGGTCTTCGTACTGGATGCCGCTGTGCCCCAGGTGCCGTTCGGCCAGGCTGGCCAGGCCATGCGGCTTGTGCACTTCGAGCACATAGCTTTGCAGCATGGTGTCGTGCGCGTAACCCCGCACCTCGATACC
Source organism: Rhodoferax sp. (assembly GCA_035572155.1). Lineage (GTDB taxonomy): Bacteria > Pseudomonadota > Gammaproteobacteria > Burkholderiales > Burkholderiaceae_C > Rhodoferax_A. The sequence goes on from DATNBD010000173.1 coordinate 4,299, forward strand.
ATGGTTCGCGAACACATGGCGGTCGTACTTGATGTGCTGGCCGAGCTTGAGTTTGCTTGGGTCTTCCAGCCAGGGTTTGAGTTTGGCCAGCACCTCGTCGAACGGCAACTGCACCGGCGCATCCGGCCCCGCGTGGCGCAACGGGATATAGGCCGCCTCGCCCGGCGTCACGCTAAATGAGATGCCGACGATCTCGGCGCGCATCTCGTCGAGCGAGGTCGTTTCGGTGTCCACGGCAACCAGCTCGGCGCTCTCGATTTTCGCCAGCCAGGCGTCGAGCGCATCCCAGGTCAGAATGGTGTCGTACGCGACGCTGGCGACACGCGCAACCGGGGCGGTGACTTCGTCGAACAAGGCTGCAGTGGAAGGGACGCCCGCCGTGCCTTGTGGCGCAGAGGCAGTTTGTGCGACCGTTGCCGGGGCGCTCCCGTCACTTTCCGGCGCCAGCGACCGGATCAACCCCTTGAAGCCAAATTTTTCATAAAAAACCTTCAAAGCCGTTGCATCTACTGCACTGCAAGCTATTGAATCGAGAGCAGGCAGATTCTCGATGTAATCTTTCAGGTCGCAATCGGTCCGGATCGTGACCAGCCGCCGGCCCTGTGGCAACCAGTCTTTCGCGCCGCGCAGGTTTTCACCGGCGGCTCCCTTGATTTCACCGGCGCGCGCCATCAGGGCGTCCAGCGAACCATATTCCTGCAGCCATTTGGCGGCCGTCTTGGGGCCGACCTTGGGCACGCCGGGGACGTTGTCCACCACATCACCCACCAGCGTCTGATAGTCAACCATAAGGGCAGGCGGCACGCCAAACTCGGCCGTCACGCCCGCCACATCGCGCTTCTTGCCCGTCATGGTATCGATGATGGTGATGCGCTCGTTCACGAGCTGGCTCAGATCCTTGTCGCCGCTGGACACGACGACCTCGATGCCCTGCCCCGCCGCCATCACGGCCAGCGTGCCGATCACGTCGTCGGCCTCGACACCGGGCACGGCGAGCACCTTCCAGCCGAGCAGTTGTACCACCTCGTGGATCGGCTCGATCTGGCTGCGCAAATCATCCGGCATGGGCGAACGGTTTGCCTTGTAGTCGGGATACCACTCATCGCGAAAGGTCGGCCCCTTGGCATCGAAAACGCAGGCCGCGTAATCGGCCCGCACATCCTTGCGCAGTCGCTCCATCATGTTGATCATTCCGCGAATCGCGCCCGTCGCCGCGCTGGACGGATCGCCCGGCACGGCGCGCAGGTCGGGCATGGCGTGAAACGCGCGGTAAAGATAGCTGGAGCCGTCCACCAGCAACAGGGTTTTTGAGGGGATGGTTCCGTCGGTGTTTGGGGCGCTCATGTCCGGATTGTGCACGGGCGCCCCGTCGGCGATGCGCAAAGCGCGCGCCACCTACAATGGATGCATGCGTTCCGCCATTTTTCCGCTGCTGCTGACCGTGTATTGCGGCGCCGCCCTGGCCCAGGCCACGGCACCACGCCAGGCGCCCGCGCCCGACGTTAAACTGGCCCCGGAGCAGCGTATCGAGCGCATCCACCATGAGGACGCCGGCAGCACCATCGACGAGTTGCGCTACGGCGGCGAAACGCAAAGCATTACCGTGCAACCCAAGGCCAATGTGCCGCCCTACGAAATTCAACCGAACGACGGCACCCACGGCGAACCCGCTTTGCGTGGCGGCGCCGGCCCTGCGCCCGCAGGGCAGCGTGTCTGGAAAGTTTTGAGCTACTGAAATATTGCCCTGACCGATGGCTGTCTATACCGAAGTATCTTTCGTCGAGGCGGGCGCCTTGCTGCGCCGCTTGAACCTGGGGGAGTTGACCAGCCTGCGCGGCATCGAAGGCGGCATCGAAAACACCAATTACTTCGTCACGGCGCGGCAGGACGGCCGGCAGATGGACTATGTGCTGACACTGTTCGAGCGCCTGACGGCCGTCCAGTTGCCCTTTTATCTGCACCTGATGAAGCATCTGGCGCAGCGCGGGCTGCCGGTACCCGATCCAGCGGCCGATCAGGCCGGCAGCATTCTGCACAGCGTGCAGGGCAAACCTGCCGCCGTGGTAAATCGGCTGCGCGGCCACAGCGAGTTGGCCCCGACGCCGGCCCATTGCGCCGCCGTGGGCACACTGCTTGGGCGCATGCATCTGGCGGCGCGCGACTTTGACCTGCATCAGCCGAACCTGCGCGGCCTGGCCTGGTGGAACCAGACCGTGCCCGTGGTGCTGCCGCATTTGAGCGATTCGCAGGCGGCGCTGATGCGCAGTGAACTGGCCTATCAGAATCACGTGGCGGCGGCCTCTCCGTACGCGGCGTTGCCGCGCGGCCCGGTGCATGCCGATCTGTTCCGCGACAACGTCATGTTCGATGCCGGCACGCTCACCGGCGTGTTCGATTTTTATTTTGCCGGCGTCGATACCTGGCTGTTCGACCTGGCTGTTTGCCTGAACGACTGGTGCATCGACCCGGCCACCAGCGCGCACCGCGAGGTGAATGCCGCCAGCCTGCTCGCCGCCTATGGCGCGGTACGGCCACTGGCCGGCGCCGAGCGCCAGTTGCTGCCCGCGATGCTGCGTGCCGGTGCCCTGCGCTTCTGGATTTCGCGCCTGTGGGACCAACATCTGCCGCGCGAGGCCAGCATCCTCAAGGCGCATGATCCAGCGCACTTCGAACGGGTATTGCGCGAGCGGATTCGCCACCCTGTCACACTCTGAACAGCCTGCGCGCTTGGGGTGCCCTTTGAACCATTCACATTTTCGACGCGCATGAACAGCTTTTGCGCGCCAAACCTGCCATTGCCGGCCGTCGACCACCCATCATGAAATTGAACATCGTCCCAGCGCGCACCGGCGTCACATGGGTCAAGCTCGGCATTCAAACCTTCTTCCGGCAGCCCCTGGCATTGGCGGGCCTGTTTTTCATGTTCATGGCCATCATGTCGATCGCCGCGCTGATCCCATTCGTCGGCGGTGCCCTCGCGCTCGCATTTCTGCCGGCCGCCACGCTGGGCCTGATGGCTGCCACACAGGAAACCACCCGGGGCAACTTTCCGATGCCGTCCATCTTGATCACCGCGTTTCGCGCGGACCGCGCGCAGTTTCGCTCGATGCTGGTATTGGGGGCGCTTTACGCTGCCGGGTTTCTGCTGGTGATGGGTATCTCGGCCCTGTTCGACGGCGGCCAGTTCGCGCGCATGTACCTGCTGGGAGACAAGGTCTCGGGCGACATGATGATGTCGCCCGACTTCCAGACCGCCATGTGGGTCGCGCTGTGCCTGTATTTGCCGCTGTCGCTGCTGTTCTGGCACGCGCCGGCGCTGGTGCATTGGCATGGCGTGCCACCGCTGAAAAGCCTGTTTTTCAGCATCGTGGCGTGCTTTCGCAATTTTGGCGCCTTCATCGCGTACGGGCTGGTCTGGGCCGCGGTATTCATCATCACTGGCCTGATGTTCACGTTGCTGGCAGCACTGCTGGGCAGCACCGACATGGTGTCCGTCGCGATGATGCCGGTCGCGCTGCTGATGGCGAGCATGTTTTTCACCTCGATCTATTTCACCTTCCGCGACAGCTTTGTCGCCACCGACAGCGAGACTGCCTAGGAGTTCCCAAAGAAGGATTCATGCCCTGCAACGTCAGTCCCAACCAGGAGTGGCTTGAAGCCGACGGCCTCGGCGGTTTTGCCTCGGGCACGGCAGCAGGCGTGCGCACGCGCCGCTACCACGCGCTGCTTCTGCCCGCAACCACACCGCCAACGGGGCGCATGGTGCTGGTGAACGGCTTCGACGCATGGGTGGAAACCGCGGGCGGGACGTTTTATCTGAGTTCGCAATGCTATGCACCCGGCGTCACCGGCGGCGCGGCAACGCAGTCTATCGAGTCATTCAACTGGGAGCCCTGGCCCACATGGGTTTTCCGTTTCGCGGACGGCACCCGCGTGCAGCAGGAAATTTTCGTGGCCAGGGGCGATGACTCTGTCACCTGTGTGGCCTGGAACCTGCTCGAGCCGCGCACGAATGCAACGCTTTCCGTGCGTCCGTTCCTGTCCGGCCGCAACTACCACGCGTTGCACAAGAGCAATCCGGCCTTTCGGTTCGACGCCGAAATCGCGCCCGGTCGAGTCGCCTGGAAGCCTTATCCCGACGTCCCTGGCGTCGTGGCGCTGTGCAACGGCAGCTACCGCCACGAACCGCTGTGGTACTACAACTTTCTCTACGAAGCGGAGCGCGCGCGCGGCCTGGACTGCGAAGAGGATCTGGGCGCACCGGGCGTATTTGACTGGAACCTCGGTGCGGGCGAAGCAGCGTTGATTCTGGCGACTGAAGCTCGGGCCGCGCACCTGCCCGCGGGGGCCGAATCGGCTACGCTGCTCAGTCGCTCGCGTGCCGGCGAACAGACACGCCGGGGGCAATTTCCGTCACGGCTGCATTGCGCCGCCAGCGCCTACGTGGTGCAGCGCGAGTCCAGAACCGCGGCGGCGGGGAAAACCATCATCGCCGGTTACCCCTGGTTCGCCGACTGGGGGCGCGACACCTTCATTTCGCTGCGCGGACTGTGCCTGGCAACCGGTCGGCTGGAGGTGGCGCGGGACATCTTGCTCGCATGGGCTGGGGCCGTGTCCGAGGGCATGTTGCCGAACCGCTTTCCCGATCGGGGCGATCAACCCGAATACAACTCGGTGGACGCATCGCTCTGGTTCATCGTCGCCTGCGCGGAGTTTCTCAACACCGGCGCCGCGTCGGACGCCGAAAGTCGCGTGCTGCGCGATGCCGTCGAAGCCATCCTGTCCGGCTATTCGGCAGGCACGCGTTATGGCATCCGGGCCGACACGGACGGCCTGCTTGCGTGCGGCGAGGCGGGCGTGCAACTGACCTGGATGGATGCCAAGGTGGACGACTGGGTGGTCACGCCGCGGATCGGAAAACCGGTGGAAGTCCAGGCGCTGTGGCTCAACGCGCTGGCGTTCGCGGGACGATCCGAGCCGCGCTGGCAGGCCATGTTCGAGCGTGGACTGAATGCGTTCCGCGAGAAGTTCTGGAACCCGCGGCTCGGCTGCCTGTTCGACGTGGTGGACGCGAACCACCAGGCGGGCACGAACGACCCGGCGCTGCGCCCGAACCAGATTTTCGCGGTGGGTGGTTTACCCCTGCAGCTGCTGGATCAGGAGCGCGCGCGCGCGGTGGTATCGGTCGTCCAGCAGCATCTGTGGACGCCGGCGGGGTTGCGCTCGCTGGCACCGGGTGAGCCAGGTTATGCCGCGCACTACCAGGGCGGTGTTCGCGAGCGGGATGGCAGCTACCATCAAGGCACGGTCTGGCCCTGGTTGATGGGAGCATTCATCGGAGCCTGGGTTCGGGTCCACGACGCCAACGCGGCGGCCCGACAGGCCGCGCGCGCGAAGTTTCTGCAACCTCTGCTGGAACGAATGCAAATCAGCGGACTCGGACATCTGGGTGAGATCGCCGACGGCGATGCTCCTTACACGGCGCGCGGGTGCCCGTTTCAAGCCTGGTCCATGGGTGAATTGCTGCGGCTGGACCTCGAGGTGCTCGCCGAACCCGGGCCATCGAAAAATGCCGGGCGATAGCCCCTCTTGCCAAACAGGAACGCATCTCATGCCATCCACCGCATCCTCATCTACCGCACCGGCAACGTGCGCTGAACAGCAGCGGCTGGCGCAGGACAAATCCGGCCGCCAGAACTGGCGACGCTGGGGCCCTTATCTTTCCGAACGCCAATGGGGCACTGTGCGCGAGGACTACAGCGCCGGCGGAAACGCGTGGGACTACCTGCCGCATGACCACGCCCGCAGCCGGGCCTATCGCTGGGGAGAGGACGGCATTGCCGGCTTCAGCGACGACGCACAGCATCTGTGTCTGTCGTTGGCGCTGTGGAACGGAAACGACCCCATCCTCAAGGAACGGCTCTTCGGACTGACGAATTCCGAAGGCAACCATGGCGAAGACGTGAAGGAACTCTATTACTACCTCGACGCCACGCCGACGAACTCCTATCTGAAGATGCTGTACAAGTATCCTCAGGCGGAATTTCCTTACACGCGGCTGGTGGAGGAAAACCGGCGGCGCGGCGCGGACGCGGCCGAGTTCGAATTGCTCGATACCGGCTTGTTCGATCAGGATCGGTATTTCGACGTTTTCGTCGAATACGCGAAGGCCGGGCCGGACGACATTCTCATGCGGATCACGGCCCACAATCGCGGGCCGGACGAGGCCCGGCTGACGCTGCTTCCGCAAATCTGTTTTCGCAATACCTGGTCGTGGACGCCCAACGCGGACAGACCCAACCTCTGGGAGGACAACGGCGGCGTGGCTGTCGAGCACGCCCGGCTGGGCCATTTCCGTCTCGACGTCGATGGCCACCCGGCCTTGCTGTTTTGCGATAACGACACGAATGCGCGCCGCCTCTTCGCACAGCCAGATGCCCAGGGGTTTTTCAAGGACGCCTTTCACGAATACGTGATTGCCGGCCAGCATGCCGCAGTGAATCCGGCCCATACCGGCACCAAGGCGGGCGCGCTCTACGATTTGACAGTACCGGCGGGTAATTCAGTCACGGTGCGGCTGCGCCTGGCGCCCACGGGTAGGTCGCAGGCAAGCCAAGCCTGGGGGGATTTCGATGCCATCCTTGCCCAACGGCACAACGAGGCAGACAAGTTTTATGCTCTCCAGCAGCAATCCATCGACAACGCCGACGCGCGGCTGGTGCAGCGCCAGGCATTCGCCGGCATCCTCTGGGGCAAGCAATTCTTCCACTACGATGTGCCGCTCTGGCTGGACGGTGACCCAACCCAGCCAGCGCCGCCACCGCAGCGCAAGCACGGACGCAATGCCGACTGGAAGCACCTGAACTGCGCCGACGTGATTTCCATGCCGGACAAATGGGAGTATCCGTGGTTCGCCGCATGGGATTGGGCCTTTCATTGCCTGCCCCTCGCGGAAATCGACCCCGAGTTTGCCAAGAGCCAGCTCGTGCTGCTGATGCGCGAATGGTATATGCACCCGAATGGCCAATTGCCGGCGTACGAATGGGCATTCGGCGACGTGAATCCGCCGGTGCATGCGTGGTCGGCGTTCCGCGTGTTTCAGATCGATCGCCGCCAACGGCGGCAATCCAGTCCGGCGGACGCTGGGGACCTCGCGTTTCTGGAACGCGTTTTTCAAAAGCTGTTGCTGAACTTCACCTGGTGGGTCAATCGAAAGGACGAGCAAGGCCGCAACATCTTTCAAGGTGGTTTTCTCGGCCTGGACAACATCGGTGTATTCGACCGCAGCAAGCCGCTGCCGACCGGTGGCTTTCTGAGCCAGGCCGACGGCACCAGCTGGATGGCGATGTACTGCCTCAACATGTTGCGCATCGCGCTCGAACTGGCACAGCACGACCATGTCTACGAGGACATCGCCACGAAATTTTTCGAACACTTTCTCGCCATTGCCAGCGCGATCAACGGCGAGGGTGACGATCATCTGGGTCTGTGGGACGAGCCGGACCAGTTCTATTACGACCGCCTGAACCTGCCGGACGGTGAAAACGTGCCGATGAAGATCCAGTCCGCCGTCGGCCTGATTCCGTTGCTGGCCGTCGAGGTGCTGGAGCCTGACGTGCTGACGAGGTTGCCGGGATTCGCCACCCGCATGGAATGGTATCTGAAGCATCGTCCGCAACTGGCGGCGCTCATCTCGAACTGGAAAATTAGCGGCACAGGCGATCGCAAGCTGCTGTCCCTGCTGCGCGGCCACCGCATGAAGGCGCTGCTCCAGCGGATGCTGGACGAAACCCAGTTTCTTTCCGACCAGGGCGTACGCTCCCTGTCCAAAGCGCACGAACAAAACCCGTTCCGCTACGCCACCGGGGGACAGACTTACGAGGTGAGCTACTGGCCCGCGGAGTCCCGCAACGGCCTGTTCGGCGGCAACTCGAACTGGCGCGGCCCGGTATGGATGCCGATCAATTTTTTGCTGATCGAATCGCTGCAGAAGTTCCATCACTATTACGGCGACGACTTCAAGGTCGAATGTCCAACCGGCTCTGGCAAGTTCAGCACCCTCAATGAGGTTGCCGACGAACTGACGCGCCGGCTCGGCAAGCTCTTTTTGAGGGGCGACGATGGCCAGCGACCGGTGCTGAAGTACCACCCCAAGCTCGCGGCCGATCCCCACTTCAAGGACTACGTCCTGTTCCACGAATACTTCGATGGCGACTGCGGACGCGGCGTGGGTGCATCGCATCAGACGGGCTGGACCGGTCTGATTGCCAAATTGCTCCGGCCCCGCAAGCTGCCGGCCGCAGCGCGGGGGGAAAGTTCATGAGCACGGAACACTACGACGTCATCATCATCGGCAGTGGAGCGGGCGGCGGCACGCTTGCGCTCAAACTCGCACCTTCGGGCAAACGCATCCTGATCCTGGAGCGCGGCGATTACCTGCCGCGCGAGAAGGAAAATTGGTCCCCGGCCGACGTCTTCGTGGACAACCGCTACGTGTCCCGGGACACCTGGTACGACTCGAACGGCACGCCGTTCCAGCCCGGCGTCCATTATTTCGTGGGCGGAGCGACCAAGATGTTCGGCGCGGCGATGTTTCGCCTGCGCCAGCACGACTTCATCGCGCACCGCACGGCGGATGGCATGACGCCTGACTGGCCGATCCGCTACGAGGACCTCGAACCCTATTACACACAGGCGGAGCAGCTCTACCACGTGCACGGCCAGCGCGGTGACGATCCCACCGATCCCCCGGCCGGCGCACCCTACCCGTACCCCCCGGTGAGCCACGAGCCACGCATCGCGGAAATTGCCGACGGTTTGCGGCGCGCAGGCTATACGCCATCGTACGCGCCCTGCGGCGTTTTGCTGAACGAGGTTGACCGGCCGTCCAGCCAGTGCATCCGCTGTAACACCTGCGACGGCTATCCTTGCCTGGTGCATGCCAAGGCGGACGCCGAGGTCATCGCCGTTCGGCCCGCGCTGGCATATCCGAACGTGACCCTGGTGCGAAACGCGCAAGTCCAGCGGCTCGAGACCGACGAGAGCGGACGCGCGGTGACCAGGGTGGTCGCCCAGCGCAACGGCCAGCGCGAGGAATACGCCGGCAGCATCGTAGTGGTGTCGTGCGGCGCGGCCAATTCCGCGCGGCTGCTTCTGATGTCCGCGAACGAAAAGCATCCGCATGGGCTGGCCAACGGCTCCGACCTGGTGGGCCGCCATTACATGTTTCACAACGCCATCGCGCTGGTCGCGCTCTCCAGAAGCGAGAATCCGACCGTTTTCCAGAAGACGCTGACGATCAATGACTTTTACAGCGGTGCGCCGGATTACGGGTTTCCGCTTGGCAATATCCAGATGATCGGCAAGTCGCAAGGCCCGATGTTCCAGGAGGACGCACCGAAGTTCGCGCCAGGTTTTGCGTTGGACCAGATGGCCCGCCACGCAGTGGATTTCTGGTTGACCAGCGAGGACTTGCCGCTGCCGCAAAACCGCGTCACGCTGAATTCGAGCGGCGAAATCCAGCTCCACTACGAGTTCACGAACGTGGAACCGGCGAACCGGCTGCGCCAGAAATTGCAGGATATGCTGGCGCACATGGACATGCACCCGCACCTGATCCCGAACACGCTCTACATGGGCAAGCACATTCCCATCGCCGGCGTGGCCCACCAGTCGGGCACCTGCCGGTTCGGCACCGACCCGGCCACTTCGGTGCTCGATGTCAACTGCAAGGCCCATGAGCTCGACAATCTGTACGTGGTGGACACGAGCTTCTTCCCGAGCATCGGCGCGGTGAATCCGTCATTGACCGCGATCGCGAATGCGCTGCGCGTGGGGGATCACCTGCTCCAGCGGTTCGCCTGACAAGCCACCGGATGGCACGACGCAACGAAATCGCCGCCATCTATGGTGCCGGCCTGATTCAGGGCGTGGCCCTGGTCACGTTCCCGGCCGCGAGCAGTGTCTTCACCAGCGCTGGCCAATACGGCCTGTCCAGCACCCAATACGGCGGGATGTTCGTGCCGCAAGCGATCGCAGCCATTGTTGCATCACTGCTGGGCGCCGGCTTGAACCGGCGTCTTGCGGCCAAGCGCATTTACCTGCTGGGGCTCGCCGCGAATCTGCTGGCCATGGCGCTGCTCGTTGCCAGCCACTTTGTCATGCAGGACCAGTCTTTCGCTTATGTTGTATTGCTGGCCGCCACCGGCTGCCTGGGCGCCGGTTTCGGCCTGACGGTGCCCACGCTCAACACGTTCGCGGCGGCGTTCTTCCCGCGCAAGACGGATACGGCGTTGCTGGTGCTGAATGCGCTGCTGGGGTCCGGGACCGCCCTCGCCCCGGTTCTGGTCACGCTGTTCATTGGCCTGGGGGCCTGGTGGGGACTGCCGGTATTCGTCGGCGCGCTGATCCTGGGCTTGCTCGTGTTCAGCGCTCGGCTTGCATTGAACCAGCGCCCGCAGTCGGGTGAGAGCGACACGGGGCACGGGCGCCCCGGACTCCCGCCGCGGTTCTGGGCATTTGCCGCGTTCGCGCTGCTGTATGGCGTGTGCGAAACGATGAACGGCAACTGGGCTTCGATCTACATGATTCGGCAACTGCACGCGAGCACGGCGCAAGCCTCGCTTGCCCTGGCCATTTTCTGGGGTATGGTGACGGCAGGGCGCATCCTGTTTGCGGTCATCGAGCAATGGCTTCCCGAGCGCATCGTGTGCCAGATCCTGCCCCTGTTGCTGGCGGCCGGTTTCATTGCGACCGGCTGGCTAGTGCCCACCCACCAGACCCTCGGTATACTGGCCTTTGCCTTGGCGGGTCTGGGTTGTTCGGCGCTGCTGCCGCTGGTCATCAGCTTTGGGCAGGCGCAGCTCAAGACCATTGCCGCGTCGATGGCGGGCTTATTGATCGCGTGCTACCAGATAGGCTACGGAATCGCGGCCTTCGGCGTCGGTCCCTTGCAGGCGCGGCTGGGCTTGAGTCTGGGCACGATCTACGGCGGAACCAGTGTCGTCGCCGTGGCGCTCGCCCTGCTCGCCGCTCTCGTCGCGCGCCGCCAGACATCAACATTTACGGAGAAGCGTCATGAACCTCAAAGGTAAGGTCGCCATTGTCACCGGCGGCAACAGCGGGATCGGTCTGGCCATCGTGCTGGAACTCGCCCGCCAGGGCGCCAGCATCGCGATCGACTACGTCGCGAATCCCGACGCAACCGAGGCACTGGAAAAACAGGTGAGCGCGATGGGAGACCTGGTCATCGGGGTGGAAGCCGACGTGAGCAAGGTCGCCGACCTGCAGCGCCTGGTCACCGCCACCGTGCAGGCATTCGGGCGCGTCGATGTCATGGTAAACAACGCGGGCGTCGAGACACGCACCTCGGTGCTGGATACCTCCGAGGCGCAATACGACAAGGTACTGGATATCAACCTCAAGAGCGCGTTCTTCGGCACCCAGCTCGCCGCGCAGCAGATGATCAAGCAAGGCGGCGGCGGGCGCATCATCAACATCAGCTCCGTGCACGAGGACTGGCCGATGCCAGGCAATACCGCCTACTGCCTGTCCAAGGGCGGAATGCGCATGCTCACTCGCACCGCGGGCGTCGAATTGGCGCCGCACGGCATCCTGGTCGTCGGCGTCGGCCCCGGCGCCGTCGCGACGCCGATCAATACGTCCACCATGAACGACCCGGCGCTGCTGCAAAAACTCGACGCCGCGATTCCGCTGGGCCGCATGGCCAAGCCCGAGGAAATCGCCAGCCTTGTGGCGTTCCTCGCGAGTGACGGCGCGAGTTACATGACCGCCACCACGATTTTCGCCGACGGCGGCATCATGCACAGCAGTCCAGGGCTTTAGGCCACACAGCCCCGGGCAAGTGTGGAGACGCTGGCTACACCGGCACCAGCTTGGCCACGCTCAGTGCGAGCCACTTGACGCCGTGGCGCGGAAAGTTGACCTGCGCGCGCGCGTCGTCGCCAACGCCTTCCAGCGTGATGACGGTGCCTTCGCCGAACTTGGTGTGGAACACCTGCATGCCCGAACGCAGGCCATGCGAGGGGGCCGCCTTCTGCACCGGCACGGGCGGGCTCGCGTAGCGCCCCGTCAGGCGCGAATATTCATGATCAAAACCACCATTAGCCCTTGACTGATCTCGGGTATAAGCTTCGTTATTCATAGCGAACCCGGAACCGAAACCCTGATTCCTGGGCGTGAGCCACTTCAATGCCGACTCCGGCAACTCGTCAAAAAAACGGCTCCTGGGGTTGTAGCGCGTCTGGCCGTGCAGCATGCGTGTTTGCGAGTAGCTCAGGTACAGGCGCTTGCGCGCCCGCGTGATTGCCACATACATCAGGCGGCGCTCTTCTTCCAGACCATCCTGATCGCTCATGGAATTTTCGTGCGGGAACAGGCCCTCCTCCAGGCCGCTGATGAACACCGCGTCGAATTCCAGCCCCTTGGCGGAATGCACGGTCATCAGCTGCACCGCATCCTGCCCGGCCTGGGCCTGGTTGTCGCCTGATTCCAGCGCGGCGTGGGTCAGAAAGGCGGCGAGCGGGCTCAGGGTTTCGCCGTCCGGCGAAACCTGAGTCCCAAGGGCCGCATTGACGCCCGCCCATCCCATCCCTTCCCCCGGTGGGAGGGGCGAGCCCGCCTGTTCTGCAGGCGCGGACGCGATGGCGTCCGGTGAAAGACCCTGACTCGCTGGGCTTTGCGTCAGCGCATGGCCCAGCTCATCGACCGGCAGCGCGACCGCATCGCGGCCGAAGCCTTCCTGCGACACGAAGCTCTCGGCCGCGTTCACGAGTTCCTCCAGGTTCTCGATGCGATCCGCGCCCTCGCGCTCGGCCTTGTAATGGTCGATCAGCCCGCTCGCATCAAGCACCTTCTCAATAATTTCGCGCAGCGTGAGCCCTGCTGTCTGCTCGCGCAGCACGTCGATCCTGGCGATGAACGCGCCCAGGTTCGCGCCGGCCTTGCCGCTCACCGTGCTCACGGCATCAACGAGCGAGCAGCCGGCGGCGCGCGCGGCGTCCTGCAACTGCTCGATGCTGCGCGCGCCAATGCCGCGCGGCGGAAAGTTGACGACGCGCAGAAAACTGGTGTCGTCGCGCGGGTTCTCCAGCAGGCGCAAATACGCCAGCGCATGCTTGATCTCGGCGCGTTCGAAAAAACGCAGGCCGCCGTATACGCGGTATGGCACAGCGGCGTTGAACAGCGCCGTTTCGATGACCCGGCTTTGCGCGTTGCTGCGATACAGCACCGCGATCTCGCTGCGCTTGAGCCCCGGCTCGGTGCCGTCATCGCGCATCAGCTGGCGCATTTCCTCGACCATCCACTGCGCCTCGGCAAAGTCACTGGTAGATTCGAACACACGCACCGGTTCGCCGGGACCCTGGTCGGTGCGCAGGTTCTTGCCCAGGCGCTTGCTGTTGTGGCTGATCAGCTCGTTGGCCGAGTCCAGGATGTTGCTGTAGCTGCGGTAGTTCTGCTCCAGCTTGATCTGGTGCTTGACAGCAAACTCGCGCACGAAGTCGGCCATGTTGCC
>DATNBD010000174.1:0-6846 GCA_035572155.1 Rhodoferax sp.
CAGCACGCGGCGTACCTGCAATACGGCATCACCGGAGCGCAGGGCCAGCGCGCGAGCCACCTCGGCATTCGCGCGCAGGCGCTTGCAATCGATGATCTCGCGCTGGGCCGGACCTTCGCTGTTCACGTCGCCGTTGTCGGGGATCAGCCGCAAGAAGCGGTATTGCACCTGGTGTTCCGCGTGCGTGGCGACGAAGGTGCCCTTGCCCTGGCGCCGCACCACCAGGTTCCCGGCGGCGAGCTCGTCGATCGCCTTGCGCACTGTGCCCTGGCTCACGCGGTAGCGCACCGCCAGGTCCATCTCGCTGGGAATGGCCGCGCCGGGTTTCCACTCGCCCGCCTGCAGGCTCTGCAGGATCAACCCCTTGATTTGCTGATACAGCGGGCTGAACGCGGGCGCCGAACCGGCCGCGCCGGCGCCGTATGGCTCGGCGCCAGGGGTTTCGTGGTCGGTGGAGGAATGGGGCATGGCGCGGCGTGGTTTGAACGGTCCAATCATATCTTATATAAGATATAAGACAAATTGACTGCCTAGGGATTTCCCGGGTAAACTCGAAGCCTGCTTCAAAACGCTTTTGCCGACCGGCCGGACCCGATCCGGCGGCCTCTTTCATCATCCATTCTGGAGTGTCCATCATGAGCAAGAAACCCGTTCGCGTCGCCGTCACCGGTGCCGCAGGTCAAATCGGCTACGCCATCCTGTTTCGCATCGCCTCGGGCGAAATGCTGGGTAAGGACCAGCCCGTGATCCTGCAACTGCTGGAAATCCCCGACGAGAAAGCCCAAAAGGCGCTCAAGGGCGTGATGATGGAGCTGCAGGACTGCGCCTTCCCGCTGCTGGTCGAGATGCAGGCCCACGGCGACCCGATGACCGCGTTCAAGGATGTGGATTACGCCTTGCTGATCGGTTCGCGCCCGCGCGGCCCCGGCATGGAGCGCTCCGAGCTGCTCGCGGTCAATGCGCAAATCTTCACGGCTCAGGGCAAGGCGCTGAACGCGGTGGCGAGCCGCAACGTCAAGGTGCTCGTGGTGGGCAATCCGGCCAACACGAATGCCTACATCGCGATGAAAAGCGCGCCGGATCTGCCGAGCAAGAACTTCACCGCGATGCTGCGGCTGGACCACAACCGCGCGCTGAGCCAGGTGGCCGCCAAGACCGGCAAGGCCGTGGCCGACATCGAGAAACTCACGGTCTGGGGCAACCATTCGCCCACCATGTACGCCGACTACCGCTTCGCCACCATCAAGGGCGAGAGTGTCGCCAAGATGATCAACGACCAGGAATGGAACGCCAACGTGTTCCTGCCCACCGTGGGCAAGCGCGGCGCCGCCATCATCGAGGCGCGCGGCCTGTCGTCGGCGGCGTCCGCCGCCAACGCGGCGATCGACCACATGCACGACTGGGCGCTGGGCACCAACGGCAAGTGGGTCACCATGGGCATTCCGTCCAATGGCAGCTATGGCATTCCCAGGGACGTGATGTTCGGCGTGCCGGTCACCTGCGAGAACGGCGAATACAAGCGCGTCGAGGGCCTGGCCATCGACGCCTTCAGCCAGGAACGCATCGACAAGACGCTCAAGGAACTGCTGGACGAGCAGGCCGGCGTGGCCCACCTACTGTAATCCGGGTCGCCAAGCCAAGCCGTCTCCTTGTTCATGCGCGACTGGAACCCTGACCTGTACCGGCGCTACGAGGACGAGCGCACGCGGCCGGCGCAAGACCTGCTCGCGCGCGTGCCGCTCGAGCGGGCGTTGCGAGTTGTCGATCTCGGCTGTGGCCCCGGCAATTCGACCGAGCTGCTGGTTCGGCGCTTTGCCGGCGCGCAGGTCGTAGGAACGGACAATTCCGAAGCCATGCTGGAGAGCGCGCACCAGCGCCTGCCGCATGTCCGCTTCGAGTTCAGCGACATCGCCCGCTGGGCGCCCGATGTTGCACTGGGCGGAGCACCCGATCTGATCTATGCCAACGCCGCCCTACAGTGGGTGCCCGACCACGCCACGCTGCTGCCGCGGCTGTTTTCGCTGCTGGCGCCGGGCGGTGTGCTGGCGATCCAGATGCCTGACAACCGGCAGGAGTCGACGCACCAACTGATGCGCGAGCTGGCCGCGCAGGCGCCGTGGGCGGCTTCCATCGGCGATGCCGACAGCGTGCGCACCGAACTGCTGGACGTCGGTGGCTATTACGACTTGCTGGCGCCGCAGGCGGCGCAAGTCGACGTTTGGCGCACCATTTACCAGCACCCGATGGCGTCTGCCGCCGCGATTGTCGAGTGGCTGCGCGGCACGGGACTGCGGCCGTATGTGGAGCGCCTTTCCCCGGCGCTGCAGGCCAGCTATTTGGCCGAGTACGAGCACCGCATCGCGCAGGCCTATCCGGCGCGCGCGGATGGGCGCCTGCTGCTCGCATTTCCGCGTCTGTTCATCGTGGCGCAGCGCAAGCCATCATGACTGCCGCCCGCCATCCGCGCGAAGTCTTGCTGGGCGCCCAGGCGGCCGGCGCTTTCCTGCCGGTGTGCGACCACTACAGCGGCGTCGAGGCGCGCATGCGCAAGAGCCTGCAGCTGCAGGCCGAGTTCACCGAGGAATTCGGCGCCTGCGTGTTCGATGTGACGCTGGACTGCGAAGACGGCGCACCGGTCGGCGGCGAAGCGGATCACGCGGCGCTGGTGGTCGCGCTGGCGTTGCTGGCGGACGGCAAGGCGCGCGTCGCCGTGCGCGTGCATCCCGTCGATCACCCGGCGTTCGAGTCCGATATCGCCACGATCGCCGGCGCGGTGGGGCACAAGTTGACCCACATCATGATTCCCAAGGTGGAGTCGGTGGACGACGTGATTCGGGTTGAAAAAGCCCTGGCGTCCGCATCCGCCGGGCATTTGCCGCTACAGGTTCTGATAGAGTCGCCGGCCGCCGTGCAGCGTGCCTTCGAGATCGCCGCGCACCCGCGCGTGCAGTCGCTGAGCTTTGGATTGATGGATTTTGTGGCGAGTCACGGCGGTGCGATCCCTGCGGACGGCATGGGCGTGCAGGGCCAGTTCACGCACCCGCTGGTGGTGCGGGCCAAGCTCGAGATTGCCTCGGCCTGCCACGCCTGGGGCAAGGTCCCTTCGCACTGCGTGGTGACCGAATTCAAGGATGTGGAGGCGCTGGGCGCCGCGGCCCGCAGGGCGGCGCGCGAGTTCGGCTACACCCGTATGTGGAGCATCCACCCCGATCAGATTCGCCCGATCCTGCAGGCGTTCGCCCCAAGTCCGTCCGAGATTGAGATTGCTTCCAAAATAATAGCGTCCGCGGTCGATGCAAATTGGGCTCCTGTGTCCTTTGACGGAAAACTGCAGGACCGCGCCAGCTACCGCTATTTCTGGCAGGTGCTGGAGCGCGCGCACCAGACGGGCAGCGAGCTGCCGGATGAGATCCAGATTTATTTCAACCACCACGGCCAGGGCGCCGACGGCGCTACCCCCTGTTCCACGGAGACCTCCCCATGAAAGCCTTCCTTACCGCGACCCTGGTCTTTTTGAGCCCCGCCCTGGCGCTTGCGCAGACGAGCGCGGCGCCCGATGCGTCCACGGCGACGACGCCAGCGGCCAAGCCGGCGGTCAAACCGGTCGTCAAGCACGAAGCAAAGCACGAGATCAAGCACGAGACAAAACACGAAGCCAGGCATGAAATTAAGCGCGAAACCCGGCATGAGACGAGAAAAGCCAGGGTCAGCACGCGCCGGCAAAACCTGAAAAGCCAAGCCGTGAACATGGCCGCGGGCATCCACGCGGCAGACGTCGCGCTGACGCCGGCAGAATTGGCGATTGCGAAGCGCATCTACGTGGGCACCTTCCCGTGCGAGCTGGGTGAATCGGTCACGGTCACCGCCGACCCCAAGTCGCCGGGCTACTTCGATCTGCAGATGAAAAAGGCCCGTTACCACCTGGCGCCGGTGACGACCGCGACGGGCGCGATCCGGCTGGAAGACCCGGTCACCGGTGCCGTCTGGCTGCAGTTGCCGGACAAGTCCATGCTGTTGAATGAAAAACTGGGTAAGCGGCTGGCCGACGCGTGCGAGAGCCCGGCCCAGGTGACGGCCACGGCGAATGCCGAGGTGCACCCTGGCCCCAGTCTGTTCGCTACGCCGATGAACACGGACACATCGACGAAAACTACAAAATAAATAGCGCAAGCGCCATATTCCCAAAGGGCTATAGCCATTGTTTTTATGAAATCATAAAGGACCCCGCATGCCGTCCCCGTTCTTGCAAACCTACCGCGCCCATGTCGCCGAGCGCGCTGCGCTCGGCATCCCGCCACTGCCGCTGACCGCGCCGCAAACGGGCGAGCTGATCGAGCTGCTCAAAAACCCGCCCGCGGGCGAAGAAGCCGCACTCGTCGAGATGATCACGCACCGCGTGCCCGCTGGTGTTGACGATGCGGCCAAGGTCAAGGCCAGCTACCTCGCCGCCGTGGCGCATGGCAGCGAGAAGTGCCCGCTGCTGTCGCCTGCCAAGGCGACCGAGTTGCTGGGCACCATGCTGGGCGGCTACAACATCAGCCCGTTGATCGATCTGTTGGGTGATGCCGCCCTGGGCGCCGTGGCCGCCGCGGGTTTGAAGAACACGCTGCTCATGTTCGACCAGTTCCACGACGTCAAGGAAAAAGCCGACAAGGGCAACGCCCACGCCAAGGCGGTGCTGCAGAGCTGGGCCGATGCCGAGTGGTTTACCTCGCGCCCCGAAGTGCCCAAGAGCATCAAGCTGACCGTGTTCAAGGTCACGGGCGAGACCAACACCGACGACCTCTCGCCCGCGCCCGACGCCTGGAGCCGCCCCGACATTCCGCTGCACGCGCTGGCCATGCTGAAGAACAAGCGCGACGGCATCACGCCCGAGGAAGACGGCAAGCGCGGCCCCATCAAATTCATCGAAGACCTGCGCGCGCGCGGCAACCTGGTGGCCTATGTGGGCGACGTGGTCGGAACCGGCTCCTCGCGCAAGTCCGCCACCAATTCGGTGCTGTGGTTCACCGGCGAAGACATTCCGTTCGTGCCGAACAAGCGCTTCGGCGGTGTCTGCCTGGGCAACAAGATCGCGCCGATTTTCTACAACACCATGGAAGACTCGGGCGCGTTGCCGATCGAGCTCGATGTCAGCCAGATGGCCATGGGCGACGAACTGGAACTGCGCCCCTACGAAGGCAAGGCGCTCAAGGGCGGCAAGGTGGTGGCCGAATTCAAGCTCAAGAGCGAGGTGCTGTTCGACGAGGTGCGCGCCGGTGGCCGCATTCCGCTGATCATCGGCCGCGGCCTGACCGCCAAGGCGCGCGAAGCGCTGGGGCTGCCGGTCTCGACCCTGTTCCGTCTGCCGCAAAGCCCGCACGACACGAAAAAAGGCTTCACCCTCGCGCAAAAAATGGTCGGCCGCGCGGTCGGTCTGCCCGAAGGCCAGGGCGTGCGCCCCGGCACCTACTGCGAACCGCGCATGACCTCGGTCGGCAGCCAGGACACTACCGGCCCGATGACGCGCGACGAGCTGAAGGACCTGGCCTGCCTGGGTTTCAGCGCCGACCTCGTGATGCAAAGTTTTTGCCACACGGCGGCCTACCCGAAGCCGATCGACGTGAAGATGCACCACGAGTTGCCCGAGTTCATGAGCGATCGCGGCGGCATTCCGCTGCGCCCGGGTGACGGCATCATCCACAGCTGGCTGAACCGCATGCTGCTGCCCGACACGGTCGGTACCGGCGGCGATAGCCACACGCGCTTCCCGATCGGCATCAGTTTCCCGGCCGGCTCCGGCCTGGTGGCGTTCGGCGCGGCCACCGGCGTGATGCCGCTGGACATGCCCGAGAGCGTGCTGGTGCGCTTCAAGGGCAAGATGCAGCCCGGCGTCACGCTGCGCGACCTGGTCAATGCGATTCCGCTGTACGCCATCAAGGCGGGCCTGCTGACGGTTGAGAAGAAGGGCAAGAAAAACATCTTCTCGGGCCGCATCCTGGAGATCGAGGGCCTGCCCGACCTCAAGGTGGAGCAAGCCTTTGAGCTCAGCGACGCGTCGGCCGAGCGCTCGGCCGGCGGCTGCACGGTGCACCTGAACAAGGAACCCATCATCGAGTACATCAACAGCAACGTCACCATGCTGAAGTGGATGATTGCGACGGGTTACTCGGATGTGCGCACCATCAAGCGCCGCATCGCCGCCATGGAGGCCTGGCTGGCGAACCCGCAGCTGCTGGCGCGCGATGCCGATGCCGAATACGCGGCCGTGATCGAAATCGACCTGGCCGACGTGCACGAGCCCATCGTGGCCTGCCCGAACGACCCGGACGACGTCAAGACGCTCAGCGATGTGTCGGGCGCCGTGATCGAAGAAGTGTTCATCGGCAGCTGCATGACCAACATCGGCCACTTCCGCGCCGCCAGCAAGCTGCTGGAAAACAAGCGTGACATCCCCGTCAAGCTCTGGGTCGCGCCGCCCACCAAGATGGACGCCAAGCAGCTCAGCGAAGAAGGCCACTATGGCGTGCTCGGCAACGCCGGTGCGCGCATGGAAATGCCGGGCTGCAGCCTGTGCATGGGCAACCAGGCGCAGGTGCGCGAGGGCGCCACGGTATTCTCCACCTCGACGCGCAACTTCCCGAATCGCCTGGGCAAGAACGCCAACGTGTACCTCGGCTCTGCCGAACTGGCCGCCATCTGCTCCAAGCTCGGCCGCATCCCGAGCAAGGCCGAGTACATGGCCGACATGGGCGTGCTGAACGCCGCCAGCGACAAGATCTACCAGTACCTGAACTTTGACAAGGTCAAGGATTACACGGACATGGCGGATACGGTGAAGGAAGGCGTGGCGGCCTGAGCCACCTG
>DATNBD010000175.1:0-8420 GCA_035572155.1 Rhodoferax sp.
GTAGCCCAGCAACTGCGCTTCTTCGCGCCGCAGCGCCAGCGTTTCAAGGATCAGCGCGGAGTTGTCGAAGGAGCGCGCGTCCTCGGGCGCCTGGTCGGACGCGCGGGTCACGTAGGCCCGGTACAGCGTCTCGCGCAGTGCGCTGCTGCGCGCAAACTGCATGACCGGCAGGTAGCAGGGCATCTTGAGCGTGAGTTTGTAGCCTGCCTTGTCGTCGGCCTGCGCAGCGGCGAGCGCCGTCCGTTTGACGTCATCGGGCACGCCATCGAGTTCATCCTCACGCGCGTAGTACGCAAACGCTTCGGTCGCATCGAGCGCGTTCTCGCTGAACTTCTGGCTGATCTCGGCTTGTCGCTCCTGGATCCAGGCAAAGCGCTCCTTGGCGGCGCCCGTGAGTTCGGCGCCCGAGAGCACGAAGTTGCGCACCGCATTCTTGTGCGCCTGGCGCTGCTCGGCGTTGAGCGTGGCGACATCGATAGATTTGTACTTCGCATACAGGCGCTCGTCGGCCCCGAGCCGGGTCGAGAATTCGGTTACCTGGGGCAGGGCGGCGTTGTAGGCGGCGCGCAGCTCGGGCGTGTCGGCCACGGCGTTGAGGTGGCTGACAGCGCCCCAGGCCCGACCCAGCTTTTCGGTCGCGACATCCAGAATCAGCGACATGGTGATCCAGGTCGCCGGAAAATCCGGATGCGTGACGGTCTCCAGCGCCCTGTTGGCCTGCTCCAGCAAACTGTCGACGGCTGGGGCAACATGCTCCGGCTTGATCTGGTCAAACAGCGGAAGGTCGGTGAAGTCGAGCAGGGGATTGGTCATACAGCTTAGGTGGTGGCCGGGGGCCGCAAGTTCAAGGGAGAGTTCACGCAGTGCCGGAGCGTGGGGGCAACATTACATGCGTTCGGCGGCTTCCAGCGTGTTGACCAGCAGCATGGTGACGGTCATCGGGCCCACGCCGCCGGGCACCGGCGTGATCCAGCCCGCGACTTCGCGCACGCCGGCAAAATCCACGTCGCCGCACAGTTTGCCCAGCTCGTTTCGGTTCATGCCCACGTCGATCACCACGGCGCCGGGCTTGACCATGTCGGCGGTCAGCGTGTTGCGTTTGCCGACGGCGGCGACGATCACGTCGGCCTGCAGCGTGTGCGCCTTCAGGTTTTGGGTGGCGCTGTGGCAGATCGTGACGGTGGCATTCTTTTGCAGCAGCATCAGGGCCATGGGTTTTCCCACGTTGTTGCTGCGGCCGATGACCACGGCGTGGCGGCCAGCGAGGTCGACGCCGGTGCTCTCGATCAGCTTGATGCAGCCATACGGCGTGCAGGACCAGAAGCCCGGTGTGCCCGTCATCAGCGCGCCGGCGCTGGCGATGTGAAAGCCGTCCACGTCCTTGGCCGGCGCGATGGTCTCGATCACCTTGTGCGCGTCGATGTGCGCCGGCAAGGGCAGTTGCACCAGGATACCGTGGATGGCCGGGTCAACGTTGAGCGCCCGCACGCGCGCCAGCAGGTCGGCCTCGCTCAGATCGGCACCGTATTTCTCGAAGACCGAGTGCAGTCCCGCCTCTTCGCAAGCCTGGATTTTTTTGCCCACGTACACCTGGCTGGCCGGGTCCTCGCCCACCAGGATCACGGCGAGTCCGGGGGTGATGCCGCGCGCCTTGAGCGCGGCCGTGCGCCGGGCCACGTCGGCGCGCAGTTGTCGTGCCAGGGCGTTGCCGTCGATGAGTTTCGCGGTCATGTTTCCGTTTCCAAGTAAAAACGCCCGCTGGTCCTTATCGGGCGGGCGTGCATAGCTATCAAAAAAAGTTTCAGGTCTTTGCCGCCGTTTGCCCCAGGGCAATCTTGAGCAAGTCGGCGACCGTGCCGGCGCCCAGCTTTTCCATGATATTGGCGCGGTGCGCCTCGACGGTCTTGATGCTGATGCCCAGGTCGTCGGCGATCTGCTTGTTCAAGCGGCCTGCCACGATGCGTTCGAGCACCTGGGCTTCGCGCGAGGTCAGCTTGGACAGCAGCGCGTCGCGGCTCGCCGCCTGCTGATGGTCGGTGAAGGCGCTGCGCGCCGACTCCAGCATGCGCTCGACCAGGCCTAGCAATTCCTCTTCCTTGAACGGCTTCTGGATGAAATCCATCGCGCCTTTCTTCATGGTGTTCACGGCCATCGGCACGTCGCCATGGCCGGTGATGAAGACCACGGGCAACGGCGACTGGCGCTCCACCAGCCGATCCTGCAGGTCCAGCCCCGTCATGCCGCCCATGCGGATGTCGACGATCAGGCAGGCCACCTCGCGCGCGTCGTAGCGGCTCAGAAACGATTCGGCCGACTCGAAGCAGCGCACCCGGTAATCCTTGCCTTCCAGCAGCCATTGGAGCGAATCGCGCACGGCTTCATCGTCGTCCACCACGTAGACGGTTCCTTTTTTAGGAATCAAACTCATGCAGGTACCCCAGAGTCTTTGGTCGTTGCTAGCGAATCTGTAGTTTCGTTGACAGGGCTGGCGAGCGGTATCCAGAAGGAGAACCGGCAGCCCGTCACTTCGCCGCCATTGTAGAGGTTCTCGGCATGCATCCGGCCCTGGTGCGACTCGACGATGCTGCGGCACAAATTCAGGCCAATGCCCATGCCCTCGGCCTTGGTGGAGAAGAACGCCTCGTAAAGCCGCTCCATGGCTTCGGGCGCCAGGCCCTTGCCGGAGTCGAGCACGGAAAACTCGATCACCGGCTGCTCATCCTGCTGGCGCGGTACCACCCGCAGTTCCACGGTGCGCTGCGTCGGCGGCCGCTCCGACGACTCGATGGATTCGGCCGCGTTCTTGAGCAGGTTTACCAGCACCTGCTCGATCAGGATCGGGTCCACCATGATCTGCGGCAGGCGGGCGGCCACGTAGGGGTTCAGCCTGACGTTGCGCCGACGCAGCTCGATGCCGGCCAGCTCGACCGCCTCGTTGACCATGGCCTGGACGTCGGAGGACGTGCGGTTCGGCTCGCTGCGCTTCACGAACGAGCGGATGCGCTGGATGATGTGGCCGGCACGCCGGGCCTGCCGGGCGGTCTTGTCGAGTGCGGCCAGCAGATCGTCTTCCGAAATCTGCTTGCCCCTGATACGCGTGACCATGCCGTTGCAATAATTGTTGATGGCGGTCAGGGGCTGGTTCAATTCATGCGCCACGCTGGATGCCATTTCGCCCATCGTGATGAGCCGGCTGGCCGACTGGGCGCGCTCCGCTTGCAGGGCGGAAAAGTCCTCCGCCTGGCGCCGCGGCGTGATGTCGGTGGCGATCACCATCTGGGCCAGGCGCCCGTCCACCCAGGTCAGGTAACGCGAACGCACTTCCAGCCACTTGCCGAGTTCCGCCACGTAAACCTCGGACTGCCCGGACTGCCCGTGTGTCAGCGCATCGGTCGGCAGACCCATGTAGGCGTCCACGTCGTCCTGCGCGTCGTCGGCGCTGGAGGAGATGACACCGGCCTGGGCCACCAGCTGCAGGTGCCCGATGGTGTGTGAGCCAAACCAAAGCCGGTACAGCTTGTTTGCGAACAGCAGCTCGGTACTGCCCAGCGGAGCCACCGAGACCGAAGCGTCCAGCGCCTCCAGCACTGTGGTGAAACGCTCGTAGGACGCCGACAACTGGTCCCGAATGCGGTTCGGTTCGGTGATGTCGGTCATCGAGGTCATCCAGCCGGTTTGCTGGCCGCGTGCGTCGATCAGCGGCGAGGTATACATCCGCGCATCGAACAGCGCATTGTTCTTGCGCTTGATGCGGACCTGAAAGCCGCCGGGGATGGTGCGCCCCTGCAGCTCATCGTCGAGCCGGGCGTCCAGCGACTCCTGGTCTGCTTCGGGCCAGTAAGGGAAGGGCGCGGTACACCCCACCAGTTCGCGTTCGCTCCAGCCCGTCATCTGGCAAAACGCCGCATTGACATAGGTGATACGGCCCTGCAGGTCGAGCGCGCGCATGCCGGTGAGCATGGAGTTTTCCATGGCGCGCCGGAAATTGGTTTCCGACACCAGCGCCCGTTGCGCCTGCATGCGCCGCCGCGTGTGGCGCCAGTTGGCAATCAGCATCCAGGCCGTGAGCATGCTCAGGGCACAGACCAGCCAGAACAGACCGCTGCCGACAACGCCCATCGAGGTGCGATAGGCCTGGGCCCGCAGGATCAGGCCGTTGCCCACCGGAGAAACCGGCACCTCGTACTGGTTGGGCGCCGCGCTCCAGGGCAGCAGGCTGGAGCCCGGGTTGTGTGCCGGCACGGTGTTGCCCGCGAGGACATGGCCCTTGTCATCCAGCAGGGAGACCGCGTATTTGGCCATTACCTCGGGCGGAACGCCGTAGCGCAGCAGATCGTCGAGCGAGTATTCGGCCAGCACCACGCCGGCGAACTTGCCCCCATCGGCCAGCGGGATATGCAGTTGCAGCAGGGCAAGCCGGTCCGGGTGCGCTGTGGGCTGGGCATAAACGGGTTGCTGTAGTTCGCGCGCCAGGCTGTAGCTGTTTTCGGTGTCGCCGATCTTCAGAATGTCGCCGGCCACACGTTGCTGGCTCAAGGGCACGCTCGGCGCGGACCGGCTGGCGATGATCCGCCTGCGGGCGTTGATCCAGGTGATGGCCAGCAGTTCGGGATACTGCGCCTCCAGCGATTCGGATCGGGAGATGAACTCGTCCGAGTCGACATCCTTGTTGGAGACGTCACGCGCCAGCCGCATCAACTGCTCCTGACGCTCCAGCAGGCGCAGGCGCACCCGTTGCTGCGCATACTCGACATCGCGTGTTACGGCCTCCTGCCCGCGGTCGATCTCCTCTACCTGCAAGTACCAGAACGCCGCGGTAATGGCCGCCAGAAACAGCAGTACCGAGGCCAGCGGCGCGAGCACGGCCAGCCGATCCTGGCGGGTCGGGCTTTGGCTGTGCCACCAGTTGCGCCACGATCGCAGCGGTGTGCCAGCCGCTGGCCTGGATCGGCCTGGCGGGGTTGGCAAGGGGTTGTTTGACATCGACGCAGTTTAGATGACAGACGAGGCCATGACAGCGCACGGGCATGGCAAAGTGAGCATCATATTTTGGGCGCCATGGTATAAATCATAATATGAAAATCAAAATCATTATTTGAAATTCCTAAAAAAATGTGAGACACTGGAGAAGTCGTACTAAATTACCCTTTGAACAGCCACAAGGAGACGCAAATGTCAGCATTGCCCGAAAGCGCGTTCGGTACCCCGGCGAACGATCCGGACTCGCAGGAAACCCGGGAATGGATGGACGCGCTGTCTGCGGTCATCGAGAGCGAGGGCCCCGCGCGGGCCCACGCGCTGCTGGAGCAGCTGCTGGAGCATGCCCGGCAAAACAGCATCGACATGCCGTTTTCCGCCAACACCGGCTACGTCAACACCATCGAGCCCGACCAGGAGGAGCGCAGTCCCGGCAACCTGCACCTGGAGGGGCGGCTGCGCGCCTATATGCGCTGGAATGCCATGGCCATGGTGGTCAAGGCGAACCGGCATCACCCCGAAGACGGAGGCGACCTGGGCGGCCACATCGGCTCGTTTGCCTCGGTGGCGAGCATGTTCGGTGCCGGTTTCAACCATTTCTGGCATGCCGAGAGTGAAAACCACGGCGGCGACTGCCTGTACATCCAGGGCCACAGCTCACCCGGTGTGTATGCGCGCGCCTACCTGGAAGGCCGGCTGACCGAGGAGCAGTTGCTGAACTTCCGTCAGGAGGTGGGTGGCAAGGGCCTGTCCAGCTACCCGCACCCCAAGCTGATGCCCAGCTTCTGGCAGTTCTCCACGGTCTCCATGGGGCTGGGCCCGCTGATGGCGATCTACCAGGCGCGTTTTCTCAAGTACCTGCACGCCCGCGGCATTGCCAATACCGAGAACCGCAAGGTCTGGGTATTTTGCGGCGACGGTGAAATGGACGAGGTGGAAAGCCTGGGCGCGATCGGCCTGGCCGCACGCGAAAAGCTCGACAACCTGATCTTCGTGATCAACTGCAACCTGCAGCGCCTGGATGGTCCGGTGCGCGGCAACGGCAAGATCATCCAGGAGCTCGAGAGCACATTTCGCGGCGCCGGCTGGAACGTGATCAAGCTGCTGTGGGGCACGGACTGGGACCCGCTGCTGGCGCGCGACAAGGATGGCGCGCTGCGCAAAGTCATGATGGACACGCTGGACGGCGACTACCAGGCCTTCAAGGCGAACGATGGCGCCTTCGTGCGCAAGCATTTCTTCGGCCGCGATCCGAAGACGCTGGAGATGGTCGCCAAGATGAGCGACGACGACATCTGGGCCCTGCGCCGCGGCGGACACGATCCGCAGAAGGTTTATGCGGCTTACCACGCAGCGGTGCAGCACAAGGACCAGCCCTCGGTGCTACTGGTCAAGACCGTCAAGGGCTACGGCATGGGCAAGATGGGCGAGGGCAAGAACACCGTGCACCAGACTAAAAAGCTCAATGACGAAGCGGTCAAGGAGTTTCGCGATCGCTTCAACATCCCGATCCCGGACAGCCAGTTGGCTGACATTCCCTTTTACAAGCCGGCCGACGACACGCCCGAGATGAAGTACCTGCACGAGCGCCGCCAGGCACTCGGCGGCTACCTGCCGCACCGGCGCGCCAAGGCCGATGAAAGCTTCACCGTCCCGGCGCTGGAAACCTTCAAGGCAGTGCTGGATCCGACCGCCGAGGGCCGTGAAATCTCCACCACGCAAGCGTTTGTGCGCGTCCTCACGCAGTTGTTGCGTGACAAGGCACTGGGTCCGCGCGTGGTGCCGATCGTGGTGGACGAGGCCCGCACCTTTGGCATGGAGGGCCTGTTCCGCCAGATTGGCATCTACAACCCGGCAGGCCAGCAGTACACCCCGGTCGACAAGGACCAGGTGATGTATTACAAGGAAGACAAGCACGGCCAGGTGCTGCAGGAGGGCATCAACGAAGCCGGTGGCATGGCCAGCTGGATCGCCGCTGCCACGTCCTATAGCACCAGCAACCGCATCATGGTGCCGTTCTATGTGTACTACTCGATGTTCGGCTTCCAGCGCATTGGCGACCTGGCGTGGGCGGCGGGCGACATGCTGGCGCGCGGTTTCCTGCTGGGGGGCACCGCGGGCCGCACCACGCTGAACGGGGAGGGCCTGCAGCACGAGGACGGGCACAGCCACATCCTGGCCGGGACCATTCCGAACTGCGTGAGCTACGACCCGACCTTCGCGCACGAGGTCGGCGTAATCATGCAGCACGGCCTCAAGCGCATGGTGGAAAAGCAGGAGGATGTTTTCTACTACATCACGCTGCTCAACGAGAACTACCCGATGCCGGGCCTCAAGGCGGGCACCGAGGAGCAGATCATCAAGGGCATGTACCTGTGCAAGGATGGCGGCAAGGCCAAGCAGCGCGTGCAATTGCTCGGCAGCGGCACCATCCTGCGCGAGAGCCTGATGGCGCAGGAACTGCTGGAGAAGGACTGGGGCATTGCGGCCGACGTGTGGAGCTGCCCGAGCTTCAACGAGCTGGCGCGCGACGGGCAGGATTGCGAACGCTGGAACCTGCTGCATCCGACCGAGGCGCCGCGCGTCCCGTTCGTGGCCCGGCAACTCGAAAAGCATGGCGGACCGGTGGTGGCCTCGACCGACTACATGAAGGCCTTTGCCGAGCAGATTCGTCCCTTCCTGCCGAAGGACCGCACTTACAAGGTGCTCGGGACGGACGGCTTTGGCCGCAGCGACTTCCGCAGCAAGCTGCGCGAGCATTTCGAGGTGAATCGCCACTACATCGTGGTTGCCGCGCTCAAGGCGTTGTCCGATGACGGCAGCGTGCCGGCCGCCAAGGTGGCCGAGGCCATCAGGAAATACGGGATCCAGACCGAGAGGGTCAATCCGCTGCACGCCTGATCCGCATCCTCGCAAATGCAGCGCACTGCACCATGCGACGGGCGGTCGTGCCGCGCGCAACAAGAACCCCAGTAACCGGAGGCAAAGAATATGTCCGTCGTAGAAATCAAGGTGCCCGACATTGGCGATTTCGATGAAGTCGCGGTCATCGAGCTGCTGGTCAAGCCCGGCGATGCTGTGCAGGCCGAGCAGAGCCTGGTTACCGTGGAGAGCGACAAGGCCTCCATGGAGATTCCGTCGAGCCAGGCCGGCGTGGTCAAGGAGCTCAGGGTCAAGCTCGGCGACAAGGTGTCTGAAGGCTCCGTGGTACTGTTGCTGGAAACCAAAGGCGCGGCTGCTGCTGCCACCCCGTCTGCTCCCGATTCCACACAAAAAGCGGCTGTAGCCGTTACCCCACCAGCGAAGAATGATATCAATACGATAGCGCCCGCCGCGACTGCACGCACTGGGGCGATCGAGGTGCGGGTGCCGGACATCGGCGACTTCAAAGACGTTGCCGTGATCGAAGTCATGGTCAAGGCCGGCGACACCGTCAAGATGGA
>DATNBD010000176.1:0-17484 GCA_035572155.1 Rhodoferax sp.
GATCGGGCGGCCCCTGTCCGGCGCCGAACTGTCCTGGATCTGGAAGTGGCGGCGCGCCTGCAAGCGGGAGACCTACCTGGCGAACCGCGCGCGGCTGCAGCGCCTGGCTTTTTACAGTGCCGAGCGGCTGCGCCAGCTCAACGCCGACCTGCCCCTGGAGTACGAGCGCAGCGAGGGCTGCCTGATGCTGCTGCGCTCCGGCCGCGACCAGCAGTTGGCGCAGCCCGCACTGCAGGTGATCCGTGACGCAGGTGTGGTCTTTCGGGAAATCGATGCCGCAGAGGCGCGCAGGGTCGAGCCCGCGCTCAATGCCGACACCGCGCTGGCGGGCGCCATCCACCTGCCGCGTGATGAGGTGGGCAACTGCCGCCAGTTCGCCATGGGGCTCAAGACCGGGGCTGAGTTGCGCGGCGCCAACTTTCGCTTCAATACCTCCGTGGCCCGCATCAGCAGGTCATCACCTGCTTCGCTATACATAGTGGGCGAAACCCAGCGCAAGCGTTTCGACGCGCTGGTGTTGTGCGCCGGCGTGGCATCGGCCGCGCTGCTCAAGCCGCTGGGCCTGTCGCTTCCCATGGCGCCCGTGTATGGCTATTCGATCAGCGCGCAGATTCGCGAGCCGCTCAACGCGCCGCAAAACGCCGTCATGGACGAACGCTATCAGGTCGCCATCACGCGCCTGGGCCAGCGCGTGCGCGTGGCCGGCGGGGCCGAAATCGGCGGCTCGCCCGGGCACAAGCGCGCCGCCTCGCTGCAGACCCTGTACAAGGTGCTACATGACTGGTTTCCCGGTGCGGCCCAATTGTCCAATGGCGTGCAGGAATGGAAGGGCGCCCGCCCCATGCTGCCGGACGGCCCGCCGGTGCTGGGCGCCAGCGGCGTACCGGGCCTGTGGCTGAACCTCGGGCACGGCGGCAGCGGCTGGGCGCTGAGTTGTGGCAGCGCGCGCGTGCTGGCCGATCTGATCGCTGGCCAGGCTCCTGCGATCGACCTCGAAGGGCTGGGGGTCGAGCGCCTGTTGCGCTGACGCACCTGCCGCGCACCGGTCAACGCGCGGCCGGAACCCTCCCGAGACGGCCGACCTTGGCGTTGGGCACAATCGGGACATGCTCCGCATCACGCCCGATCGCGCGTACCCGTTGTTCGACATCGCCGCGACGCGACGCCTTGAACAGGCCGCTGCTGCGCAGTTGTCGCCGCACACGTTGATGCAGCGCGCCGGGCTCGCCACCGCCAAACTGGCACTGGCACTGGCACCGCACGCGCGCAGCATCTGGATCGCCTGCGGCCCGGGCAACAACGGCGGCGACGGGCTGGAGGCCGCCGCGCACCTGCAGCGCTGGGGCAAACAGCCCGTCGTGACCTGGCTGGGCGACGGGGCCAACGCATCGGCGGACAGCCTCGCCGCGCTGGAGCGAGCGCGGCAGGCAGGCGTGCGCTTCGCCAACGCACCGCCGGCCGGCCTCACACAGCACGACCTGTGCATCGACGCCCTGCTCGGCATTGGCGCCAGCCGCGCACCGCAAGGCCGCATGGCGCAGTGGATCGATGCGCTCGCCAGCAGCGCGGCTGCGGTGCTGGCCGTTGATGTGCCGTCCGGCCTGAATGCCGACACCGGCTATATTGCTACGACTAGCGTAGCTGACTCTGAAGCATCCATAAGGGCTACAGGCACTTTTCATGCTCAATATACGCTGAGCCTGCTGACGCTGAAGCCCGGCTTGTTCACCGCGCAGGGCCGCGACGCGACCGGCCAGGTGTGGTTCGACGACCTGGGCGCCGATGTTGCAGGCGAGCCCCCGACCGCGCTGCTGGCCGGCCCGCCGCCCGCGCAGGCCAGAGCGCATGCGAGCCACAAGGGCAGCTACGGCGACGTCGCGATAATCGGCGGCGCACCCGGCATGACCGGCGCCGCGCTGCTGGCCGGCACCGCCGCACTGCACGGCGGCGCCGGCCGCGTCTTCGTCGCGCTGCTGGATCCGGCCGCGCTGTCGGTTGACATGCAGCAGCCGGAACTGATGCTGCGCCCTGTCGCATCGCTCGAACTCAAGTCCATGGTGGTGGTCTGCGGCTGTGGCGGCGGAGACGCGGTTCGGCACGAGCTTGCCAGGGTCATTTCGACCGCAGCCCATGCCGTGCTGGATGCCGACGCTCTCAATGCAATAGCAACCGACACGCAGATGCAAACCCTGCTGCACGCGCGCACGCGGCGCGACGGTGCGCGGCCAACGGTGGTGCTGACGCCGCATCCGCTGGAAGCCGCGCGGCTGCTGGGCTGCAGCGCCGCCGAGGTTCAGCGGGGCCGGCTGCGAGCCGCCACGACGCTCGCCGAGCGCTTTGCCTGTACGGTGGTGCTCAAGGGGTCCGGTACCGTCATCGCCGCTCCTGGCCAGACACCGGTCATCAACCCGACCGGCAATGCACGCCTGGCCACCGCCGGCACCGGGGACGTGCTCGCCGGCATGATCGGTGCGCGGCTGGCTGCGCGGCAGGCGCCTTTCGACGCCGCCTGCGCGGCCGTGTACCTGCACGGGCTAATCGCTAACCGCTGGCCCGATGGCCGTATGGTGACTGCCGGCGCGCTGGCGCGGCGGGTGGGTTGCGATAGCTCGGCGCAGTAATCCGGCGTCGAGACAGGCCGTCTGCACGGCCTATCTCGCGCTTGTGTTCGACCTGCATCCGCGATGATCGGCCCATCCAATGGCTCTTCCACTACCCCGGCCTGCGCATCACGACCAGCTTGCTGACCAGGCGCTGGCAGGTCTCACCGCGCTGGTTCAGTGTCAGGCTCTCCACCGTCACGATGCCACGATCGGGTTTGGAGCGCGACGGAGCGATCTCGACGATCTTGCTGACGACATGAAGCGTGTCGTCGGGCCGCGTCGGACGCGGCCACTGCAGCTCGATGCCCGCGCCGATGATGCCGTTGCCGAACGGCACGCTGTCCACCAGCAGCTTCATCGTGATCGCCGCCGTGTGCCAGCCGCTGGCCGAAAGGCCCTGCAATAGCGTGCCCTTCGCAGCCTCCGGGTCGAGGTGGGCCGGCTGCGGATCGAACTCACGGGCGAACGCCACGGTCTGCCCGGCATCGAGGCGATGTTCCGCGCTGCGGTACTCGGCGCCGATCACGAGGTCGTCAAGATAAAGCGGTTGCTGCTGTGCCATGCCACGTTTCTCCTCGATATGGCAACCCGTGCGCCCCAATGCGCACGCTCAACCCCGCCCCGCGAACGGCATCTTGGTCGCCATCACGGTGTGGAACATCACGTTCGCCGTCAGGGGCAGGCTGGCCATGTAGACCACCGACTGCCCGACGATGTTCACGTCCATCAAGGGCTCCACGGCGATCTCGCCATTCGCCTGCAGAATGCCGCTCGCCATGCGCTGGGCCATCTCGGTCGCGGCATTGCCGATGTCGATCTGGCCCACCGCGATGTCGTACTTGCGCCCGTCCAGCGAAGCCGTCTTGGTCAAGCCGGACACCGCATGCTTGGTGGCCGTGTAGGCAATCGAATTCGGGCGCGGCGTGGTGGCCGAAATCGAACCGTTGTTGATGATGCGCCCACCGCGCGGAGACTGCGCCTTCATGGCACGAAACGCCGCCTGGATGCACAGGAACATGCCCGTGAGGTTGATGTCCACCACGTTCTGCCACTGCGCCAGCGTCAGGTCTTCCAGCGGTACCGGCGGCGCGCTCACCCCGGCGTTGTTGAACAGCAGGTCGACGCGGCCAAACGTCTTGATGGCGGCGTCGAACAGCGCCCGCACCGACGCGGGGTTCGCCACGTCGGTCGATACGGCCATGGCGCGCGCGCCCGCGCCGGATTCGGCAATTACCTGCTCCAGCGGTGCCATGCGGCGCCCCGCCAGCGCGACGCGATAGCCATCCTGCAGCAGCGCCAGCGCGGCGGCCTTGCCGATGCCGCTGCCCGCGCCGGTCACGATGGCGACTTTGTCGTGGGTGTTCATCTTGAAAACTCTCCTGCGGATGGGGTGTTGTAATGGCGTGCAGGCCGGTCAGCGCCTGGGCTTGTGGCGATTGGCTTCGGCCTTTTTGGCGGGGGGTTTGGATGTCTTGGCGGTGCGCCTGCCCGACACCGGCCCCGCGCGCTCCAGCGCCGCCACCTTGTCGGTGCCCGCGCGCGCCACGCCCTTGTCCTTCATGGCGCGCGGCAGCAGTTCCTCCTCTTCGTGCACCAGCCGGAAGTCGATGCGCCGGCCGTCCAGATCGACCCGGCTGACCTGCACCCGCACGCGCGTGCCGATGGCGTAGCGGGTGCCAGTGCGCTCGCCGCGCAGTTCCTGGCGTGCCTCGTCGAAGCGGAAATACTCGCCCCCCAATTCGGTGATGTGCACCAGGCCTTCCACGTACATGGCATCCAGCGTGACAAAAATGCCGAAGCCCGTGGCCGCGGTGACGACGCCGCCATATTCCTCGCCCAGATGCTCGCGCATGTATTTGCACTTGAGCCACGCTTCAACGTCGCGGCTGGCCTCGTCGGCACGCCGTTCGTTGGCGCTGCAGTGCAGTCCCGCCGCCTGCCAGGCCAGCATCTCGGTACTGAGCTTGTGCGGCTTGTGGGCGGGCTCGCCCGCCTGCTTCGGGATGCGCGGTGCCTGGCCCTTTTGCAGGCGCTTTGCCAGCTTGGCATGCGCCTCGCCCGGCGTGGGCAGCGCCGGCAGCTGGTATCGGGTGTGGCTCAGGATCGCCTTGATCACCCGGTGCACCAGCAGATCGGGATAGCGCCGGATCGGGCTCGTGAAATGCGTGTACGCATCGTAGGCCAGCCCGAAGTGGCCGCTGTTCACGGGGGTGTAGATGGCCTGCTGCATGGAGCGCAGCAGCATGGCATGGATTTGCTGAGCGTCGGGCCTGTCCTTGGTAGTATTCGCGACGGCCTGGAACTCTCCCGGCGTGGGATTGTCGCCAATGCTCAGCCCGACTCCCAGCGCCTTCAGGTAGTTGCGCAGGATCTCCTGCTTTTCGGGCGTCGGGCCTTCGTGCACCCGAAACAGTCCCGGATGCTTGCTTTGCATGATGTAGTCGGCACTGCACACGTTCGCCGCCAGCATCGCCTCTTCGATCAGGCGGTGCGCTTCATTACGCGTGCGTGGCACGATTTTCTCGATGCGGCCATTGTCGTCGCAGATGATTTGCGTCTCGGTGGTTTCGAAATCCACCGCGCCACGCGCGTTGCGCGCCGCCAGCAACGCGCGGTACACATCGTGCAGGTTCAGCAGATCGGCAACCCGCTCCTTGCGGCGCAGCGCCTCCGGGCCGCGCGTGTTGCCCAGAACGGCCGCTACCTCGGTGTAGGTGAAGCGCGCATGGCTGAACATCACGGCCGGGTAGAACTGGTACGCATGCACGTCGCCCTTGGCCGTCACCAGCATGTCGCAGACCATGCACAACCGCTCGACATCGGGATTCAGCGAGCACAGCCCGTTGGACAGTTTCTCGGGCAGCATCGGAATCACGCGGCGCGGAAAGTACACGCTGGTGGCGCGGTCATAGGCGTCGATGTCGATGGCGCTGCCGGTCTCGACGTAGTGACTCACGTCGGCAATCGCTACCAGCAAACGCCAGCCCTTGCCACGGCCGACCCTGGCGGGCTCGCAGTACACGGCGTCGTCGAAATCGCGCGCATCCTCGCCGTCGATCGTCACCAGCGGCACGTCGGTCAGGTCCACCCGATGGGCCTTGTCGGGTGCGCGCACCTTGTCCGGGAGCATGCGTGCCTGCGCAATGCAGGTCGCGGAAAACTCATGCGGCACGCTGTATTTGCGCACCGCTATTTCAATCTCCATGCCGGGGTCGTCGACCTCGCCCAGCACCTCGCGCACGCGGCCCACGGGTTGGCCAAACAGGGCCGGCGGCTCGGTCAACTCCACCACCACGACCTGCCCCGGTTTGGCGGTACCGGTCGCCCCTTTGGGAATCAGCACATCCTGACCGTAGCGCTTGTCTTCGGGCGCAACCAGCCAGACGCCGCTCTCCTGCAGCAGCCGGCCAATGATGGGTTGCTGGGGCCGCTCCACGATTTCAACCACCCGGCCTTCGGGTCGGCCCTTGCGGTCGCTGCGCACGACGCGCGCCTTGACGCGGTCCTTGTGCAGCACCGCGCGCATCTCGTTCGGGGGCAGGTAGATGTCGGATTCACCGTCATCACGAATCACGAATCCGTGGCCATCGCGGTGGCCCTGGATGGTTCCTTCAACTTCGTCCAGCAGACCGCTGGTTTGGCTTATATTTTTGATACAATCGCTCTCTTTCCTGAGATGCCCAGGTGGCGGAATTGGTAGACGCACTAGTTTCAGGTACTAGCGAGTAACTTCGTGGGGGTTCGAGTCCCTTCCTGGGCACCAATATAAATTAACTTTTATGCATGCAAGCCACTGAAAATTCAGTGGCTTTTTTGTTGCCCGGATGGCGCTCAAAAGGGCACGGCCACGAGGTCATGCCCCCGTGCCGCGACAATCCGCGCCTTGGTAAATTCCCCGACCTTCAAGGTCTTGCTGATCTTCTCGGGCGGCAGCAGCTTCACCGTGCCGTCGATCTCGGGCGCGTCCGCATAGGTTCGGCCCACGCCGCCCTTCCTGCCCAGGCTCGGCGCTGAGTCCACCAGCACCTGCATCGTGGCGCCCACGCGCTTTCGCAGTTTGGCCGCCGACACCGCCTCGGCCACCGCCATGAAGCGCGCGCGCCGCTCCTCGCGCAGTTCTACGGGCAGCATGCCCGGAATATCGTTGGCCGCGGCACCGTCCACCGGGCTGTAGGCAAAACAGCCCGCGCGATCAATCTGCGCCTCGCGCATGAAGTCCAGCAGATGCTCGAACTCCGCCTCGGTTTCGCCCGGAAACCCGGCGATGAAGGTGCTGCGCACCACAATCTCGGGACACATCTCGCGCCAGCGCGCGAGCCGCTCCAGATTTTTTTCACCACTGGCCGGACGTTTCATGCGCGCCAGCACGTCCGGATGGCTGTGCTGGAACGGCACGTCTAGATAGGGCAGCACGCTGCCGGTCGCCATCACCGAAATCACGCTGTCCACGCTCGGGTACGGGTATACATAATGCAGCCGGACCCAGGCGCCGTAAGGCTCCGCAATCTCGCCCAAGGCCTGGACCAGTTCGAGCATGCGCGTCTTGACCGGCTTGCCGTCCCAGAACCCGGTGCGGTATTTCACGTCGACGCCGTAGGCCGAGGTGTCCTGGCTGATCACCAGCAGTTCCTTCACGCCGCCTTCGAACAGCGCGCGCGCCTCACCCAGCACATCGCCGATGGGCCGGGAAACCAGATCACCGCGCATCGACGGGATGATGCAAAACGTGCAGCGGTGATTGCAGCCTTCGCTAATCTTCAGATAGGCGTAATGCCGCGGCGTCAGCTTGATGCCCGCGACGCCGAACGAATTGGGCACCAAATCAAGAAAAGGATCGTGCGGCTTGGGCAGGTTCAGATGCACCGCATCCATGACCTCCTGCGTGGCGTGCGGGCCTGTCACGGCGAGCACGCTGGGGTGCATCTGCCGCACCAGGTTCACGTCGCCCTCACCTGCAGCGCCAGACACCTTTTTGGCCCCCAGACAGCCCGTCACGATGACCCGGCCGTTCTCGGCCAGGGCTTCGCCGATCGTATCCAGACTTTCCTTGATGGCGTCGTCGATGAAGCCGCAGGTGTTGACGATCACCAGGTCCGCGCCTTCGAAGGTCTTGGAGGTCTGGTAACCCTCGGCACTGAGTTGGGTAAGGATCAATTCGGAATCGGTCAGCGCCTTGGGGCAACCCAGACTGACAAAACCCACCTTGGGAATGACCGGTGCCTGGCGTACGGGAGATATAACTTCGCTCATCGCGCCATTGTCCCAGTTCCTGGACTCGCGGGCCGCGCCCCCCGTCCCACCCACGTCAACGCTTCAACCCGAACACCCCGAGCATTTGCTCCGTCTGCTTCTGCATTTGCTCCTGCATCTGCATGAACATGCTCTTGGACTGCTCGACGTAATTGCCCATCAGGCGTTGCATCGCGGGCGACTGCAAGTTCATGAGCTGGGCCAGCATTTCCGGCGTCAAGCCCTTGGACTGCTCGCGCATTCTGGCCTGCAGATCCATGAACGTCTGCACGTTCTGCTCCAGATAGGTGCCCATGAAACCCTGCATCGCGTTACCGTAGAAGCGAATGATGTTGGTCAATACCGCCTCGGTGAACATGGGCGCCCCACCCGCCTCCGCTTCCAGGATGATCTGCAGCAGGATGCTGCGCGTCAGGTCCTCGTTGGTCTTGGCATCGCGCACCACGAAGGATTCGGAATCCATCACCAGTTGCCTGACTTCGGCCAATGTGATGTAGGTCGAGGTATCGGTGTCGTAGAGTCGCCGGTTCGGATATTTCTTGATAACGTGCGCTGCCGGGGCGCTTTGCCCGGCACTGCTGGTCTTCTTGGTGGGCACTGCGTGAACTCCTCCGTATCGGCGCGTCGGGCAATCTGTACTGCAATGCAGCACATTCTAGGGAGCCGCTCCCGCCGCGCCCCCAAGGTTTACCCTGAGAGTCTGCATGGGACAGAGGAAAATTGGTAGGCGCGATTGGACTCGAACCAACGACCCCCACCATGTCAAGGTGGTGCTCTAACCAGCTGAGCTACGCGCCTGAGAGTATTCGAGAGTGTTGATTGTAGCAGCACGAGCTCCCGCTGCTGGCGCGGGTGCCGCGGCGCGTTCGCATTTCAGCGCCGCCGGGCCGACCTGACGCCGCCCACCTCAGCCACCACGCCAAGCACCTTGTTCAGGCGCCCGGAATCGGCTATTTGCACCGTAAACGTCATCCACGCGGTGCCTTTGACCGATTGCGTCTGCACGCCGATGACATTCATTTTTTCCTTGGCAAACACTTCGGAAATATCACGCAGCAGACCCTGCCGGTCCGCGGCCTCGACGACCACGTCCACAGGGTACACCGCTGCCTCGGCTGCCGTTGGAGCGCCCCACTGCACCTCGATGACACGCTCGGCATTGCGGGCGGCCATTTCACGAAAATTATTGCAGTCCGCGCGGTGCACGCTGACACCCTTGCCGCGCGTCACGAAGCCGCGAATCTCGTCGGGTGGTGCCGGTTTGCAGCACTTGGCCAGTTGCGTCATCAGCGAGTCGACCCCCACGACCAGCACACCGCCCTTGGGGGTCTTTTCGCCGCCGCGCGGCTTTTTCAGCAGCGCATCTTCGCTTTGTACGGCCGGCTCGACAGGGCGCAACAGCGTCTCGATGTTGCGCAGCGAGAACTCGTCCTTGCCCACCACCTCGAACAAATCGTCGGCACTCTTGAAGCCCAGCCGGGACGCCAGATCGTCCAGCTTCACGGCGGTCTTGCCTTCGCGCTGCAGCAGCTTTTCCACGGCCTCACGCCCCCGCGCCACCGTCTCATGCAGCGCCATGGCATTGAACCAGGCACGCGCCTTGGCGCGCGCCCGTGGGCTCACGAGGTAGCCCAGTTCGGCATTCAACCAGTCGCGTGACGGCCCGCCCTCCTTCGCCGCGCTGATCTCGACGGTCTGGCCGTTTTGCAGCGGCGTGTTCAGCGGCACCATCGCGCCGTCAACGCGTGCGCCGCGGCAACGGTGGCCCAGACTGGTGTGCACGCTGTAGGCAAAGTCGACCGGGGTCGCGCCTTGCGGCAATTCGACCACCGCGGCTTCGGGCGTCAGCACATAAATGCGGTCCTCGAACAGACCCTGATCGTGCACACTGCCGGAGAGTTCACGCTCCCAGGCCAGCAACTGGCGCAGCACGGCAATCTTGGCGTCGTATTCGCCGGCCGCCGCAACCCCCGCATAGCCCTTCGCGCCCGCCTCCTTGTAGGCCCAATGCGCGGCCACGCCGTGCTCTGCGTGGTCGTGCATGGCTTCGGTGCGGATCTGAATTTCGATCGGCAGGCCCGCTGCATCGGTCACGACCGTGTGCAGCGACTGGTAGCCATTCGCCTTGGGCTTGGCAATGTAATCGTCAAACTCGTCCGTCATGGGGGCAAACCGCGAGTGCACCCAGCCGAGCGCCGCATAGCAATCGCGCATCTTCGGCACCACCACGCGCAGCGCTCGAATATCGAACACCTGATCAAAATTAAGCGACTTGCCGCGCATCTTCTTGACGATGCTGTAGATGTGTTTGGGCCGACCCTGCACGGTGGCCCGAATCCCCTGGGCATTCAGTTCGGCCTCGAGTTGCGTGCGCAGCCGCTGCACATAGCTTTCGCGCTCCGCTCGCTTTTGGTCCAGCAGCAGCGCCACTTCCCGGTACGTGTCCGGCTCGAGGAAACGGAACGACAGGTCTTCCATTTCCCATTTGATCTGCCAGATGCCCAGCCGATTCGCCAGCGGCGCAAATACCTGCAGTGATTCGCGCGCCAGACTGGGCGACGCGGGCCTTTTGGAAGCGGCGTGGTAGCGCAGTGTCTGCAGCCGCGACGCCAGCCGCAGCATCACCACGCGCAGGTCGCGCGAAAACGCCAGCAGCATCTTGCGCACGTTCTCGGTCTGAACGGCCGGATCGACCGCCAGTTGCGCTGACGCATCCGCACCGCGCGAGCGCTTTTGCACCTGCATCAGCTTCGTCGTCTCGGTTGCCAGTGCGGCAAAGCTGTCGCCAAACGCCTTGCCGATGACCTCCTGCGGCTTGTTCAGGTGCTCGCAGGCATGCACCAGATAAATGGCCGCCTGCATGTCGGACGAACCTCCGATGGCGTGCAAGATGGCAGCCACCGCGTCGGCATGTGCCAGGGTGTTCTCGCCCGTGTCCAGCGTCTCGCCCGCAATCAACGGCTCGGCAAAAGCCCGGGCGCGCAACAGGACGTCGGCCTGACCCGGCAACGCATGGCCGGTCACCGCAATCACCTCGGGGATCGCCTGCGCACGGACTGGTGTACCGGAGGGCGGCGCCTTGAGACTTTTCATGGCGAGCTTGACCGGTTTGCTCTCACCCCAAGAGAAAAGAGGCAACCGCCTCGACCTGATCTGGCGCGATCAGGGTCGGCGCATGCCCGATGCCGCCGAACTGCAC
Source organism: Rhodoferax sp. (assembly GCA_035572155.1). GTDB lineage: Bacteria > Pseudomonadota > Gammaproteobacteria > Burkholderiales > Burkholderiaceae_C > Rhodoferax_A. Next base: position 11,053 of record DATNBD010000176.1, read on the forward strand.
CAGCCGCGCCTTCGGACCGCGCTGCGTCATCGCTCGCGCGGTCTCTGCGCTCAGCAGGTCCGACTCTGCGCCGCGCAGCAGCAACGTCTTCGCGCGTATGCCGTCGTAGAGCGTCCACATCACGGCCTCGCCCTGCGCCGCCGCCTCCTGCGTGAGCGCACGGAACGGCACCGCAATCGCCGGATCGTAATGCAGCGTCAATGCGCCCGACGGGTCGCCCGCGACCGGCCGCACCATAGGCGCCGACAGCGCCAGCCACTGCGCTGGCGTGTGCGGGCCGAAGCTGCGCGAGTCCGCCCACAGCGCGTCTGCCGCCTGCTGCAGCGACTCGAAGCGCGGTCCGTTCCCGAAATACTGGCCTATGCGCTGCAGCGCCTGCCATTGGATCGCAGGGCCCACATCGTTCAGGACCAGTCTTCGCATCGGGGCAGGCAGCTGCAAATCAGGTTGTCCGGCCAGCACCATGCCAATCAGACCTCCCATGCTGGTACCCACCCAGTCCAGCGTGGTGGGCTTGAGCTGCGCCAGGAGGGCCAGCATGTCGGTCGCGTAGAGCGGGATCTGATAACCCATCGGGTCCTTCAGCCAGTCGCTTCGGCCGCGGCCAACCACATCGGGACAGACCACCCGCACCTTGCAGCACAGAGCGCCTGCCAGCACATCGAAATCCCGGCCCTGGCGCGACAGACCGTGACCGCACACCACCACGTGCGGATTGCCCGGATCGCCCCATTCCCAATAGGCCATGCGATGCCCCCCGTCGGTATCGGGGCAGGAGACGAAGTTCAGTCTGGGCTCGGTCATGGGGCTGGATGCAGCTAAGTTTGGAACGGGATAATGGCTTGTCTGCATCCTAATTCATCCTGAGAAACAACATGCCCCCAAAAGGGAAAACAGCCCCCACAGGCACAGGCGCGCAGCGTCGACAAAGCGCGCGGCCACCCGACGCCGACCAGTTTGCATGAGCAGCATCGAAGTTGCCGCGCCGGCCGAGCCCGCGCCTCTGCCCATATCGACGGCAAGGCAACAGCTGTTGTTGTTGGGCGCGGCCTATCTGATCCTGTGGACGGTCTGCGCCGCGCTGATTCCGCGCGCCATGCACATCGACAGCATCGAGCAGGTGGTGTGGTCGCAGAGTTGGCAATGGGGCTACTACAAGCACCCGCCACTGCCAAGCGCCATGATGCGCGCGCTGAACCTGGCATTCGGCGGGCCATCGCAGGCATTGACCGCTTTTGCCGCGCAGGGGTCCAGCGTCGTGGCCATGGGCTACGTCTGGCTGCTGGCGCGCCAGATGCTGGCGCCCCGGCTGACCGTCGTGGCGGTCTTGCTGACGTCGCTGCTGTCCTACCACACGATCAATGCATTGACGCTGAACCACAATACGGTTTCGCTGCCGTTCACGGCAGCGGCGTTCTACTATTTTTACCGCGGCGTGGTGAGCGGCAAGCGCAGGCACTGGCTGTGCCTTGGCGTGGCCGCCGCGCTGGCCATGCTGACCAAGTACAGCGCGGTGCTGGCGCTGGCCGGCCTGCTTGTCTTTGTCGTCACGCAGCGCCTGTGGCGCAACGCGCGCGTGCTGCGGGGCCTGGCACTCAGTCTGGCGGTGTTCGGGATCCTCCTTGTTCCGCATGTGCACTGGTTGATACTCAACCACTTCCCGACCTTTCACTACGCCGAGCACCAGCTGGCGCCGTCGAAGAACCGGTTCGTCGAATTACTGGGCTTTCTGATCAACCAGGCGAGCCGCGTCAGCGTGATGGCGCTCATGGCCTGGCTATTGCTGCGCTCCGACCATGCCTTTGGCAACGGTAGTGGCGACGCGAACGAACACCTCACACCCCGGGAACGCTTTGACCGGCGCTTTCTCCTGATTACCCTGTGCGTACCGCTGGTGCTGGCGGTCGCACCGGCGTTGTTGCGGGGCGACTCGCTGGACAGCAACTGGGTCACCGCGTATTTTCTGCCGACCGGCATCCTGTTGACGCACTGCCTGTTTCGCCGGAACCAGGATCCCCTGCTGCTGCGCCGATCCTGGAAACTGGCCGGGTTGGCGCACATCGGAATCATCATCATCTTTTTCGCCGGGGCGGCTGTGGTCCCGGAGATGGTGGGGCGCAATGCGCGCTTCAATTTTCCCAGTCGGCAACTGGCGGATCAGGCCGCCGCCATTTGGCGTGCGCACGAGAATGTTCCGCTGCGCCTGGTGGTCGCGGACACCTGGACGGGCGGCAACCTGGCGCTGCATTTGCGCCCGGAGCCCATGGTGTTCATGGACCACAGCCTGTACAAGTCGCGCTGGCTGCGGGAAAGCGACATCACCCAATGCGGTGCGCTGGTGCTCACCACGATCGCGCAGCGTGCCAGTCCTGCCTATGCGCCCTTGTTCAGCCGTGCCAGTGCCACGGGAGAATTCCTGCTGGACTGGGGATTCGGGAAACGGGGCAAAGTGCTGGACTACGCGTGGGCCGTCGTGAGCCCGGTCCAGAACGGACAGCTGTGCCGCTTCAAGCCGCGCTGACAGTCCAAGCCGACCGTCCCTGCCGTCACTTCAATTGCACCGTTCCCGACACCGTTACCAGCACGGTGCTGTTGCCCGCCTGCACCGGCACGTCCGACATGGCCGCGCGCGCCTCCATCGCCATCATGCGCGGGCGCGGTGGCACGGCCTGATCATTCGTGTTGACCGACACCTCACGCAGCGTGTAGCCCGCAAAGCCGAAGCCCTTGGCAATCTGCAGCGCACGCGCCTTGAAGCGTTCAATGGCCCTGGTCTGAGCTTCACCCTCCATCCGGTCGCGCTGCCCGCGGCTCAGGCCGAACGTCACATTGCCCACCGTGAGGGTCTGTATCTTTCCGGCAGTGGCGCTGATCAAGGCAAAGTCCCGACCCTGCAGCACCAGTTCGACGGAGCCCTGCCAACCGGTGATCTTGCCGTCGCGGTCGTAGCGCGGAGACAGGTTGAAGTTGCCGGTGTGAACGTCCATCTGATCCGGCCGGGCGCCCTGTCTGGCCTGTGCCAGTGCCGCGTCCAGAGCCACCTTGAGCTGGTTCTGCACCGCGCCCGCGTCCGGCCCCTGCCTGGCCGTGTTCATCGAAATCGACAGCAGATCCTGCGGGGCCTCGACCGACCCCTGGGCCGACAACTGCACCACGTTTTGCACGGGCGCCGCCGGCATATTCTGGCAAAATCCAGCGCCAGCCCATACAGTCATTATACAAATAGCTATTATTTTTGTAGTAACCTTCAACGCCGGCCTTTCGTTTTTCAAAAAATTACATTGTCGAGCCGCGTCTGCGCAACAGGCCCGGCGCCGGCACGCGCAGTCTAGCGCTGCGAGCCATTCTGATATTGCTCGCGCACCTGCTCGCGCAATTGCGCGAGTTCTGCCGGGGACAGCCTGCGTTCGTTCACGCTCTGCTCCGCTGCAGGCGGCGGCGACCCCAGGATGGAGCGCAACTCCTGGCGGCGTTGACCCGACGACTCCTGTGTCGGCGGCGTCTGCGGGGCGCTCAACTGGGACGCGGGCCCCACGGGATGGATCGGTGCCGTGGGAGTGCTCGGCCCTGCCGGGCCCATCTGCGGCTGCGCGAAGGCGGCCACCCAGCAGATGGCTTGCACCGACAGAAAAACGATTCGCTTCATGATGGATCCGTAACGCACTAATGCATCCGCATGTTCACACCACTTGAACGAATCCGATGCAGACGAGGGCAACAGGTGTAACAGTGTGTCAAACTGGCGATGAGGCCACGGTTTTGCTTCTCCGCGTGGCTCAAAATCGGCGCTGTTACATATTCAACCGCAAACATCCATGGTCACAACCGCAAGCCGAGTCGACAAAATCGTGGTGGTGGACGACGATGCCCGCATCCGGGATCTGCTGCGCCGCTATCTCACCCAGGAAGGCTTCGAAGTCATCGTGGCCGAGGACGGCAAGGCGCTGAACCGCATCCTGCTGCGCGACACCGTCGATCTGATCGTGCTGGACCTGATGATGCCCGGCGAAGACGGGCTGTCGATCTGCCGCCGGCTGCGCGCGGCGAACGACCGCACGCCGATCATCATGTTGACTGCGAAGGGCGAGGACGTGGATCGCATCGTCGGCCTGGAGGTCGGCGCAGACGACTACCTCGGCAAGCCTTTCAATCCGCGCGAACTGCTCGCGAGAATCTCCGCAGTGCTGCGCCGGCGCCCGCCCAGCGAAGCGCCCGGGGCGCCATCGGCCGAGAACGAAACCGTGGTGTTCGGCCCGTTCGTGTTCGATCTGGGCGCGCGCACGTTGCGCCGCAACGACGAGGACCTGCCGCTGACCACCGGTGAATTCGCCATGCTCAAGGCGCTGGTGCGGCATCCGCGCCAGCCGCTGTCGCGTGAAAAACTGGCTCAGCTGGCACGCGGGCGCGAGTTCGAGCCATTCGACCGCAGCCTGGATGTGCAGGTGTCGCGCCTGCGCAAGCTCGTCGAACTCGACGCCTCTGCGCCACGCTATATCCAGACGGTCTGGGGCGTCGGCTATGTGTTCGTTCCCGACGGCACCAGCTAGGCACACGCCAGGCGCCCGCCGCCGCACCTGACCGCCCGGCATGTCCGAAGTTCTGAGCGATTTCAACCGCCCCACGCAGCTGGACACCCAGCCCGCGCCGCTGGACGCCGCACCGGGCAAGCGCGGCCTGAGCCTGTTCTGGCGCACGTTCTTTCTGCTGGCGCTTCTGCTGATCGGCAGCACGGTGGCCTGGTTCCAGACGTTTCGCGCGCTCGAATACGAGCCTCGCGCCATCCAGACGGCGCAGCAGATTGCCTCGCTGGTGAATCTGAGCCGGGCGGCGCTGGTGTATTCGGACGCCATCACCCGGGTCGCGCTGATCAAGACCATGGCACAGCAGGAGGGCGTGCGGATCGTGCCGCGCGAACCCAAGGACCAGTTCCAGCTCTTCGCCGCGAACGCACTCGATGAACGCATCACCGAAGAGCTGGCCAAGCGCCTGGGCCACACCACCATGGTGGCGAGCAGCGTGAATGGCAAGAAGGGTCTGTGGGTTGGCTTTTCGATCGACGGCGATCCTTACTGGCTGCTGATGGACCCGTCGCGCGTCACACCGGTGAACAGCAAGACGTGGCTGATCTGGCTGTTCACCGCGGGCGTGCTGTCGCTGGCCGGCGCGGCCGTGATTGCCCGCCTCATCAACCACCCGCTCAAGCAGCTGTCGTTCGCGGCTGGGCGCGTGCGTGATGGCGATTTCGACGCCAGCCGCCTCGACGAGGAAGTCGCCACCAGCGAAATCCGCGAGGTCAACATCGGCTTCAACCGGATGGCCGATCAACTGGCCAAGATCGAGCAGGACCGCGCCGTCATGCTCGCCGGCATCTCGCACGACCTGCGCACCCCGCTGGCGCGCCTGCGGCTGGAGACCGAGCTCAGCGTGGCCGATGCGGACGCGCGCGAGCACATGGCGGCGGACATCAGCCAGCTCGATGCCATCATCGACAAATTCCTCGACTACGCGCGCCCGGACCATGTCGACCTCAAGCCGGTGCGGCTGCGGGACGTTGTAGAGACCTGCACCTACCCGGTGAAGGATCAGGACGACATGCGCATCACGGTGGACGTGGCGCCCGAGTTGCGCGTAATGGCCGACGAGGTGGAGCTCGCCCGGGTCATCTCCAACCTGCTGGAGAACGCGCGCCGCTACGGCAAATCAGCCAATACCGGGGTCACTACGCTGGAGATCGCGGCGCGCGCGCGCGATCCATGGCTGATGATCCGGGTTCGCGACCACGGCCTGGGCGTTCCACCGGATGTGCTGCTGAGCCTGACCAAACCCTTCTTCCGGGGCGACGCCGCGCGCACCGAAGCGACCGGCGCGGGGCTGGGCCTGTCCATCGTGGACAAGACCGTCCAGCGCATGGGAGGCGCATTCACGCTGTCCAACGCGAGCACCGGCGGCCTCGTGGCGCACATCCGGCTGCGCAACGCGCCCGCGAGCCCGATTTCCGGGAAAAAACACTCCGAGCCAAAGCTGGACATGCATGTTTAACTATTGAATCAGTAGCACTATCGCGCGCGCCTCGATGCTCAGACCCTGCCCCACCGGGCCCATTTTCTCGGCCGTCTTGGCCTTCACATTGATCTGATCCGGCGCCAGGCCGAGCCCGCCCGCGATGCGCGCGCGCATCGCGGCGATGTACGGCATGAGCCGGGGCGCCTGCGCGATGACGGTGCTGTCGATGTTGCCGATCTGCCAGCCGCGCTCGCGCACCAGGCGCGCAGCCTCGGCCAGGATCACCATCGAATCTGCGCCGTGCCAGCGCGCATCGGTGTCCGGAAAATGCGTGCCAATGTCACCCAGCGCGGCCGCGCCCAGCAGCGCATCGGTAATGGCGTGCAGCAGCACGTCGGCATCCGAATGCCCGAGCAGGCCCAGGGGGTG
>DATNBD010000177.1:0-10167 GCA_035572155.1 Rhodoferax sp.
GGCGAGTGGATTATCGGCATGCAGGGCGGGCATCAGGCCGAGGGGGATTGGCCCGATTTCAAGGACTCCGAATGGGTCAACACCAACCGCCATTACGGATACGGTTGTGCCTGCCTGAAGGTGGTGCTCGATCCGCGCAGCTACGAGGTCATCCGGATTCGCGCTGCGCATGCGCGGCCCCTTCGCGCGTGCCACCGGGATCCTGCGCTCAAAGGCGTAGCGCCTTGACGGACTTGCCTTTTGCCGGTGGCCGGAGCAACCTGCAGGCTGAGAGGGTTGTACGGGACGAGGTGCAAGGCGAATGAATAAAAGCAGAATGGAAGCGTTCAGCGACGGCGTGATCGCGATCATCATCACCATCATGGTGCTGGAGCTCAAGGTGCCGCAGGGCGAGGGCATGGCGGCGCTGGTGCCCTTGATACCGGTGTTTTTCAGTTACGTGCTGAGCTTCGTCTATGTCGGCATTTACTGGAACCACCACCACCACATGCTGCAGGCCGCGGGCCGGGTCACCGGGCCCATGCTCTGGGCGAATCTGCACCTGCTGTTCTGGCTGTCGTTGTTTCCGTTCGCAACCGGCTGGATGGGCGAGAACCACTTCGCCGCCGCGCCGTCCATCGCCTATGGGGTGGTGCTGCTGATGGCGGCGGTCGCTTACTGGATCCTGCAGTCGACCATCATCGCGTCACAGGGCGCCGACTCGCTGCTGCGCCGCGCGGTCGGCGGCGACTGGAAGGGCAAGGCCTCGCCGTTTTTCTACCTGGCTGGCATCGCCCTTGCAACCCGCGCAGCCTGGCTCGCGGAGCTGCTGTATGTGCTGGTCGCGCTGATCTGGCTGCTGCCGGACCGGCGCATCGAGCGCATGTTCGGCGGTGCAAACAAATGAGCTTCAACCCTCGTGCAAAGGAGTAACCATGTCCATCGCTAAATTCATCATCTGTGCCGGCGCGATCGCGCTGGTCGCCAGTGCCGCGCGGGCCGCTTCGTTCGACGTGAAGACCGGCGCCTGGGAGAGCACCGTCACGTCCACGACGACCGGCATGGCGATCCCTCCGGACATGCTGTCCAAGCTGCCGCCGGACCAGCGCGCGAAGATCGAGGAAGCGATGCGGGCGCGCTCCGGGCAACCGCACACCATCAAGCGAAAGTATTGCGTGACGCAGAAGGACCTGGATGAAGACCGGTTGATGCAGGAGGAGAGCGGGAGCCAGTGCAGCCGCAAGGTGCTGTCCAAGTCGAGCACCCGGCTCGAGCTCGAGCAGACCTGCGGCGCGGCACCGCACGCGATGACGATGCATGTCTCCGTGCAGGCGACCAGCTCTGAGAGCGTGACATTGACCGTCGACGGGCAGATGCAGGGCGGCAGCAAGTCGCATACCGAAGGCAAGAGCCGCTGGCTCGGCGCGAGCTGCGCCGGCATCGAGAAAGATTGAACGGCCGGCGCGCTCAGGTCTCGGCCAGCAGCGTGCCGAGCGCCGCGCCCAGCGCCAGGTCCGGCACATGGCCGAAGTGGTGCTGGCGCAGCCGTCCCTGGCGATCGATCAGAATCAGCGTCGGCGTGCCCTGCATGCCGTAGGCGCGCATCGTCGCGGGGATGCCCCCATGGCCATCGGGCCGATCCACGGCTATCGGAAAGCGCAGCCGGTTCTCGTGGATGTACGCGGCCAGCGACACCGGCTGCATGGCCTCGTGGTGCTCGAACACCGTATGCAGGCCGATCACTACGAGGTCCTGGCCAGCGAACTGCTCATGCACCTGCTCGGCCTGTGGCGTCGCGAGCCGCACGCAGGCGGGGCACAGCATCTGGAACGCGTGCAGCAGCACGACCTTGCCGCGCAGGCCGGCCAGGCTCAAAGGCGCACCGGCGTTGAACCACTGCGTGACGTCGAGTTCGCGCGCCGGCCGCGCCGCTTCCGCGTTTGATATCACGACAGTCGCCTCAGCACGCGGCCCGGGTTCATCAGATTGTGCGGGTCGAGCGCCTGCTTGATGGATCGCATCAGCGCGAGCGCGACCGGCGACTTGCGCTGCTCCAGCTCGTGCACCTTCAGGCTGCCGACGCCGTGCTCGGCCGAGATGGAACCGCCGAACGCCTGCACCGAATCGAACACCAGCGTGTTGACGCGCGCTTCCTGCTCGCGCAGGAAGACCCGGGCGTCGCCGCCTTCGGGTGCCTGCACGTTGTAGTGCAGGTTGCCGTCGCCCAGATGCCCGAAGTTCACCAGGCGCACACCGGCAATTTCGCGCGCCAGCAGCGCATCGGTGGTACGCACGAACTCGGGAATGCGCGAAACCGGGATGGAAATATCGTGCTTGATGTTCAGGCCTTCCTCGGCCTGCGCCATCGGAATGCTCTCGCGGATATGCCAGAGCTGATGCGCCTGCGTAAGGTTCTCCGCGACCACGGCGTCGCTCACGCAGCCACTGTCCAGCGCGGTCTCCAGCAGGCGCTCGAACTGCGCGCGCGCGTGCGCCTCGGATTCGTGGTCGGAATTCTCCAGCAGCACGCAATAAGGTGTGTCCGTGAACAGCGGTATCCGCTGCTGCGGGAAATGGCGTGCCACCAGGGCGAGCGCAAACTGGCCCATCACCTCGAAGCCCGTCAGGCCCGCGCCCAGATGCTGGTGCGCCAGGCCCAGCAGCGTGACGGCGGCGCCCAGCGACGGCAGCGCCGCCCATGCCGTGAGCCGCGCCGCCGGAAGAGGGTACAGCTTCATGGTCGCGGCCGTGATCACGCCCAGCGTGCCTTCGGAGCCGATGAACAGGTCGCGCAGGTCGTAGCCCGTGTTGTCCTTGCGCAAGCCGGACAGGCCATTCCACACCTCGCCCTGCGCCGTGACGACCTCGAGTCCCAGGCACAGCTCGCGCGTATTGCCGTAGCGCACCACCTGGGTGCCGCCTGCGTTCGTGCCCAGGTTCCCGCCGATCGTGCAACTGCCCTCGGCGGCCAGGCTGAGCGGAAACAGGAAACCTGCCTTCTCGGCTGATTCCTGCAGGCTCTGCAGCACACAACCCGCCTCGACCGCCACGGTCAGGTTCGCGGCGTCGATCGTGCGCACCGCGTTTATGCGCTGCAGGCTGAGCACCACCTGGGCGCCGGTGCCGTCGGGGGTCGAGCCCACCACCAGACCGGTGTTGCCGCCTTGCGGCACCATGGAGGCGCCGGCCGCGGCGCAGGCGCGTACCACCTCCGCTACTTCGCTTGTAGCGCCAGGTCGAACCACGGCAAGGGCTTTGCCGCGTTCCCGCTTGCGCCAATCCATCTCCCAGGCGCTCAGGTCGCCTTCGGTCAAAACATGGGCCGGGCCGACGATGCGGCGCAGGGATTCGATCAGCTGATTCATCAAAACGCATTCATGGCGCGGGCGTTGCGGTGTTCGGGGCGGTGCTGGCGGCCAGTTTTGCGTTTCTCAGGCGTACACGTACATGCAGCGCGCAGGCCGTGAACAGCAGCAGGCACAGCAGCACCTCCACCAGCGCCAGTCTGGCGCTGAGGCCGCGGTCGCTCGTGGTGCGCACCACGCCTTCGGCAAAATAAATCCATACCAACAGGCTGACCCAGCGATAGGTGTACATGCGCTTCTTCAACAGGCCTGCCAGCGGGAAACAAAGCGGGATCACTTTGAGCGCCAGCCATGAGCCGCCCGGGCGGATCGGGGCCAGAAACAGCTCCCACGCCAGGCCCAGCACGATCAGGCCCACCAGGCTGCCCACGGCGAGCCAGCGCGAGACGGCAATGGACGGTGGGACGGCTGGCTGGCTTGGCGGGGGGGTGGCATGCATGGCAATGGCATCATAGCGGCCATGACCTTGACCCCTCGCTTCGAGCAGTTGTTGAAGGATCTGGCCCGCTTTCCGTGGAAGATCACGGCGCTGACGCTGCGCGAGCGGTTTCGCGAGGATCGCCTCGGGTTGACCGCCAGCAGCCTCACATTCACCACGCTGATTGCCATGGTGCCGTTCTTTACCGTGGTGCTTGCAGTGTTTACGGCGTTTCCGATGTTTTCGCATCTGCAAAGGGTGTTGCAACGGTGGCTCGTGGGCAGCCTGATTCCCGACAACATTGCGCGCCAGGTGCTGGGTTACCTCACGCAATTCGCCGGACAGGCCAGCCGGCTGGGCGCGGCCGGGTTGGCCGTTTTGCTGGTCACCGCGATCGCGATGATCCTGACGATCGACCGCACGCTGAACAACATCTGGCGTGTGCGCCGGCCGCGCCCGCTCGCGCAGCGGGTGCTGATCTATTGGGCCGCGATCACGCTGGGGCCGCTGCTGCTCGCCGCCAGCCTGACGCTCACGTCCTATGTGGTCTCCGCCTCGCGCGGCGTCGTCGGCGCCATGCCGGGCGGGGTGCGCCTGCTGCTCGACGGCCTGGAGTTCTTCCTGCTCGCGGGTGGTATCGCCGCGATGTACCACTATGTGCCGAACACGCAGGTGCGCCGGGGCCATGCCTGGGCCGGCGCGCTTTTCGCGGCGGCCGGCATCGAGCTGGCCAAGAAACTGCTGGTGCTTTATCTGGCGGCGGTACCGGCGTATTCGATGGTGTACGGCGCCTTTGCCACGCTGCCGATCCTGCTGGTTTGGGTGGACGTGGCCTGGATCATCGTGCTGGTCGGCGCAGTGATCGCGGCCTACCTGCCCAGTTTATTGAGCGGTGTAGCGCGGCGCAGCGGCGGCCACGGCTGGCAGTTCCAACTCGCCGTGGAAGTGCTGCAGCAGCTGTATCGCGCGCGTACCGCGGGCGTGAAGGGGCAAAGCGGCGGGCAACTCGCGCGCGGGCTGCGGGTCGATGGGCTGCAGCTCGAACCGGTGCTGGAGACACTCCTCTCGCTCGATTGGGTGGGTCAGCTCAGCCCAGGACGCGGCGAAGCCGAAGCACGCTACGTGCTGCTGGCCGACCCGGACGCCACACCGCTGGAGCCGCTGATCCAGCGCCTGCTGCTGGAGCGTGCGGATTCCGTCCGGAATTTATGGAAAAGTGGCCCATTGTCGGCTCTGGTGCTTCGCAGTGTGCTATGAATTAAATAGTATTCGACATCAGGCCCCGCGCGATATCGGCATCGGGCCAGGGGTATTCCCAACCGTGATTGCCTGGCTGCGCCAGAATGAGCCCCATGTCTGATGAACCTGCCGTCGAGCGCGGCGCTACGGCGCCGGCGCGCCGCGTGATCTGCCTGTGCGCCCAGTGGTGCGATACCTGCCGCGACTACCGCGCGGTGTTCGATGCGCTGGGCGCGGCCCACCCGGGTCTGCAATTCATCTGGATCGACATCGAAGATCAGGCCGAACTGGTTGGCGACGTGGAAGTGGAAACCTTTCCCACGCTGCTGATTGCCGATGGGCCCATGCTGCGCTTTTTCGGGCCGCTCACGCCGCAGCCGCAGACCCTGGCCAGAGTGATCGAAGGGCTGGCGCCGCAGGGTGCCGGCCTGACCGCGGCGCCCGAACTGCAGGCGCTGCTGGACGGCGTGCTGGCCGCTACGCCGGACGCGGGGTGTTCGCGCCCGCCTTGACAGCGGCCTGCACCGCCGTGATCGCGCGCAGGATGGATTCGCTGGTGGCGGGCGCGGCCAGCGGCGGATCCACCTGGTGGTTGCCCACGCTGGACACCGCATCGCGCAGCGCGAAAAACACCGAGAACGGCAGCAGGAGCGGCGGTTCTCCCACCGCCTTGCTGCGGTGAATGCTGTCCTGCACGTTCTGGCCGCCCCACAGCCGCACGTTCAGCACGGGCGGGCAATCGTTCGCGGTCGGAATCTTGTAGGTGCTCGGCGCGTGCGTCGTCAGCAGCCCGGTTTGCGGGTGCCAGACCAGTTCTTCCGTGGTGAGCCAGCCCATGCCCTGGATGAACGCGCCCTCGATCTGGCCGATGTCCACCGCCGGGTTCAGCGACTTGCCCGCGTCATGCAGAATGTCGGCGCGCAGCAGCTTCCATTCGCCGGTCAGGGTGTCGACCACGACCTCGCTCACCGCGGCGCCGTAGGCGAAATAGTAGAACGGGTTGCCCTGCATGCTGTTCGTGTCCCAGGACAGGCCGGGGGTCGCATAGAACCCGTCGGACCAGAGCTGGATGCTGTCCAGATAGGCTTGCGCGACCACTGCGCTGAACGGCAGCGTCTTGCCGCCAACGTGGACCTGGTCGTTGGCGAAGCGCACTTCGGCCGCGGTGCCGCCATGGTGCGAGGCGGCGCAGGCCGCCAGTCGTTCCCGGATTTGCCGGGCTGCATCCTGCGCCGCCTTGCCATTCAGGTCGGCACCCGTGGATGCTGCGGTGGCCGACGTGTTCGCGACCTTCTGGGTGTCGGTCGCGGTGCAGCGCACCAGGTCCAGGCTCACGCCGAGCTCGTGCGCCACGCATTGTGCCACCTTGGTGTTCAGCCCCTGGCCCATTTCGGTGCCGCCGTGATTCACCAGAATGGAGCCATCGGTGTAGACATGCACCAGCGCGCCGGCCTGGTTGAAGTGCTTGACATTGAACGAGATGCCAAACTTCACCGGCGCGATCGCGATGCCGCGCTTGAGCACGGGGCTGGCCGTGTTGAACTGCGCGGCAGCATCGCGCCGTGCCCGGTAATCGCTGCTGGCTTCGAGCTGCGCCACGAGCTCGTGGATGATGTTGTCGGCGACGGTCTGGCCATAGGGCGTCACGTTGTGCTCGCCCTTGCCATAGAAATTCAGGCGCCGCACGTCCAGCGGGTCCTTGCCGAGCTTGCGCGCGATCGAGTCGAGGATGTTCTCCATGGCGATAGCGCCCTGCGGGCCGCCGAAGCCGCGGAATGCCGTGTTGCTCTGGGTGTTGGTCTTGCCCGAGTAGCCGTGCATATCCACATTCGGCAGCCAGTAGGCATTATCGAAATGGCACAGTGCGCGCGTCATCACGGGACCCGACAGGTCAGCCGAATGTCCCGCGTTGGACACCATCGTGATCTGTGCGCCAAGCACGCGGCCATCGTCGTCGTAGCCGACGTCGTATTCGTACCAGAAGCCGTGGCGGCGGCCCGTGATCAGGAAATCATCGTCGCGGTCCAGCCGCAGCTTGACGGGCCGGCGCAGTTTTGCCGCGGCCACCGCGGCCACGCAGGCGAACAGGGCCGACTGTGACTCCTTGCCGCCGAAGCCGCCTCCCATGCGCCGGCATTCGACATGCACGTCGTGCGCATGCAGCCCCAGCGCGTGCGCGACCAGATGCTGCATTTCGCTGGGATGCTGGGTCGAGCAATGCACATGCATCGCGCCGCCCTCCTTGGGGATCGCGTAGCTGATTTGGCCCTCCAGATAAAACTGCTCCTGTCCGCCGACGATCAAGGTGTCCTTCAGGCGCCGCGGCGCCTTCGCGATGGCCGCGGCGACTTCGCTGGCGCCCTGGCCGTTCGCGCTGCGCAGCAAATGCATGGGCGGCAGCACGTACTGGCCCTTGGCGTGGGCGTCCTGCGGTGTCAGCACCGGCGCCTGCGCTTCGACGCGCAGCGCGTCTTTCGCCTTTGCGGCGGCGCGGCGCGCCTGGTTGCGCGTTTCGGCCACCACCGCGAACACGGGCTGTCCCAGGTAGCGGATCTCGCCGTCACACAGGATCGGATCGTCGTGAATGATCGAGCCGCAGTCGTTGGCTCCCGGAATGTCGGCCGCCACCAGCACATCCACCACGCCCGGCATGGCCCGAATGGCGTCGAGCGTGATGCCCGTGAGCCTGCCGGCGGCCACCGGCGACAGCCCGAGCGCGCAGTGCAGGGTGCCGGCCAGTTCCGGGATGTCGTCGATATAGGTGGCTTCACCTGCGACATGCAGGTGCGCCGACTCGTGCGGGCGGCTGACGCCGACCCGGGCACCCTGGCGCCAGGCGTTTTCCTCGGCGCGCAGGTCAATGCGCGCTTCGGTGTTCTTGCGGTAATCGGCGAACGCTTCGACCGGCTGCAGGAGTCTGGGCTCGATGGGCTTGTTCATTTCACACTCCTTCGCAGGTGATGTGCGGCAGCACGCTGAAAACGCTGGTGGCCGACGCCGGCAGCGGATCCTTGCCACGGGTTTCCAGCCAGAAACGCCGCACCAGGTTTTGCGCCACCTGGAGCCGGTACCCGGCACTCGCGCGCATGTCGGTCAGCGGACTGAAGTCCTGTGCCAGAGCTACCTGCGCCCGCTCCACCGCGACTTCGTCCCAAGCTTGGCCGACCAGCGCTGCTTCCGCCGCCGCGGCGCGCTTCACGGTCGCCGCCATGCCGCCGAAGGCCAGGCGCACCGCCTTGACCTTGTCGCCACCCAGCTCGATCGCCAGGCCCGCGCACACTGCGGAAATATCGCAGTCGAAGCGCTTGCTGATCTTGTAGGCGCGCACCTGGCGTTGCAGGGCGGCCAACGGCACGACCAGTCCTTGCACGAACTCGCCAGGCTCCAGGCGGTTCTTCATGTAGTCGACATAAAACTCGGCGAGCGGCATGCGGCGTACCCTGGAGCCCTGGCGCAATTCGATCTGCGCGTCCAGCGCCATCAGGATGGGCGGCGAATCGCCGATGGGCGAGCCATTCGCAACGTTTCCGCCCATCGTGCCGGCATTGCGAATCGGTGGGGATGCGAAGCGCAGCCACACATCGGTCAGGGTCGGCACGCGCCGCGCCAAGGCCGACCAGGCTGCTTCGAGCGAGGCGCCGGCGCCGATGTACAGCTCGCCACTTGCCTCCTGAACCGTCTTGAGCTCGTCCACGTCGCCGAGGTAGATGATGTCGCCGAGGTCACGCAGCTGCTTGTTGACCCACAGGCCGATGTCGGTCGAGCCGGCGAGCAGCGTGGCTTTCGGCTGTTCCAGTCGCAGCGCCGCGAGCGCCTGCAGGCTCCTGGGCGAATGCAGGACCGGCCCACGCGCGCCGGGGGCGGGCGCGGCAGCCGCGTAGCTGAAAGTGGAATGGCGCGCCAGTTGTTGCAACGCAGCAACCACCGGCTGGGTGTCGAGCCGCATCGGGTCCAGGTCAAACATGCGCTGGCCCGCGTCGAGGATCGGGCGATAGCCGGTGCAGCGGCACAGGTTGCCCGACAGTTCGTCGGCCAGTTGCTGGCGCGTCGGCACGGTGCCGCGCGCCTGATGGTGCTCGTAGGTGGACCACAGCGACATGACGAAGCCCGGCGTGCAGAAGCCGCATTGCGAGCCGTGGCACTCGACCATCGCCTGCTGCACCGGGTGCAGGGCCTGCTGCGTGGCTTCGTCCGGTTTTGTTGTAGAACTACTGCTGTTCTTCGTGGCGCACTGCGTCTTCAGGTCTTCCACGGTGAACAGCGCCTTGCCATGCAGGGTGGGCAGGAACTGGATGCAGGCGTTCACGGTTTGCAGCTTCAGGCTACCCACTGCAGTGGTGTCGCCATCCGTGGCGAGCTCGCCGATCACGACCGTGCAGGCGCCGCAGTCGCCTTCGTTGCAACCCTCCTTGGTGCCGGTGCAGCGCGCGTCTTCGCGCAGCCAGTCGAGCACGGTGCGGGTAGGCTCTGCGTCGTTCACGGCGACCACCGCGCCGCGGTGGAAAAAGCGAATCTCTTGTGTGGTCATGAATTGTCTCGCTGGCTGATCTCTGATCCGGTTGCGCCCCTAACCCCTTTAGGGCGTACTCTGAAAGTTATCGCATCCGGCGCCCATGCGCATGCAATGTCACTGATACCACCCATGCGGGAACTGATATGACACAAAGTGCGTAATTTGGCAACATCCGCATGCCTCGATCCGAATCGCGCCAAACCTGAAACCGGGGAATCCACTGTGTCTTCCGCTCCATCCGAAGTTTTCAACGATACGACCCCACCTGTCGCGCTGCGCGGCGACCTGCTTGACTTCATCGATGCCCCGGCGTGGGGCGCGGTGGACAGCCCCGCCGTGCGGTTTCGGCCTGACCACTGGCTGTTGATCAAGGGCGGCCGCATCTGCGGCGTCCAGACCGAGCCGCCCCAGGGCAACTGGACTCTGCAGGATCATCGCGGCCGGCTCATCATGCCGGGCTTCATCGACACGCACGTGCACATGCCGCAGCTCGATGTCATCGCAAGCTACGGCACCGAACTGCTCGACTGGCTCAATACCTACACTTTTCCAGCGGAAACACGGTTTGCCGATCCAGCGCGCTCGCACGCCGGCGCGGAGCTGTTTTGTGACGCGCTGCTGGCGAACGGCACGACTTCGGCCGTGGTGTTTGC
>DATNBD010000178.1:0-6584 GCA_035572155.1 Rhodoferax sp.
CTTGACCTCGTGCGGCGTCTCATCCATCAGGTTGGCGGCCGGCGTGCCGGGGCGCGGGCTGAAGAGGAAGCTGAAGCTGTTGTCGAAACCGACATCGTCGATCAGCTTCATCAGCTTGTCGAAGTCCGCGTCGGTCTCGCCAGGAAAGCCGACGATGAAGTCGCTCGACAGCGCCATGTCGGGGCGGATCGCACGCAGCTTGCGCACGGTGCTCTTGTATTCCATGGCGGTGTAGCCGCGCTTCATCGCCATCAGGATGCGGTCCGAGCCGTGCTGCACTGGCAGGTGCAGGTGGTTCACCAGCTTCGGCACGCGCGCATACACGTCGATCAGGCGCTGCGTGAACTCGTTCGGGTGGCTGGTGGTGTAGCGGATGCGCTCGATGCCGGGGATCTCGGCCACATACTCGATCAAGAGCGCAAAGTCGGCGATGTCAGCCGTGCCGCCCATCGCGCCGCGCCACGCGTTGACGTTCTGGCCGAGCAGTGTGACTTCCTTCACGCCCTGGTCCGCCAGCCCGGCCACCTCGACCAGCACGTCGTCGAGCGGGCGCGACACCTCCTCGCCGCGCGTGTAGGGCACCACGCAGTAGCTGCAGTACTTGGAGCAGCCCTCCATGATGCTGACAAAAGCCGAGGCCCCGTCCACGCGCGCGGGCGGCAGGTGGTCGAATTTCTCGATCTCCGGAAAACTGATGTCGACCTGCGGCCGGTTCAGCCGTTCGCGCGCGTCCAGCAGTTCGGGCAGACGGTGCAGCGTCTGCGGCCCGAACACCACGTCCACATAGGGCGCGCGCTCGATGATGGCGGCGCCCTCCTGGCTGGCCACGCAGCCGCCGATGCCGATCTTCACGCCGCGCTGCGCCAGGTGCTTGACGCGGCCCAGATCGGAAAACACCTTCTCCTGCGCCTTCTCGCGCACCGAGCAGGTGTTGAACAGGATCAGGTCGGCCTCGTCCACGTTGGCCGTGGCCTCGTAGCCCTGCGCCGCGTGCAGCACGTCGAGCATCTTGCCCGAGTCGTACTCGTTCATCTGGCAGCCGAAGGTTTTGATGAAGACTTTTTTGGTCATGCTGGCTTTTCGCGGAAACGCTATCCAATAAGTAGCTATTTATGTAGATGCCATAAGGACTACAGGCCGATTTTGCTTGAAATTCGAGGCCCGCCAGCCTGGCCTACTGCTGTGGATAGACGGGCAGCTTGTCGAACGGCGTCTTGCCGTCGTCGTGCGGCTCGCTGTTCATCTGGGAACTGAACACGAAGTTGCGCGCCGGCTGCGCGCTGGTACGCGGCACCTGGGCTTCGGCGGGCGTGAGAATCCACACCTCGCTGACCAGCCCGGCCGCATCGCGCAGATAATTGACGGCCAGGTCCTGCCCCACCAGCGCGCCCGACATCAGCATCATGTTGTGCGGCCCGAAAACCCGCGCGCCCGGTGAGAGCCGGTCGGGGTGCCCGTCGAGCCGGATGATGGGTGGGTTGATCACCATGAACGCGCCGCGCAGGGCGGCATTCGGGAAATGGCGTTGCGGCAGCGGAATTGGCACCAAGGACTGAGTTTGCGCGCGCGCAGGCGCAGAAAAAAGCCCCAGGGTCGCGACCAGCGCAATGACGACGGGCGTGAAACGAAGAGTCGTGAGGCGTTTGGGGCAGCGGTTCATGGTGTACATCCAGAGGCTGGTTTTACAAGGGGTGCCGAGACAATATCGTATGGTAGCGCGGCCCGGCCCGGGGTCAGGCCGGCTTGTTGTCGAGTGCAACATCCATCATCATCTGGCTGGCCAGATTTTCCAGCAGCTTGCGCAAGGCGCCATCCGCCAGATTCTCTGGCACGACCAACAAGGCTTTTACTCTGAACACGTGCTGATCGCTTTCAGCCGGGGGCAGGATTTCAGTATGCAAGTCATTGATGCTGACGCCGCGCTCGGCCAGATTGGCCGACAACTCTCGAATAATTCCCGGACGGTCCGGGCCGGACAGCTCAACTTTCAGCATGCGATTGCCGAATGCCATGGGGGGTGCATCTGACCTGGCCACTTGAACTTGCAGCCCCTCGGAAGTCAGCCCCTGCAACGCGGCGCTGACCGTGGCAGCGTCTTTGGGCGTCATCTGCAAATGAATCGTGCCGGCAAAGTGCCCGGCGAAGTGATTCATTCGACTATCCGCCCAGTTGACCAAAGTCCCCTGCACGCAATCCGAGATCTGGCGCACAATGCCTGGCCGATCGCGTCCGACCACCGTCACAATCAGCGAGGTGGTGAGTGGGTTGGCCTGGGGCTCAAGCGACACGCTGCGCTTGATGATGGGTGCCCTGGTGGCGAATCGGGGGTCCTGGGTTTTGGCGGGTAATGCGCCATGCTCGGCCGCATGCCGGACCACCTGGCGAATCAGGCGCAAACCCATGTTGGAGAGTTCACGCTCCCACAGTTCACGTGCACTCTCACCTTTCAGTACAAAACACCAGTCCTGCGCGGCGATCGCGCCATCATCCCAGCCCGCATCCAGGTGATAAATAGAGCCGCCGGCAATGGGGTCGCCCGCGAGCACGGTCCACTCGACTGCCGCGATACCGCGGTGGCGCGGCAACAGCGACGGGTGGTAGCCGATGGCGCCGATGCGCGCGCGCGCCAGGGCTTCGGGCATGACAAAGGCATGCGTGTGCGCGGCCACGATCAGGTCGCAGTCCTCTTTCAACGCGCTGCCGGGAACCCGGCGTGGGCTTTCCAGAATGCTGAGGGGTAAACCCAACTGTGCTGCGGCCAGTGCCAATCGATCATCTGGCGCATTTGCCACCACCCGAACCACCTCGTGGCCGTCTTCCAGCAACTGGTTGAGTACAGTTGCCCCGAAATAACGCGAGCCAATCAGGGTACAACGCATGAGGTCCTCTACTTTTGGTCGATGGTGCTTGTTCGGACGTGTTAACAACCAAGGGATTCATCCAACGAAGGAAATATGTAGCCCCCGAGGATAAAAAAATAGCCCGTGATCCTTCGATCACGGGCCAGCATTGGTGGCGCTTCACGGATTCGAACCGCGGACCTGTGGATTATGATTCCATCGCTCTAACCGACTGAGCTAAAGCGCCTGAGCCCTCCATTATATCGTGCAGGCTGAGCGCCAACTCACTGATTTTTGAACCCAGGCTTGCGCTTGTTGACGAAGGCGTCCATGCCTTCCTTCTGATCGGCGGTCGCGAACAGCGCGTGGAACAGGCGGCGCTCGAACATCACGCCGTCCGACAGGCCGCTCTCGAACGCGCGGTTCACCGATTCCTTGGCGGCCATCGCGGCAATCTGCGAGTAGTCGCAGATCATCAGCGCGGCGCCCAGCGCCTCGTCCATCAGTTTGTCCAGCGCCACCACGCGGCTCACCAGGCCGGCGCGCTCGGCCTCGACCGCGTCCATCATGCGGGCCGTGAGCGCCAGGTCCATGGCCTTGGCCTTGCCGACCGCGCGCGGCAGCCGCTGCGTGCCGCCCGCGCCGGGAATGATGCCGAGCTTGATCTCGGGTTGGCCGAAGCGCGCGTTGTCGGCCGCGATGATGAAGTCGCACATCATCGCCAATTCGCAGCCGCCGCCGAGTGCGAAGCCGCTCACGGCGGCGATCACCGGCTTGCGCACGCTGCGGATCTGCTCCCAGTTGCGCGTGATGTAGTCGCCCTTGTAGACGTCGGCGAAACCATAGGTGGCCATGGCCCCGATGTCGGCGCCGGCCGCGAAGGCCTTTTCACTGCCGGTGACGATCATGCAGCCGATCGCCGCGTCGGCGTCGAAGCCCTTCAGGGCCTGACCCAGTTCGTCCATCAACTGGTTGTTCAGCGCGTTGAGCTGTTTCGGGCGGTTCAAGGTGATGACGCCGACCTTGCCGCCTTCGGTGCGGACGGTGATCATTTCGTAGCTCATGGGTAACTCCGGTTTTCTGTTGCAATAGACAGACTATAACCAAGGGAAAACATTAACCGACCGATCGGTCGGCTAATGGTAGATTCCGTTCCAGGAGATACGCATGACCGAACCGAACACGCCATCCACCGTTTTGTACAGTGAGCAGGGCGCCATTGCCGTCGCCACGCTGAACCGCCCGCAGTCGCTGAACAGTTTCACGCGCCAGATGCACCGCGACCTGTGGGCCGCGCTGGACCGTGCCGAGGCCAACCCCGCGATCCGCGCGCTGGTGATCACGGGGGCCGGGCGCGGCTTCTGCGCGGGCGCGGACCTGTCCGAGTTCGACTTTGCGCCCGGCCCCGGTCTGGTCGAGCGCGCCAACCCCGGCCCGGTGATCGAGCAGGCGTTTAACCCCACGGCGCGGCGCCTGCAGCGCCTGCGCATGCCCACGATCGCCGCCGTGAACGGGGTCGCGGCGGGCGCTGGCGCATCGCTGGCCATGACTTGCGACATCGCGATCGCCGCGCCCGGCGCGAGCTTCATCCAGGCGTTCAGCAAGATCGGCTTGATTCCCGATGCCGGCGGCAGCTGGCTTCTGGTGGAGCGGCTGGGGCTGGCGCGCGCCATGGCGCTGGCCCTGACCGGTGACAAGCTGGCGGCCGCGCAAGCCAGGGAATGGGGCCTGATCTGGGATGTGGCGGACGACTGTGTGGCCGCCGCCACGGCGCTGGCGCAGCGCCTGGCCGTGATGCCGACCAAGGCGCTGGTCGCCACGCGCCTGTTGCTGCGCGAGGCGGGCACGCGCAGCTTCGACGCACAGCTCGATGCCGAGCGCGACGCGCAATCCGCGCTCGGGCGCACGCACGACTACATCGAGGGCGTGATGGCGTTTCTGGAAAAGCGCCCGGCGCAGTTCAAGGGCGAATGATGGGCGCGCATGCCGCCTCCGCCCATGCGTCCGAACAGGCGCAGGATCTGGCCCGGCGCGTCGGCACGGCGATGTTTGCGGCCGATGTGGCATCGAAAGACACCATGGGCATGGAACTGCTGCTGTGCGAGCCCGGCCACGCCGTGATGCGCATGGCGGTGCGCCCGCTGCACCTGAACGGCCACCAGATCTGCCACGGCGGCTTCATCTTCACGCTGGCCGATTCGACGTTCGCGTTCGCCTGCAACAGCCGCAACCAGAACACCGTGGCGGCGGGCTGCAGCATCGAGTTTCTGCATCCGGCGCACGAGGGCGACGTGCTCACTTGCGACGGTACCGAGCAGGTGCTGCGGGGTCGCCACGGCATCTACGACATGCGGGTGAGCAACCAGCACGGCGAGGTGATTGCGCTGTTCCGCGGCAAGAGCGCGCAGATCAAGGGCCATGTGATCGAGGAGCCATGATGAATAACGGCAAGTCTTTTCCCTTGGAGGCTATCGAAAAAGCCAGCATCGATGAGCTGCGCGCATTGCAGCTGAGGCGCCTGCAGGCCACGCTGCACCACGCCTATGCGAATTCGACCGCGTACCGCGCGAAGTTCGACGCGGCCGGCGTGCATCCGGATGACTGCCGCACCCTGGAAGATCTGTCGAAGTTCCCCTTCACCACCAAGCACGACTTGCGCGAGCACTATCCGTTCGGCATGTTCGCGGTGCCGCGCGAACAGGTGGTGCGCATCCACGCCTCCAGCGGCACCACCGGCAAACCGACCGTGGTTGGCTACACCGCGCGCGATATCGACACCTGGGCCGCGGTGGTCGCGCGCTCGATCCGTGCGTCCGGCGCGCGCCCCGGCGACATGGTGCATGTGAGCTATGGCTATGGCCTGTTCACCGGCGGCCTGGGCGCGCATTACGGCGCCGAAAAACTGGGCCTGACCGTGGTGCCGTTCGGCGGCGGCCAGACCGAGAAGCAGATCCAGCTGATCCGCGACTTCCAGCCCGACATCATCATGGTCACGCCAAGCTACATGCTGGCGATCTGCGAGCAGGTCGAGAGCATGGGACTGGATCCGAAGGAACTCAGCCTGCGCATCGGCATCTTCGGCGCCGAACCCTGGACCAACGAGATGCGCCACGCGATCGAGCAGCGCATGGCGATCGACGCGGTGGACATCTACGGCCTGTCCGAAGTGATCGGCCCGGGTGTGGCCAACGAGTGCGTTGAGACCAAGGACGGCCCGACGATCTGGGAGGACCATTTTTACCCCGAGATCATCGACCCGGAGACCGGCGCCGTGCTGCCCGACGGCCAGCACGGCGAGCTGGTGTTCACCAGTCTCACGAAGGAGGCGATGCCGGTGATCCGCTACCGCACGCGCGACCTCACGCGCCTGTTGCCCGGCAGCGCGCGCACGATGCGCCGCATGGAGAAGATCACCGGGCGCAGCGACGACATGATGATCGTGCGCGGCGTGAACGTGTTCCCGACCCAGATCGAGGAGCTGATCCTGAAACGTGCCGAGCTGGCGCCGCACTACCAGTGCGTGCTCACGCGTGAAGGCGTGCTGGACACGCTGACCGTGCTGGTCGAGACCCGCCCCGGCATCACACCCGAAAGCCGGGAAGCGCGCGCCAGTGCCGAACTGCTGCAGCACGAGATCAAGGTGTACGTGGGCAGCAGCGTCGAGATCGAACTGAAAGCCGAGGGCGGCATCGAGCGCAGCGTGGGCAAGGCCAGGCGGGTGATCGACAAGCGCCAGCGATGAAG
>DATNBD010000179.1:0-6601 GCA_035572155.1 Rhodoferax sp.
TGGCTGCACCGCCTATGACGTGGTGCTGATCCTCAAGCGCGGCCGCCACGACGTGCGCGGGTGCAGCGTCAAGCTCAGTGCCGAGCGCGCCGAGGTCGACCCCAAGGTGTTCACCCGCATCAACATGCATTTCACCGTCACTGGCAAAGGCATCCCGGCGCAGGCAGTGGAGCGGGCCATTGCCATGAGCCACGACAAGTACTGCTCGGCCAGCGTCATGCTCGGCAAGACCGCCGCCATCGACACCAGCTTCGAGGTGGTGGAGGGGTAATGCCTGCGCGGCTCTTGCCATTCCCGCAGCATTGTCATTCCCGCGAAGGCGGGAATCCACGGTAGCGCCTGGACGTGCCGGAATGGATTCCCGCCTTCGCGGGAATGACGACTATCAGCGCGGGAATGACGACTACCAGCGCGGGAACGACTGGGGTTTGCGGGAACGACAGCATCAGATGTAATGCGCCGTTGTCGTCATGACCCGGGCGGCGGCCTTCATCAAGGCTTTTGCCGGCGCCGGAAATTCCAGTGCCCCCGCGCGTTGCGCCTGTGACGCGTGGTGCGCCTCATCGTCCCGCATCTGGACTACGATGGCCCGTGACGCGTGATCGCCCGCGGGCAGTCGCTCCAGATGGCTTTGCAGGTGCGCCTCGACCTGGCGTTCGGTCTCCAGCACGAACCCCAGACTCACGCGGTTGCCGAGACGCCCGGCCACCAGCCCCATGGCAAAGGCGCCGGCGTACCACAGCGGGTTCAGCAGCGAAGGCCGCGCGCCGAGCTCGGCGAGCCGGCCCCGGGTCCAGGCCAGATGGTCCGTTTCCTCGCGCGCCGCCGCCTCGAAATGCTGGCGCAGGCTGGCGTCCCGCGTGGCCAGGGCTTGCGAGGCATACAGCGCCTGGGCGCAGACTTCGCCCACGTGATTCACGCGCATCAGCGCCCCGGATTGCCGCTTTTGCGCGCCATCGAGCTGCGTTTCATCCAGCGGCAGCACCGGGCACGACCGGCTGGCGCGCGGCGCGGCAAACAGGGTGCGCAGGGCGGTATCTGCGGCCGTGAGTAGTCGGTCCATTCGGTACTTTTCCGGTGCTTTGGAGCGTGGCGCGAGGCGGTGCGCGCCTGTGTCAAAGTGTACGTTGCGGGAGCTGGTTGCGGGTGGTGTTGCATGGTTCCCACGGTGGTTTTGTGGGTTGTGGCGTGCCTGCAACGAAATGACCCATTCGAGCCAACTTTTTGGGGAATTCCTTTGCCCATCATCGCCGGGTCTGGTGCAATAGACCCAACTTCCCAAAAGGAGGTTGGCCCGGGGAACCGAACCTCTATCGCCGGTGCCCTCTGTTTAACCTTGGAGAAACTCGAAATGAAAAAATCCCTAGTAGCTCTGGCTGCCATCGCCTTTGTTGGCGCGGCCTCTGCTCAAACTGCCCCCGCGTCGTCCGTGACCCTCTGGGGTGTTGTTGACCTCGGCGTCAGCCATTACACCAACGGTGCTGGCCAAAGCGTTACCAAGATGACCTCCAGCGGTCTGTCGTCCGATCAGCTCGGCTTCCGTGGCACGGAAGACCTGGGCGGCGGCATGTCGGCCAACTTCTGGTTGGAAGGCAAGGTCACGCCGCAAGACGGCAACGCCGGCGGATTGCAATTCGGCCGTCGCAGCACCTTGAGCCTGGCCGGCAACTTCGGCGAATTGCGTCTGGGTCGTGACTACAGCCCGACGTTCTGGAACTACACCGTGTTCGATCCGTTCGGCACCTTGGGCGCCGGCTCCGGCTCCAACATCACCCTGGCGAACCTGAACCCCGGCAACGGCGTCACCGGTACCGGCGACATGGTTCGCGCCGCCAACGGTGTGTCTTACGGGTGGGGCTTCGCGCCGAACGGTCAATTCGCAGTTGGCAGCGGCGTGTACTTCTCGGCCACCTACGCGCTGGGCGGCACCGTCAGCCCGACGACTCCGCCTGCTGGCTCGAGCGATGGCAACTACCTCGGTGGTCGCCTTGGCTACGCGAATGGCCCGGTGAACGTCGCAGTGTCGCTGGCACAGGAAAAGAACCAGGCAGAGGGTGACTTCACGTACTCCAACATCGGCGGTTCCTACAACCTCGGCCCGGCCTCGGTGAGTCTGCTGTACGCCGAGAACAAGAACGGCTCGGCCGGCGGCAATCTGAAGTTCAAGACGTGGGAACTCGGTGCGACCATCCAGGCTGGCCCTGGCTACATCCCCGTGTCCTTCGCTGATGGCAAGATGAACGACGCCATCGGCAGCCATTCCCAGCAGTTCGCCGTGGGTTATGTGTACAACCTGAGCAAGCGCACCGCGCTGTATGCCACGTACTCGCACATCAACAACAAGACGGGCGCCTTGGCGACCTTCGCGGGCGGCAACGGCTCCAGCAGCGGTTTGGCTGACGCGAACGGTAGCGGCAACGGCTACGACATTGGTGTGAAGACCAGCTTCTAATTCAACACTGGCGAGTCGCCAGCCAAGAAGTAGAACCCAAAACCCTGCTGCGGCAACGCGGCGGGGTTTTTTTTATGCCGGCCGCCTTGCGTGCTACTCACGCGCCACCTCAAGGAAACCCCTGTATCGGCGCACCATGTGCTCTGCTAGCATGCTCCGATATTTTGTTTGCCCCTGATGCTCGCTTTCATTTTGCGCCGCCTGATTCAAGCCGTGATCGTGATGGTCGTGGTGGTCCTGATCGCCTTCATGCTGTTCCAGTACGTGGGCGACCCGGTTCAGCTTATGCTGGGGCAGGACGCGACGCCGGCACAGCGCATGCAGTTGCGCATCGACCTGGGGCTGGACCGCTCCTTCATCGTGCAGTTCTGGCATTTTCTGGTGAATGCGGTGCAGGGCAATTTTGGCCTGAGCCTGCGCTTGGGACAGAAGGTATCGCGCCTGATCGGCGAGCGTTTTCCGGCCACGCTGGAGCTGTCCGTGGTGTCGGCGCTGCTGGCGCTGCTGGTGGGCGTGCCCATGGGGGTGTACGCCGCCCTGCGCCGTGGCAGTTTCACGAGCCAGCTGTTCATGACGTTTTCGCTGCTCGGTGTCTCCTTGCCGACCTTCCTGATCGGCATTCTTTTGATTTTGTTTTTCTCGGTCGAGCTCGGCTGGTTTCCCAGTTTTGGGCGTGGTGACGTCACCCAGTTCGGCTGGTGGAGCAGCGGCCTGTTCAATCGGGACGGCTGGATGCATCTGGTGCTGCCGGCCATCACGCTGGCGGTGTTCCAGCTCACCCTGATCATGCGGCTGGTGCGCGCCGAAATGCTCGAGGTGCTGCGCACCGACTACATCCGTTTCGCGCGCGCACGCGGCCTGTCGGACCGGGCCATTCACTTCGGCCACGCGCTCAAGAACACGCTGGTGCCGGTGATCACCATCACGGGGTTGCAGTTGGGCGGGCTGATCGCCTTTTCCATCATCACCGAGACCGTGTTCCAGTGGCCCGGCATGGGCTTGCTGTTCATCCAGGCCATCACGTTCGCGGACATCCCGGTGATGGCCGCCTACCTGTGCCTGATCGCGCTGATTTTCGTGATCATCAACCTGGTGGTCGATCTGCTGTACTTCGCGGTAGACCCCAGGCTGCGCGTCGGCAACGGCGGAGGACATTGATGCTGGCACCCCGTTTGAAGGCGAATGGCCGCGCTTTTGCGCACATCGCCGAATTCCATCCCGAACTCACCGCGTTCCGCCGCGACCTGCACGCGCACCCCGAACTGGGCTTCGAAGAGGTCTACACCGTGGGCCGCATTCAGGAGGCCCTGCGCGTGTGCGGCGTGGACGAAGTTCACACCCGGATCGGCAAGACCGGACTGGTCGGGCTGATTCGCGGCAAGCGCCATGGCAGCGGCAAGATGATCGGCCTGCGCGCCGACATGGATGCCCTGCCCATGACCGAGTCCAACGACTTCGGCTGGAAGTCCGCCAAAACCGGGCTGATGCATGGCTGCGGCCACGACGGCCACACCGCCATGCTGGTAGGCGCGGCGCGCTACCTGGCCGAAACGCGCAACTTCGACGGCACCGCCGTGTTGATTTTCCAGCCGGGCGAGGAAGGTTTCGCCGGTGCGCGCGTGATGATCGAGGACGGCCTGTTCGAGCGCTTCCCGGTACAGGCCGTGTATGGCATGCACAACTGGCCTTCCATGAAGCCCGGCATGGTGGGCGTGAACCCGGGGCCCATGATGGCGGCGGCGGACCGCATCACGATCGAGGTCACCGGCCGCGGCGGACACGGCGCGCACCCGTACATGACGATCGACCCGGTGCTGGTGGCGGCGCACATCATCACCGCCGTGCAAAGCATTGTCGCGCGCAATGTCCGGGCGATCGACAGCGCGGTGATCAGCCTGTGCGCGATGCAGGCCGGCGACATGGGCGCGTTCAGCGTGATTCCCGGCAAGGCCACGCTGGTGGGCACGGTGCGCACCTTCAATTCCGAGGTGCAGGCGATGGTCGAGCAGCGCCTGCACGACCTGTGCAGCGCGGTGGCGCTGGGCTTTGGCGCCTCCGCCAGCGTGAAGTACGAGCGCATGTACCCCGCCACCATCAACTCGGCCGACGAGGCCGAATTCGCCGCCGATGTCGCCGCGACACTGGTCGGCGACGACCATGTCGTGCGCGACCTGGAGCCGAGCATGGGTGCGGAAGACTTCTCGTTCATGCTGCAGGTCAAGCCCGGCGCCTACCTGCGCGTCGGGCAGGGCGCCGAGAACGGTGTCGGCAGCTGCTTCCTGCACAACAGCCGCTACGACTTCAACGACGACATTCTTCCGCTGGGCTCGGCGCTGCATGCCAGCCTGGTGGAGCAGTCCATGCCGGTGCGGCCCGCGGCCGCGCCCTGATCCGGATACCTTTCTTTCTTGTCCCAAGGAGTATTTCGTGAAATTTAAACAAAATCTGCTTGTTGCCGGCGCCGCTTGTGCATTGGCTGCTATGAGTTTTGTGGCATCCGCGCAGACGCTGCGGGTCGCGGACCAGGGTGATGCGGTGTCCATGGACCCAATGTCGCTGAACGAGACGCTGCAGCTTTCCGTGGACGGCAACATGTACGAAGGCCTGACCGGGCGCAACAAGGACCTGAGCCTGGCGCCGGCGCTGGCCACCAGCTGGAAGCAGGTCTCGCCCACGGTGTGGCGTTTCGATTTGCGCCACGGCGTGCAGTTCCACGACGGCACGCCGTTCACGGCCGACGACGTGCTGTTCAGCTTCCAGCGCGCGGAGTCCGACGGCTCCGACATGAAGAGCTACACCTCCGACTTCAAGGACGTGCGCAAGATCGACGACTACACGGTCGAGGTCGAGACCAAGGCGCCGAACCCGATCCTGCCGTCCATCATTTCGACCGTCTACATGATGAGCAAGAAGTGGTGCGAGACGAACAACGCGGTGAAACCGGTGGACATGCGCAAGGGCATTGAAAACGCCGCGTCGTTCAAGGAGAACGGCACCGGGCCATACCGCCTGACCGAGCGCCAGCCGGGCGTGCGCACGGTGATGGTGCGCAACGACCATTACTGGGGCAAGATCGAGGGGAATGCGCAGAAGGTGGTGTTCACCCCGATCGGCAACGCCGCGACCCGCGTGGCGGCCCTGCTGTCGGGCCAGGTGGACGTGATGGAGCCGGTGCCGGTGCAGGACATTGCCCGGGTGAATGCCAGCAGTGATTACAAGGTGCTGACCGGCCCCGAGCTGCGCACGATCTTCCTGGGGATGGATCAAAGCCGCGACCAGTTGCTGTACTCGAACGTGAAGGGCAAGAACCCGTTCAAGGACATCCGGGTACGCAAGGCGTTCTATGAGGCGATCGACATCGACGGCATCAAGTCCACCGTGATGCACGGCCTGTCGCGCCCGACCGCGCTGATGGTCGGCCCCGGCATCAACGGCTGGACCGCCGAGCAGGACAAGCGCCTGCCCTACGATGTGGAAGCCGCGAAGAAGCTGATGGCCGAGGCCGGGTATCCGAACGGCTTCGAAGTGAAGATGAACTGCCCGAACGACCGTTATGTGAACGACAGCCAGGTCTGCCAGGCGGTGGCCGCGAACCTGGCACGCATCAACGTCAAGATCGACCTGCAGGCCGACCCCAAGGCGATCTACTTTCCCAAGGTGCTGCGTCGCGACACGAGCTTCTACATGCTCGGCTGGACGCCCTCGACCTATGATGCGGACAATGCGCTGCATGCGCTGATGGTGTGCCCGGACCCCAAGACGGGGGCCGGCCAGTTCAATCTGGGCTCCTATTGCAATCCCAAGCTGGACGCACTGGAACACCAGATCCAGTCGGAAACCGACCAGGCGAAGCGCCAGGCGTTGATCCAGCAGGCGTTCACGATCTTTGCCGACGACATCGGCTCGCTGCCGCTGCATCAGCAGTATCTGGCCTGGGGCGTGAGCAAGAAGGTGTCGCTGGTGCAGCGCGCCGACGACATCATGGACTTCAAGTGGATCACCATCAAGCAGTGAACCCATTCCGGTTTTGCCCCTGGCCCCCGCGCAAGAGCGGGCAAAACCGGTGCGGCCGATTTGAAACTGTCAGTGGCTGAAAGCCCCCGCGAATGATCCGTGCCCTGCAGCGCTGGCTTGACGGCGACGTTGGCT